>CBIMKI010000218.1:0-4349 GCA_966244395.1 uncultured Sphingobium sp. | reverse complement strand
CGCTCGGCATGCTCGGCCAGGCCAAGCGCGTCACCATCGACAAGGACAACACGACCCTCGTCGACGGTTCGGGCGAGGCGGACGCGATCAAGGGCCGCGTGGAGCAGATCCGCGCGCAGATCGAGACCACCACGTCGGACTATGACCGCGAGAAGCTCCAGGAGCGTCTTGCCAAGCTGGCTGGCGGCGTCGCCGTCATCAAGGTCGGCGGTGCGTCCGAGGTCGAAGTGAAGGAGCGCAAGGACCGCGTCGACGACGCGCTGCACGCCACGCGCGCGGCGGTCGAAGAGGGCATCGTCCCCGGCGGCGGCACGGCCCTCCTCTATGCGACCAAGGCTCTCAACGGCCTCAAGGGCGCCAATGACGACCAGACGCGCGGCGTCGACATCATCCGCAAGGCCATCGAAGCGCCGCTGCGCCAGATCGCCCAGAATGCGGGCGTCGATGGCGCCGTGGTCGCCGGCAACCTGCTGCGCGAGAATGACGAGACCCGCGGCTTCAACGCTGCGACCGACACTTACGAGAACCTCGTCGCCGCCGGCGTCGTCGACCCCACCAAGGTCGTGCGCGCCGCGCTGCAGGACGCCGCTTCGGTGGCCGGCCTGCTCATCACCACCGAGGCGACGATCGCCGAGCTGCCGGAAGACAAGCCGGCTGCCGGCGGCGGCATGCCGGGCGGCATGGGCGGCATGGGCGGCATGGACTTCTAAGGTCCAGCCCAGTCAGGACAAGAAGGGCCGGGGGAGCGATCCTCCGGCCCTTTTTTCATGAGCGCCGTTCGCGCGCACTGGCAGGGTTCAAGCCCCGTTCAGCCGCTGGAGGCGAAGGGCGCAACTGCGGTTGCATCATGCGCGCGGCCGGATGCGGGGCGTGCACTCGTTCAAAAAGATTTGCCGGTTTGAACAGGTGGAAAATCTGTGCCAATGATGCGGCCATATCGGGACCGGCCGGTCCCTCCCGAACATAGGAAGGCGTCCATGCTTCGACACATCCTCACCACTGCCCTTGCCGGAAGCGCCCTTGTCGCGCTCGGCGGCGGCGTCGCTTCTGCACAGGCCCCGGCGAGCGCGCCGCCCCCCAAGGAAGCGGCCAAGGCGGGCGCGTCGCTCGGCACGTTCGGCTTCGACACCAAGGGCATGGACAGGAACGTGGCGCCCGGCGACGATTTCTACGGCTATGCCAACGGCAGCTGGGCAAAGGACACGCCGATCCCCGACGACAAGTCGAACTACGGCATGTTCACGGCGCTTGATGATCTCTCCAAGGAGCGCGTGCGCGGCATCATCGAGGAAGTGAAGACCGATCCCGCCAGCAAGGTCGGACGAGCCTATGCGAGCTTCCTCGATACCGCGTCCGTCGAGGCGAAGGGCCTCGCGCCGATCCAGCCCTGGCTCGGCCGCATCCGCGCCGCGCAGAGCAAGGCCGATTATCAGGCGCTGCTGCTCGAGGCCGGCGCGATGGGCATCAGCGGCCCGCTCCAGAGCTATGTCGGCCAGGACGACAAGGACCCGGAAAACTACATCTTCGCCATGTTCCAGGGCGGCACGGGCCTGCCGGACCGCGACATGTATCTTCTCGACAATGAGAAGATGCAGGCGCTGCGTACGGCCTATGTCGCCTATCTGGCGCAGATGCTGACGCTGGCCGGCGAGAGCGATGCCGAGCGGCGCGCCCAGGCCGTCATGGCGCTGGAGACGGCCATCGCCAAGGTGCAGTGGACCCGCGAGGACAGCTCGGACGCGGTCAAGACCTACAACAAGTTCGCGCTGGCGGACACGGCGAGCCTTTCCAGCGCGGCGCTCGACCTGCCGGTGCTGCTGCGCGCGACCAGCCCGAAGATCGGTTCCGTGCTGATCGCCCAGCCGAGCGCGGTCAAAGGCATTGCCGACACGCTCGATGCGACGCCGATCGCGGTGCTCAAGGACCAGCTCCTCATCAACAGCCTGCGCGATCTCTCCGATTATCTGCCGAGGGCTGTGGACGACGCGACCTTCGCCTTCTTCGGCACCACGCTGCAGGGCACGCCCCAGCAGCAGGAGCGCTGGAAGCGCGGCGTCGAGTTCGTCGAGAGTTCGCTGGGCGAGGAGGTCGGCCGCATCTATGCCGAGCGCTATTTCCCGCCCGAATATAAGGCGGAGATGAACAAGCTGGTGAAGAATGTGCTCGACGCCATGGGCCGCCGTATCGATGGCCTCGCCTGGATGCAGCCGCAGACCAAGGCGCGCGCCAAGGCCAAGCTCGCCAACTTCACGGTCAAGGTCGGCTATCCCGACAAGTGGCGGGACTATGGCGGCCTCGCGGTGGAGGCCGGCGACCTCTTCGGCAATGCGATCCGCTCCCACCGCTTCGAGCGCGATTATGAGCTGGGCAAGCTCGGCGAGCCGATCCGCCGCTGGGAGTGGGGCATGCTGCCGCAGACGGTGAACGCCTATGCCAATTTCAGCATGATGGAAGTGGTCTTCCCCGCCGCCATTCTCCAGCCGCCTTTCTTCGATCCCAAGGCGGACCCGGCGATCAATTATGGCGGCATCGGCGCGGTCATCGGCCATGAGATCAGCCATCATTTCGACGATCAGGGCGCGAAATATGACGAGCATGGCAAGCTCGACGACTGGTGGACGGAGGCTGACGTCCAGGCCTTCGAGGCGGCGTCCAAGGCGCTCGTCGCGCAATATGACGCCTATGAGCCGCTGCCCGGCGAGCATGTGAAGGGCGAGTTCACCCTGGGCGAGAATATCGGCGATCTCGCCGGCCTCACCGTGGCTTATGACGCCTATCGCCATGCGCTGGGCGGCAAGGCCGCGCCGGTGCTCGACGGCACCACGGGCGACCAGCGCTTCTTCCTGGGCTGGGCGCAGGTCTGGCGGCGCAACTATCGCGAGGCCAATCTGCGCCAGCGCCTGCTGACCGATCCGCACAGCCCCTCGATCGAGCGGGCCGCGGTCGTGCGCAATCTGGATGCCTGGTATGATGCCTTCAAGCCGCAGGCCGGCCAGAAGCTCTACCTCGCCCCCGCGGACCGCGTGCGCATCTGGTGAGCGATCGGGCCGTGGGCGCGCGCCCGCGGCCCATCTCACATGCCTGTTTGCGTCGCGGCGGAAAAGCGCCACATTAAGCGCCATCGAAATTCGGGAGCCCATCAATGACCGACGTCACGCGCCGCGATGCCATTGCCAGCGCCGCTCTTGCCACGCTCATGCTGTCCGTGCCGGCTTATGCGCAGGGCGCGGCCGGCGGCGGTGCCGGCGGATCGGGCGCGCAGTGGGACCTCACGGAGATCTATCCCGACGATGCCGCGTGGGATGCCGCCCGCAAGCAGGCCACGGCCGATCTCGCCGGCCTCGCGGCCTATCAGGGCCGGTTGGGCGAGAGCGCGCAGGTGATGCTGGAGGCGCTCTCGCTCCAGTCCGATCTGCTGCGGACCATCGGCCGCGTCTATGTCTACACCAGCCTCAAGGGCGATGAGGACGTGCGCATCGCCGCCAATCAGGAGAAGCACGCCCAGTCGACCGACCTCTATACGTCGCTCGGCGAGGCGAGCGCCTGGATCGCGCCGGAGGTGCTCACGCTCGGCCAGGCCAAGGTCGAGAGCTTCCTTGCCGCCAGCGCGCAGCTCAAGCGCCGCTTCGATTTCTATCTCGCGAACATCCTGCGCCGTGCGCCGCACACGCTTTCGCCGGAGGGCGAGGCCATATTGGCCGCCACCGCCGCGCCGCTCGCGGGCCCTGGCGACATCGCCGGGCAATTGCGCTCGTCGGATATTCCCTGGCCGGTCATCAAGCTCTCGGACGGCAAGGCGGTGCGCCTCGACAGCCAGGGCTACACGCTCCACCGCGATGCGCCCAATCGCGATGACCGCATCGCCGTGTTCGATGCCTTCTGGAAGACGCATGGCGATTTCCGCAACAGCTTCGGCGCGACCTTTTATGCCCATGTGAAGGGCCACATCTTCGAGGCCAAGGCGCGCAAATATCCCAGTGCGCTCGCTAGTGCGCTCTCGGGCGCCAACGTGCCGGAGAGCGTCTACCGCACGCTGGTGGCGGAGGCGAACAACGGCCTGCCGCAGCTCCACCGCTATTTCGAATTCCGCCGCAAGATGCTCAAGCTGCCGGACATCGGCTATTACGACATCTATCCGCCCATCGTGGCGCTCGACCGCAGCTTCACGCTCGACCAGATGCGCACCCTCACGATCGAGTCCACCCGGCCGCTCGGCAAGGACTATGTCGACCGGCTCGGCCAGGCGACGGCGGCCCGCTGGATGGACCCCCTCCCCCGCCAGGGCAAGCGCCCCGGTGCCTATATGCAGCCCGGCGCCTTCGACGTGCATCCCTATCTGCTGCTCAATC
>CBIMKI010000217.1:0-4359 GCA_966244395.1 uncultured Sphingobium sp. | reverse complement strand
TGGTGACGATGACGGCGGACATCGCCGCGCCGTTCGGCCGTGTCGTCCAGCTCGCACTGCTCTTCGCCCTGGCCGTCGCCGTGCTGGCGCTCATGCCCTCGGCGGCGCTGCGGGCGTGGCTGCGGGTAGAGATCACCAAGAATTTCTTCGCGCATCGCTACGACTATCGCGCGGTGTGGCTCGGCTTCGCGGCGACTGTGGGGCGGACGGGGGAGGGGCATGGCCCGCTCGGCGAACGTCTGGGCCGTGCCATTGCGGACGTGATGCAGTCTCCGAGCGCGCTGCTGTTCCTGCGCGGACCGGACGGGGCACTGCTGCGCGGCCATGACTGGCAGTGGCCGGCCGATTCCGGTCCGGTGGAGAGTCTGCCCGCCGCCCTTGCCGATCGGCTGGAGGCCACGGGCTGGATCCTCGACATCGCGGCCGACTGGGCGCGCTATGGCGAATGGCTGCCCGGCTGGATGGAAGCGGACCCACGCGCCTGGGTGCTTGCGCCGCTGGCACATGAGGGGCGGCTGGTGGGCGCCATATTGCTCGCAAGTCCGGCCGTGCCGCGCCGCATCGACTGGGAGGATCTCGACGTGCTCCGGGTGATGTGCGGCGAGGCAGCGGCGCTCATCAGCGAGGCGCGCACGCGCGAGGCGCTAGCCGAGGCGCGGCGGTTCGACGAGTTCAATCGCCGCTTCGCCTTCATTCTCCATGATCTCAAGAATCTGGTGAGCCAGATGTCGCTGCTCGCCAGCAATGCCGAGCGGCACGCCGACAATCCCGATTTCCGTGCCGACATGGTGCTGACACTCAAGGAGACGGTGCAGCGCATGACCGACCTGCTGGATCGGCTGGGCCGCCCGGGCGCGGGAGGCCGTGCGGGATCGGGCGAGGTTCGCCTGGGCGCGCTGCTGCGCGCGCTCCAGCCGCGCTGGACGAGCGGACTGGGCCCGGTGGAGCTGAGCGGCGACATCGCCCGGCCGGTCCGCGCCGATCAGGAGGCACTGGAACGCGCGCTCGGCCATCTCGTCAAGAACGGGCTGGAAGCGAGCCCGCAGGGCGTGCCGGTCCGCATCGATCTGAGCGCGCGGGGCGAGGCGGCAGTCATCCGCATCGTCGATGAGGGCTGCGGCATGAGCGCCGACTTCATCCGTGATGCGCTGTTCCGCCCGTTCAGCTCGACCAAGCCCAATGGCTTCGGTCTTGGCGTGCATGAGGTGCGGCTGCTGGTGAGCGCTATGGGCGGTACGCTCGATGTCGAAAGCACGCCCGGCGAGGGGACGTGCTTCACCATTTGTCTGCCTTTTGCCGCTAGCGATTCGGCAGGCGCCGGCGCGGATGCGCCGCGCAAACTTGTTGACCCCCGCCTCCAGAGGACCGGCTGATGCCCGATACCCGCCCGAAACTGCTGATCGTCGAGGATGATCCGGGCCTCCAGCGCCAGCTGCGCTGGGCCTATGACGGCTATCAACTGTTCATTGCCGGCGACCGGGAAGAGGCGCTGGAACTGCTGCGCGCAGAAATGCCGCCGGTGGTGACGCTGGACCTGGGCCTGCCGCCCGATCCGGACGGCATCAGCGAGGGCATGGCCGTGCTCGCCGCCATCCTCGCCGAGCGGCCCGACACCAAGGTCATCGTCGCCTCGGGCCATGGCGAGCGAGCGAGCGCGCGCGGGGCCATCGCGGCGGGCGCATGGGATTTCTACCAGAAGCCGATCGACATCGATTCGCTGGGACACATCGTCGCGCGCGCCTTTCATGTGCACGCACTGGAGGCGGAGAACCGCCGCCTTTCCGAGACCGCGCCCGAGGACCGGCGCGTGCTGGGCCACATGATTACGGCGGCGCCGGAGATGCTCAAGGTTGCGCGCATGATCGAGCGCGTGGCGGGCGCGAACGTCACGGTCATGCTGCTGGGAGCCAGCGGCACCGGCAAGGAACTGCTCGCGCGCGGCCTCCACGATGCGAGCGACAGAAAAGACGCGCCCTTCGTGGCGATCAATTGCGCCGCCATTCCCGAGACGCTGCTGGAGAGCGAACTTTTCGGCCATGAGAAGGGTGCCTTCACGGGTGCCGTCAAGACCACGCCGGGCAAGATCGAGCAGGCCGAGGGCGGCACGCTGTTCCTCGACGAGGTGGGCGACATTCCGCTGCCGCTTCAGGTCAAGCTGCTGCGCTTCCTGCAGGAGCGGGTGGTCGAGCGGATCGGCGGGCGGCAGGCGATCCCCGTCGACACGCGCATCGTCTGCGCGACGCACCAGAATCTGGAAGCCATGATCGGCGACGGTCGCTTTCGCGAGGACCTCTATTATCGCCTGGCCGAGATCGTGGTGCGCATCCCCAGCCTTGCCGAGCGGCCGGGCGATGCCGTGCTGCTCGCCCGCCACTTCGTCACGCGCTACGCACGCGAACTCAATCCGCAGGTGAAGGGCCTCGCAACGGACGCCGCGGCCGCGATCGACGCCTGGGCCTGGCCCGGCAATGTCCGCGAGCTGGAGAACCGCGTGAAGCGCGCCGTCATCCTGGCCGACGGCAAGCTGATCGGCGCGGGCGACCTCGACCTTGCCTCGTCGGAGGATGCGGACGAGGGCGTCGTCAATCTGCGGGCCGTGCGCGAGGCGGCCGAGAGCCAGGCGGTGCGCCGCGCTATCGCTCGCTCGGACGGCAACATCTCCAATGCCGCGCGCCTGCTGGGCGTGAGCCGCCCGACGCTCTACGACCTCATGAAGGGTTATAATATCCAGGGCTGAGGAGCGGCCGCCCGGTGTGAGAGGTGAGCTTGCTTCAATAGGCGCCGTGCTCCTGCGCAGGCAGGAGCCCAGGGCGATAGCACACCGCCATTGCGCCCTGGGCTCCTGCCTGCGCAGGAGCACGGCGTGTCCTTAGCCGGCGTTATGTCCGTTTTGCGGCGGGCGTAGGCCGTATGCCGCATTTTTCCGCGGATTTTTCTTCGCTGTCCCCCCGCCGGTAACTTTTGGGTAACCCGATGCCCCATTTGAGGACAGGCGCCGAGCGGCCCCGGATGGGCGTAAACCATGTCTACCGGCCATCCGTCCGCGAAGGGCGCGGAAATGCACGGTTTCGGCGCCGAATAAATCCGGGAACCATAGTAATCATCGAGGGTTAATGCGCGGAATGTCGCAACTTGTATCGATTAACCACGTAATCGTATCGACGTTCCGCAGAGATCTGCTATTTTAGAGTTGTCAGTTCGATCAATGAACTAATGAAATAGGTTAATATTCATCCAATCGTGGGAAGAGTGGGAGTAATATATATGAAGAAGTTCGCTATCGCTGCTGCGACGATGCTCCTTGCTTCGACGGGCGCCAATGCCGCCGTTTCGCTCGACAGCATCGCCGGTCCCTGGACGGGGGCAGGCTTCACGCCGACCGCCATCTTCGAATTCGAAGCGCCCGATGCTGCCTGGAACGGCGTCATCACCAGCGGCACGCAGAGCGGCGTCCATGCGGCGCCATGGCAGGACGCGACGGGCTATGCCTCGGTCGGCACGACGGACGGCAACGGCAAGATCCTCGATCTCTCGGCCTTCGGCGCGATCGACAAGATCAGCTTCTACTGGGGCTCGATCGACAGCTACAACACGCTGACGTTGCTCGACACGCTTGGCAACGTGATCGACTCCTTCACCGGCACGCAAGTCATCGCCGCCGCCGATGGGGATCAGTCCGATCCGGCGACCAACCGCATCGTGACCCTGAGCTTCACTGGCGAGCACCGCAATTCGCTGGCGAAGCTGCAGTTCGACTCGGACGGCAATGCCTTCGAGTTCGACCATGTCGCGGTGCTGGCGCCGGTCCCCGAGCCCGCCACCTGGGCCATGATGATCCTGGGCATGGGCATTGTCGGCGCCAGCATGCGCCGCCGCACAACCACGCAGATCTCGTTCGCCTGATCGATCACGCCGATCGGCCAGGACAGGGCGCGCTCCGGAGTGGGACCGGGGCGCGCCTTTTCTTTGTCGTTATCTTTGTGGTTATCCCGGGTGCTGGTCCGTGCCTCGTGGCCGGTCCGCCGCCAGCAGCACGGCGCTGTCCGCCGCGACGGGCCACGCGCTGTCCTCCACGGCAACGAGCGCGCCGCCGCCGCCATAATGCGGCGCCTCGCTGGACCAGCGCGGCATCCATGATCGGCCCGCCGGCGGCGCCAGCAGCGGTTCGGCAATGCCGGCAATGTCGATATCCTTGCCCAGATTGACGATCAGCAGCCGATCCTCGCCCCGGGCCCCGGCGCTCATGTAGCGAAGCGCGAGGCAATCTGGCGAGAGCAGGGCGCCCTCGATCCTCGCGGAGGCCTTAAGCAGCGGCTGGACGTCGCTGATGCGCAGCGCGATGAGGTCCGTGTGCAGCGC
>CBIMKI010000216.1:0-4362 GCA_966244395.1 uncultured Sphingobium sp. | reverse complement strand
GTCGATCTGGCGCTTGTCGAGCGGGCGGCGCGCCCAATCCGTGAACCGCGCGCCCTTGTCGAGATGGATGCCAAGCCAGGCGTCGACGAGATTGGAATAGCCGATCTGCTCGCCCTGGCTGAGAGCCATGCTCGCGATCTGCGTATCGAACAGCGGGTGAGGGGTGCGGCCCGTCAGGTTGAAGATGATTTCGATATCCTGCCCGCCCGCATGGAAGACCTTGAGCACATCTTCATTGTCGACCAGAAGATCGAGCAACGGCCCCATATCGAGGCCCGGCGCCTTGGGATCGATGGCGGCGGCTTCCTTGCCGTCGCTGATCTGGACGAGGCACAGGTCTGGCCAATAGCTGTTCTCGCGCATGAACTCGGTATCGACGGCGACGAAGTCAGCTTTGGCCATGCGCGCGCAAAGCTGCGCGAGGGCTGCGCTATCGGTAATCAGCGGATGGATTTGCATAAGACAGACGATCTGATTATGGGCCGGCTCGGTTGACGGACGGCGGGGGAACTGACGATCGGGGGTTCTTAGCGCCGTCATGTCCCTTTGTCATTCATCTGCTGCTCCGCTTCCGAGCGGGCGGACAATAAAGGGCTGGACCTGATGCACGCCTATCGCACTCATACCTGCGGCGAACTGCGCGCCGCCCATGTTGGCGAGACCGTTCGCGTTTCCGGATGGGTCCATCGCAAGCGCGATCATGGCGATCTGGTCTTCATCGACCTGCGCGACCATTACGGCATGGTGCAGATCGTCACCGAAGTGGACGGGCCGGTCTTCTCGGTGATCGAGGGACTCAAGCCCGAGAGCGTTGTGACCGTCACCGGCAAGGTGGAGGGACGCGCCAAGGAAGCGATCAACCCCAATCTCCCGACCGGCGAGATCGAACTGCGCGCGCAGGAAGCCGTGCTGCTCTCTGCCGCCGCCGAGCTGCCGCTTCCGGTTGCGGGCGAGCAGGAATATCCCGAGGATATCCGCCTGCGCTACCGTTTCCTCGATCTGCGCCGCGACACGCTGCACGCCAATATCGTCAAGCGCACCAAGATCATCTCGGACATGCGCCGTCGCATGGAGGCCACTGGCTTCACCGAATATTCGACGCCGATTCTGACGGCCTCCTCGCCCGAGGGCGCGCGCGACTTCCTGGTGCCGAGCCGCATCCATGCCGGCAAGTTCTACGCGCTGCCGCAGGCGCCCCAGCAGTATAAGCAGCTCCTCATGGTGGCGGGCTTCGACCGCTATTTCCAGATCGCGCCCTGCTTTCGCGACGAGGACCCGCGCGCGGATCGTCTGCCTGGCGAATTCTACCAGCTCGATCTGGAGATGAGCTTCGTCACGCAGGAAGACGTCTGGACCACGATGGAACCGGTCATTGGCGGCGTGTTCGAGGCGTTCGCGGACGGAAAGCCCGTCACGCCCTCGGGCAGCTTCCCGCGCATTCCCTATGACGAAGCGATCCTCAAATATGGCTCGGACAAGCCGGACCTGCGCAATCCGGTGCTCATCACTGACGTGACCGATCATTTCGTCGGCTCGGGCTTTGGCATCTTCGCCAGCATTGTCGAGAGCGGCGGCGTCATCCGCGCCATCCCGGCGCCGGGCGCCGGCGCGGGCAGCCGCAAGTTCTTCGACGACATGAACAACTGGGCACGCTCGGAGGGTTATTCGGGCCTCGGCTACATCAACATCAAGGATGGCGAGCCCGGCGGCCCCATCGCCAAGAATCACGGCCCGGAGGCGACGGCGAAGCTGATCGCGGCGCTCGGCCTCGGCCCCAATGACGGCGTGTTCTTCGCGGCGGGCAAGGAGAGCCAGGCGGCCAAGCTCGCTGGCCTCGCGCGCATCCGCGTGGGCGAGCAGCTCGACCTCATCGACAAGGACCGCTTCGATCTCTGCTGGATCGTGGACTTCCCCTTCTACGAATATGACGAGGACGAGAAGAAGCTCGACTTTGCGCACAATCCCTTCTCGATGCCGCAAGGCGGTCTCGAGGCCCTGAACGGTGCCGATCCGCTGTCAATCAAGGCCTATCAATACGATCTGGTCTGCAACGGCTATGAGATCGCCTCGGGATCGATCCGCAACCAGCACCCGGACCTCATGGTGAAGGCTTTCGAGCTGGTCGGCCTCAGCAAGGCGGATGTGGAAGAGCGCTTTGGCGGCCTGTATCGGGCGTTCCAATATGGGGCACCGCCCCATGGCGGCATGGCGGCGGGCGTGGACCGCATCGTGATGCTGCTCTGCGGTGCGCAGAACTTGCGCGAGATCACGCTTTTCCCCATGAATCAGCGCGCCGAGGACTTGCTGATGGGCGCGCCGTCCCCGGCGGCGCTCAAGCAGCTGCGCGAGTTGCACATCCGTGTGGTGGAACCGCAAAAGAGCTGAGAACTGTCCCAGGTTTGGACAGGATAAGGTTACCTGATTAGACACCAAATCGTTCGGCGATACACGGTATCGCATGACGATTCACTTGTCCGACCATGAGCAGGGCAGTGGCTTCGACGGCGACTATGACGAGGCGCTGGAGAAGCTGCAGAAGCGGCTGGAACGCATCCAGGTCGCGCATATCGTCCATGGCAAGCGCAGCGTCGTCATGCTGGAAGGGTGGGATGCCGCAGGCAAGGGCGGCATCATCAAGCGGCTGACCGCGCGGCTCGATCCGCGCTACTTCCATGTCTGGCCCATCGGCGCGCCGACGCAGGAGGAGAAGGGGCGGCATTTCCTCTGGCGCTTCTGGACGCGCATGCCGGCAGACAAGCATCTGGCCGTGTTCGACCGCAGTTGGTACGGCCGCGTGCTCGTCGAGCGCGTGGAGGAACTGTGCTCGGAGCGCGAACTCAAGCGCGCCTATGACGAGATTAACGAGTTCGAGGCGCAGCAGGTCGACAGCGGCACGGCCATGATAAAGCTCTTCGTCCATGTGACGCAGGAGGAGCAGGATCGGCAGCTCGCGGAGCGGCTCGACGATCCATTCAAGCGCTGGAAAACGGGTTTTGAAGATTATCGCAACCGGGCACGGCGCGAAGATTATCTCAAGGCCATGCACGACATGTTCGAGCGGACGGACACGCGCTGGGCGCCCTGGAAAGTGATCGATGGCAATGATCGCAAGGCCGCCCGCATCGCCGCGCTGGACCATATCGCGGACATGCTCGAGAAACATGTGCCGATGGACATGCCAGAGGCCGACCCGGCCGTGGTGGAACTGGCGAAGGCGGCGTTCGGCTACAGGCCGAAGGATTAGGGCCTTTCACGGGCCACGGCGTCGTCCAGATGCCGGGCCGGTCCTCATCCCGCGCTGGACACGGATCTGCGCACTCTCATGCGCGCTCACGGCCGGCTGCGGCCCACGCGGGCATAAGTGATGTCGCGGCCGCGCCAGTGCAGCACCAGCCCGTCGCGCGACAGCGTGGCGGGCGTCTTGTCGAAGGCGGCTACACCGATCTCATTGGGCACCAGCGTCACGTCCAGGGCCAGCCCCCGGCGGGGCGGCAGGTCGAACCGCCGGGAGGCGACGCCGTGGATGGGCTCGCTGAACTCGATCCAGGCCGGCTGGCGCGTCTCGGCCGGGTCCATCGCCCAGCCGTCATGCTGGGTCATGGCGCCCATCCGATCGTCATTGGTGAAGCCGATGCGGACGAAGATGCCGGCGACGCTCTCCCCGCCCGGCACCTTCACGACGAGCCTGAGCGGCGTGTCCTGTGCCTCGCCGATCGCGTTGATCTGCCACTCGGGCAGGCGGGGGCGGGGAAGTGTCTCCAGCGCTACACCATCGTCCGTCCGGGTCCAGCGGCCGGAGGCTTCCTCGTCAAGCGCGCCTTCGGAAAGCTGGTAGCGGAAGCGTCCATCCGGCGCGAGTTCGATGACGGAGGCCGTGTCCGGGCCCGCTTGCGCGCGGTAGAGGCCCGCCGGATTGGGCTGGGCGATGGTGGGCGTGGCCGGCGCCAGAATGCATGCCGCAGCGGCGATCAGGGCAGAAGGGATGAAGCGGAACATAGGCGCAGCGAAGGATACTCAAACTATGCTGCCGTTGGAAGGACTGCGCGGTCGCAAGTCAAGATCATAACGGGCGCATGTCATGTGCGTCCGATTTGAGGGAATGAGATATGGCGATATTTTATATGAAAATTTTGCCGTATCGGTTCGTGACTTCAATGTTCAAGGACAGGCTTCGACAGGGTTAAAAGCTTGTCGCGATGGCTTCGGTTGGAAATGCGTAGTTAGGGGAAGCGCTCGGCGGCATGGTTGCTCGACAGCGAAATCCCCGGATCATCATGCCATGATCCGGGGATTTTATCCGGGTAATTGAGCGCAGCAATGAGGCGCGTCAGGCCGCAGCCTTGCTCGCGGCCGCATTGCGGG
>CBIMKI010000215.1:0-4543 GCA_966244395.1 uncultured Sphingobium sp. | reverse complement strand
CTCGGCATCGACCATGAGGGCTTCCTGCTGGCGCCCGAGGAGGGCGTGCCGGAAGATCCCTATTGCCGCATCGCCTTCGAGAAGGCCGGCATCGCCAAGGCCGGCGCGCCGCTCATCACGCAGAAATACCGCGCGGACATGATGAAGGTGATCGCGGCCTGCGCGGACAAGTCCGGCGCGCAGCTGATGACGCGCGGCGAAGGCTGGGACATCGTGGCCTATCAGGGCGTGCTCCATTATCGCGACGCCATGGGCCGGCTGGAGCTGCCCCTGCCCCGCCTGCCGGGCATGCATCAGATCGGCAATCTGGGCGTCGCCATCGCCATGCTGCGCCACCAGAAGGCCGTGCCGCTGCACGAAGCCGCGCTCAAGGCCGCGCCGCTCTGGGCGCAGTGGCCCGCGCGCATGCAGCGCCTGGAGGGCGGGCCGCTCAACGCCATATTGGGCGCGCGCGCGCTGATGCTGGACGGCGGGCACAATCCCGACGCGGGCCAGGCGCTGGCCGCCACGCTCAAGGAAAGCGCGCTGGCGGCGGACGGCGTGGACCTGGTCACCGGCATGCTGTCCAACAAGGATGTGGGCGGCTTCCTGGAGCCGCTGCGCCCGCTGATCCGCTCGATCCGCTCGCTGCCGGTGCCGGGGCACGAGCATCACGGGCCGGAGGTGTTCGCGGCCATCGCGGCGCAATGGGGCATCCCCCACAGCGCGCATCAGACAGTGACGGGCGCGCTGGAGGATGTCGCGCGCGCCGCGCCGGAGAGCCAGCGCACAGTGCTGTTCGCCGGGACGCTCTACCTCGCCGGCAAGGTGCTCCTGGCCAACGATCAGCCGCCGGTCTGAGCATGTTCCGATCAGATTGAATCGAAAAATGCTCTCTATTCTTTTGATTTAACGCATTTTCGTAAGGCGTCAGGTGAGATCACCTGACTTGAAAATGCTCTAGGTGCCCTCATGCCGGGGCATCGGGAAGACGAGCCCGATGATCGGCAGCAGGATCATGCCCGCGCCCGAGCCCATGAGCGCGGCCGCCACGCCATGATCCTGCGCGACATGGCCCCATAGCCAGCTGCCGAGCGCGATGCCGCCGAAAGTGAGGCTGCTCACCATGGCCGTGACGCGCCCCACCAGTTCGCGCGGCGACCACATCTGCCCCGCGACCGAGAAGCCCGAGAGCGCCTGCACCCAGCCCGCGCCCGCGACGACGAGCAGCAGCAGCATGACCCCGATACCCGGACGCAGGGCGACGAGGATGCAGCCCAGGCCATAGAGAATGCCTGCGGTGCGGATGATCGCCTCGCTCGCGAAACGCTGGCGGAACCAGGTGCTCGTCGCCGCGCCGATCACCGCGCCCAGGCCCAGCGCGCCGAGCAGCAGGCCGAAGGCGACCGAGCCCTGGCCCAGCAGTTGCGTCGCCACCAGCGGCATGAGCGCCCAGGCGGCCGCGCCGGTGGTGGTGAAGGTGACGGCGCGCAGCATGATGGTGCGCACCGGCGGCGAGCCCTTGGCGAAGCGGAAGCCCTCACCGATCACCGTGAGCAGCCGGCGGCGCTCCGGCCGGGGCGCGGGCTGCGGGCGCCAGCGCCAGAGAATGACGATGACCGCAAGGTAGCTCAAAGCATTGGCGACGAAGGCCGCCCGCGCCCCGCCCGCCGCGACGATCGCGCCGCCGATCGCCGGGCCGAGGCTGCGCGCGACATTGAAGGCGAGGATGTTGAGCGCGACGGCGGCGGCCAGCTCGGCGCGCGGCACGATGCCGCCGATGGAGGCGGCCAAGGCGGGATTGAAGCAGGCGACGCCGCAGGCCAGCAGCGCCGTGAGGCCGATGAGCAGCGCCGGCGAGGCCGCGCCCGCGAAGGCAAGCAGGACGAGCAGCACGGAGAAGGAGAACATGACAAGCTGCGCGACCAGCATGACCATGCGCTTGTCGAACATGTCCGCCCAGGCGCCGGCCGGGAGCGCGAGCAGCATGATCGGCAGATTGGTGGCGCTCTGCACCAGGGCGACGATGTCGGCGGGCTGATCGGTCGCGGTGAGCTGCCAGGCGGCGCCCACCGACTGGATGGCATTGCCGAAATGGGAAAGCAGCGCGCCGAGCAGGATCAGCAGGAAAGCGCGATATTTGAGCGGCGAGAGCGTGGTTGCGGTGGTCATGGCTTGTGGCGCCCCCTTCGCCGGCTGATGCCGAGTCTTTGGGGCATGCTAGTGGCAAGATGCAACGCAATGCGCAAGGTGGAGCGGCACTCCGCCTTCCCCCGTCCCCGCTCCTCCCCTCTCCGTGCTCCTGCGAAGGCAGGAGCCCAGGGCGGGATAGAGCACAGGCAGCGTTCAAACGCCCTGGGCTCCTGCCTTCGCAGGAGCACGGCGGTTTCGGAACCGCTATCCGCCCGCCTTCGCCGGCGCCTCGCCGGGCGGGCCGTCATCCTCGGTGCTGGGCTGGCGCACCGTCTCGACCACGAAGCCCTTGCGCCACATGATCCAGAGCAGGAGCATGCCGGGCAGCGCGATGAGCACGGTCGTCGCCCAGAAGCCCACCCAACCCAGCGCATTGGCGAGATAGCCCGATGGCGTCGAGAGCCAGGTGCGGCCCACGGCGGCGAAGGAGGAGAGCAAGGCGAACTGCGTGGCCGTGTAGGCGAGGCTGGAGAGGCCCGAGAGATAGGTGACGAACACGGTGAGGCCGATGCCGCTGGTGAAATTCTCCGTGCCCACGGCCAGTGCCAGCATCGCATTGGAGTGGCCGGCCATGGCGAGAAGCGCGAAGAGGAAGTTGGAGAACATCATCATGAGGCCCGAGACGAACAGCGCCCGCCCCATGCCGAGCCAGGCGATGAACGGCGCGCCGAAGGCCGAGCCGACGATGAGCGCGGCAAAGCCCACGAACTTGTTCACCGCCACATATTCGGTGTCGGAAAAGCCCAGCTCGACGATCATCGGCGCGAGCATCACCTGCCCCATGGCGTCGCCGATCTTGTAGATGAGGACGAAGCCGAGGATCAGGAAAGCGCCCTGGCGGGTCAGGAACTCCTTGAAGGGATTGACGATCGTCTCCTTGAGCCATGCGCCCGCGCTCTGCCCGGCGGCGAGCGCATGGCGCTGAACATAACGCCCCGGCCCGGCAAACAGCGCGCCGATGGCGGCGGGGAGCACACAGAAGGCGGTGAGCCCATAGGCCGCCGCCCAGCCCATGCCCGCGCCTTCCACCGAGGCGAGGTAGATGGTGCCCGCGCCCGCGATGAGATTGCCGGTGCGGTAGCCGAACTGGTTCATCGCCGTGCCGTGCGGCATCTCCTCATCGCTCAATATCTCGATGCGATAGGCGTCGATCACGATGTCCTGCGTGGCGGAGAGAAAGGCCACCGCAATGGCCCAGAGCGCGAAAGTGGCGAGATGGCTGGCCGGATCGCTGGCGCCCAGCCGCCAGAGCGCGGCGAAGAGCAGCGCCTGGATGAAGAACAGCCAGGCGCGCCGCTGGCCGAAGAGGCGCGTCAGCACCGGCAGCGGCAGCTTGTCGACCAGCGGCGCCCAGAGAAACTTGAGCGTATAGGGCGTGGTGAGGCCGATGGCGAAACCGATGGTCGACTTGTCGATGCCCACCCGCGAGAGCCAGAAGGTCATGGTCGCCAGCAACAAAGTCAGCGGAAAGCCGCTCGAAATACCGAGCAGGAAGGCGACGAAGGGCATGGGGCGCAGATAGGGCCGGAAGCTCGGCACCACGAAGGCGACGGCGAGCACGCCCAGAACGATCAGCGCGAAGATCAGCGTTTGCGACATAGTTTCTCCCCCGGCCTCTTCCGCCGTGGCGCAGGCATAGCGCAGAATTGAAGGCGCGCCACTCCCGCAGCGCCGGATCGCGCTGCGCGGCCGCGAAGATCAGCCCGGAAGCTGGGGAAAGAGCGTCAGCCGCGGCGGCAGGCGGCCGGGCTTGCGGCCAGCGAGGATATGCTCGCACACGGATATGGAGCGGACCAGCTCGCGTGGCTGAAAGGGCTTTTCCAGCACGCCCAGCGCAACGCCGAGATCGCGCGCCTCATCCGGGCAGAGCGCCGTGGCGAACAGGACGGCGATGTCCAGTTCGCGGGCATGGCGCGCAAGTTCGATGCCCGAGCGCACGCCGCGCAGGCGAATGTCGGAGATGACGAGATCGACGCCGCCCTGGCCGGAAATCACCGCATCGGCATCGCGGAAGCGATCGACCGTGGCGACGATGTGATAGCCGGCCTGTTGCAGCGCATGCTCATTGTCGAAGGCAATGAGCGGCTCGTCCTCGACGATGAGGATGCGTGCGATCCGCTGCTCTCTCTTAGCAAAAAACATTGCCGCCGGGCCTCACATGCGCCACTAGCCGCACCGGCCTGATCCGGAAGGCAGGACGCCGCGCGTGCGCTACGCTTTCGCCCGGCGATTCGCCAGTGCCCGGCCGCCACAAGTTGAAGAAAATCTCCGCGCGCAAACAAGAGAAGGACGCCCGGCTTGCCCAGTGCCGATGGACCCAAAGGCCCCCGTCGCCCACCCCGCCCCGGAACACGCGCGGGCGGCCGTCGGC
>CBIMKI010000214.1:0-4580 GCA_966244395.1 uncultured Sphingobium sp. | reverse complement strand
ACATCGCCGATCTGCTCATAATAGCAGAGCGCGATGAGATAATAAGCATAAGGCGCATCCCGGTTGCCTGGGTGGATCGAGAGAAAGCGCTGCGCCGACTGAATGGCCGAGGTATATTCGCGCGCGCCATAATAGCTGAACGCGCTCATGAGTTGCGCACGGCGCGCCCAAGGCGAATAAGGATGCTGGCGCTCGACCTCGTCGAAGATGACCGCCGCCTCCGCGAACTGCCCCCGGTCGAGGCGCTGCTTGGCCGCATTGTAAAGCGTGCTCACGTCGCGCGCGACATATTGCGTGTCTGCGCGGTTGCGATTCTGCGAGCATCCCGCGACCAGGACGAAAGGAGCAAGGCCGAGCAGCAGCAACGCAGCGCGGCGGAAAGGGGGGCGTGTCATGTCCGTCTCTTAGCGAAGGGCACAAGGCCCGCCAAGACTTGATGCGACAAGCAGGCCGATGGAGCGAAAATGAAAGCGAAGCCATGGCCCGTACGAGTGTGCCGCCGCTGGGGAGAGAGAGCAGCGGCGGCACGATCCCGTGGTTTGCCGTCGGTTGACCCGTGGCTCGCCATCAATTGGCCGGCGCGGATCGAACTTCCAATATGCCATCGCCAGCGTGGGGTATGACGAAAGCCGGAAAGCCGATCCGACACCGGCCTGCGGCGCTTCTAAACGTCCGGGTAGTCGTTTACGAAGCTCCGCATCCTTGCGGACCCGAGGGGCGATAGCCCAACTGTCCGTCCATCCGGCTCATGTCCGGTCAGAACGGCCAGTCCCGCTTGGACCAGTCTGTCGATGATGATGCTCGTATCCCTGCGGGTTAGGAGATTAGCGGTTGCCAACATGGTCTCGCTTACATCGCAGTTCTGAAGTTCACCGACGAAAAGGGAAAGCATGACATCCATGGCGCTGTCAGTCATGATGGACGTCACGAAATGCTGCCCACGAAAGCGGCTGAGCATATGCAGACGGGCCGCCTTCATTTCCAAGGCACTGTCATGATGGAGGTGGCGTGCGCTACTGCAATGCAGCTCAATATCGGCGCGAAGGCTCGCGCCTCCTTGAACATAACCCATTGCAGCAGACCCCTATCAATATCTTTTCATCCGCAGCCTCTCGATAGAAAGACCCGTCCACAACCATCAAAGTTAATTATCCCGATATTCAGATATATAAGCGAATTTTTGTTATTCATCACCGTCACGATGATTTCGATATGAAAAATATCAACACAACACTTTAGGATATTCTAATATTATGCTCTAATTTACATCAATTGTTTAGGGCCAGCTCGCCGCACCAGCCCTCCTGCGCGTGGGTCGCAAGAGAGAAAGAAACAGTATGGCGGGCTGGCCCGCGAAGCGCCGTCAGATTTCTGGATAGTCGCTGACGAAGCTCCGCATTCGAGCGGACCCGAGGGGCGTCAGCCCGACCGTCCGCCGATCCGGGTTTTCCCCGGTAACGACGGCCAGTCCCGCATGAATGAGGGAATTAATGACTCGATCTGCCTCATCGTCGTCCAGCATGTTGACGAGAGAGAGCGTGCCTCGCGTGAGGGAAATGGCCTTGAGTTCACCCAGGAAAAGGGAAAGCATCATAGCCATGGCGCTGTCCGCCATGACCGAGCGGCGAAAATGGCTGTCACGGACCTTTACCAGTTCATGCAGACGCACTGCACGCACCGCGAGATTGAAGTCGTCGGCCGCAACCGAGTCCATCGGATTCTCGCTGGTTATCATGCGTAGAATGGCACCTGCTTCGAACATCAACGGCTGGCGTCCTTTCATCGCATTCCCACGGGAGCCGGCGGCCGGGTTTCACTTTGTGACTACAGGAATATGTGTTCGAACACATGTCCCGCACATGCCGGACACGCCCGAAGCCTCAACGCAAGCTTCGAATGTAGATGACCTAGGTCAGGGAAGATTATTGCGTATTTTGGTAGCAATCTAATCATTTACCGCAGACCGTCAAATTAGACCAATGGTAGCGCTATCTGAATGGGGTGCGGTTGTTATGCCCCCGTTTCGCCACCTCAATCTCTATCGGCAGATCTCAGCGTGAAGCGGCGCGCCCGTAAATGCCGGCAACTCCAGCCGAACAATCTGAGAATCCTTTATTCATTCCGGTCGGCCAAGGCCTCGCCGTCCTTCTCTTCCTCAAGCAGCGCTGCATTGGCACCGGTGGCCGAAAGGCGAACCTGGTTGCCCTCGATACCCGCAATGAGGCCGGCGGAGAGATAATGATGGTGGTCCTTGTGGGAGCCGCTGTCCGCCTTGGTTAACTTGATGCGGTCGCCCTCCACATGATCGACGGTCCCCAAGTGGACACCGTCCGCACCAATGACTTCCATATGCTCCTTGATCTGGCTGAGATCGATCATGGCAATTCTCCCGTGCTTAGACGGGGAAACGCGCGGGGCTGCTTTTGGATGCGGCGTCCATTGTGCGAGATCGGACGGGCTGGTGCTCGGCAGCGACCACTTTGTCGCCATGTCATTCGGGGTGATCCACAATGGCAAGACGCCAAATAAAAAGCCCCGCATCGCTGCGGGGCCTTTCTTGGACAGGGGTCTGAACCTCAGTCCTGCGTGATGAAGCTCGGCAGGCCGGCATCCGAGCCGTCGTCATCGCCCTTGTCGCCGCGCTCGCGGCGCGGGCCACGACCCCGGTCGCCGCGATCACGGCCGCCACGACCACGATCACCACCGCGATCGCCACGGCCGCCGCGGTCGCCCCGGTCACCACGATCGCCGCGCGGCTCGCGGGGCGGACGGGTGTCCTCGAGTTCCTCGCCGGTCTCCTGGTCGACCACGCGCATCGACAGGCGGACCTTGCCGCGCTGGTCGATCTCGAGGACCTTGACCTTGACTTCCTGACCTTCGGACAGAACGTCGCTGACCTTCTCCACGCGGTCGTTGCGAATCTCCGAGACGTGGACGAGGCCGTCCTTGCCGCCCATGAAGTTCACGAACGCGCCAAAGTCGACGAGGTTGACGACCTTGCCATTGTAGATCTTGCCGACTTCCGCTTCCTCGACAATGCCGAGGATCCAGGCCTTGGCGGCTTCGATCTGACTGAGGTCGGACGAGCTGATCTTGATGACGCCCTCATCGTCGATGTCGACCTTGGCGCCGGTCTCCGCGACGATTTCGCGGATGACCTTGCCGCCCGTGCCGATGACGTCGCGGATCTTCGACTTATCGATCTGGATCGTCTCGATGCGGGGGGCATGGGCCGAAAGTTCGGTGCGGGTTTCGCCCAGCGCCTTGCCCATCTCGGCAAGGATATGCGCGCGGCCGTCCTTGGCCTGGCGCAGCGCCGCCTCGAAGATCTCCTTGGTGATGCCCGCCACCTTGATGTCCATCTGCATCGTGGTGATGCCCTCGGACGTGCCGGCCACCTTGAAGTCCATGTCGCCGAGATGGTCTTCGTCACCCAGAATGTCGGAGAGGACCGTGAAGTCCTTGCCTTCCAGGATGAGGCCCATGGCGATGCCGGAAACCGGCCGCTTCAGCGGCACGCCGGCATCCATCATGGCGAGGCTGCCACCGCACACCGTGGCCATCGACGAGGAACCGTTGGACTCGGTGATGTCGGAGAGCACGCGGATCGTGTAGGGGAACTCGTCATGGCTCGGCAGCACCGGGTGCAGCGCGCGCCATGCCAGCTTGCCGTGGCCGACTTCGCGGCGGCCCGGCGCACCGAAGCGGCCAACCTCGCCGACCGAATAGGGCGGGAAGTTGTAGTGCAGCAGGAACCGCTCGTAGCTGAGGCCGGTGAGGCCGTCGATCATCTGCTCGGCATCCTTGGTGCCCAGCGTGGTCGTGCAGATCGACTGCGTCTCGCCACGCGTGAACAGGGCCGAACCGTGCGTACGCGGCAGGAAGCCCACCATCGCCTCGATCGGGCGGATCTGCGTGGTGGTGCGCCCGTCGATGCGCTGTCCGTCCTTGAGGATGGCAGTGCGTACGATCTCGGCTTCCAGCTTCTTGACCAGCTTGATGCCGGCCATCACGGCCTGCGGATCGAGGCCCTCGGCCGCGAACATCGCCTTGGCCTTGTCACGGGCGGCATTGAGCGCGTCCGAACGGGCCGACTTGCTCGTGAGCTTGTAGGCGGCCGCAATGTCGGCGCCGATCAGCGTCTTGAGCTTGGCCTTCAGCTCGGCATTGCCGCCGCCCAGGTCGATTTCCCAAGGGTCCTTGGCGGCCTTCTCGGCGAGCCGGATGATCGCGTCGACAACTTTGCGGCTCTCCTCATGGGCGAACAGCACGGCGCCGAGCATGACGTCCTCGGAAAGCTCCTTGGCCTCGGACTCGACCATCATCACGGCCGTGTCGGTCGCGGCGACGACGAGATCCAGCTCGCCGGCCTTGACCTCATCGAGGCTCGGATTGAGCTGATACTCGCCATCCTTGTAACCGACGCGCGCGGCACCGATGGGGCCGAGGAACGGCACGCCCGAGATGGTGAGCGCGGCCGAAGCAGCGATCATCGCGACGATATCGGGCTCGGCATCGCCGTCAAAGCTCAGCACCTGCGCGATGACGTTGATCTCGTTGTAGAACCCTTCCGGGAACAG
>CBIMKI010000213.1:0-4597 GCA_966244395.1 uncultured Sphingobium sp. | reverse complement strand
CCGTCGCCTGAGATCGCGCGGACGGTCCGGCCGCCCGATGCGCAGCGTACGCCCAGGCCGACGAGCTTGCCGGTGGCGCGCCGCGCAGCCGATGTGGTTCTTGCGCGTCGCCATGTCGCCGCCAAGGCCAGCCCTGCCGGGCGATGGCAGGCTTCCGCGCAACCCACGCCGCTTCTCCCGAGCGACTGGCCTCGCGCGGCCGCTCCCCTAATGGATGCCGCAGCCGCCGATGCGCTGCGGTCCGAACCAGCGTTCGCTAGCGCCGGCCTGACGCCATCCCTGCCGCCATCCTCCACGCGCGGCTCGCCCTGGTCCGTGACGGGCTGGCTGCTCTGGCGCCGCGATGCCGCCGTCTCGCTCGCGCCGCTGCTCGGCGGATCGCAGGGCGGCCTGCGTGTCGATTATCGGCTCTGGTCCAAGGGCACCCGCAGCCTTGCCCTCTATGGCCGCGCCACGCGCGCACTGGATCGGCCCTTTGCCGAGGAGGCAGCGGTTGGCCTTGCCTATCGTCCGGTCGAGGGCCTGCCCGTCTCCCTGCTGGCCGAGCGCCGCCAGCGCATCGGCGATGGCGGGCGCAATGGCTTTGCTGTTCTCGCGGCGGGCGGCTTTGGTCCAGAGCCCGTCGGTGCCCGGCTGGAGCTGGAAGGCTACGCCCAGGCCGGTTTGGTCGGCCTGCCGGGCGCGGATGCCTTTGGCGACGGCCGCCTTGCGCTGGGCTATCGTCTCGTCGGCCGGGCCGAGCGGCCGGCGGTTTCGCTCGGCGTCGCCATCTCCGGCGGCGCCCAGCCCGGCGCCGCGCGGCTGGATGTCGGGCCGGAGCTGCGCCTTCGCCTGCCCGTCGCGAGCGGCCATATGCGCCTGTCGGCCGAGTGGCGGGAGCGCGTTTCCGGCACGGCGCGCCCCGCTTCGGGGCCTGCCATCGCTCTGGTCGCGGATTTTTAATCCGGGGGCCGCGCGCGCCCTCTTCCTGCCCCATAGCTTTGCGACTACCCAAGGGTCATGGATATCTACCTGCCCATCGCCAATCTCTCGGTGAATGCGCTTGTCATCGTCGGGCTGGGCGGCCTCGTGGGCCTGCTCTCGGGCATGTTCGGCGTGGGCGGGGGCTTTCTCACCACGCCGCTGCTCATCTTCTACGGCATTCCGCCCACGGTGGCGGCGGCGTCGGCCGCCACGCAGGTGACTGGTGCCAGCGTCTCCAGCGTCGTCACGCACCTGTCGCGCAAGACCGTGGATGTCCGCATGGGCAGTGTGATGGTCGCGGGCGGCGTGGTCGGTGCCGGCATCGGCGCGGTGATCTTCCGGCTGCTGGAGAGCATTGGCCAGATGGATACGGTCATCGGCCTGCTCTACGTGCTTCTGCTCGGGTCCATCGGCCTCTTGATGGCGCGGGAATCCATCCACGCCCTCATCCTCAGCGCACGGGGCGAGCGGGCCCCGCCGCGCCGCCGCCGGCATCATCCGTTGATCGCGGCCCTGCCGTTCCGACAGCGCTTCTATGCCTCGGGCCTCTATATGTCGCCGCTGGCGCCGTTGCTGCTCGGCGTCTTCTCCGGCATCATCACCATGTTGATGGGCGTGGGCGGGGGCTTCGTGCTGGTGCCGGCCATGATCTATCTGCTCGGCATGTCGACGCAGGTCGTCATCGGAACCTCGCTCTACCAGATCCTGTTCGTCACCATCGCCACGACCATGACGCACGCCATCACCACCCATGCGGTCGATCTCGTGCTGGCCTTCCTGCTGCTCATCGGCAGCGTGACCGGCGCGCAGATCGGCGGGCGCATCTCGATGAGCGTGCGGCCCGAATATCTCCGCGTCGTGCTTGCCTTCATCGTGCTGGTGGTGGCGATCCGCATGGCGCTGGGTCTGGGCTGGCGGCCCGACGAGATCTACACGGTCACGGTTCAGTGAAGCCGCGCGGCCGCCTCGCCCGAGCGCTGCTCGCTTTGCTGGCGTTGCCCGCGCTGGTGGGGGCGACGAGCGCGCCGGTCCTGGTGCCGGACGTGTCGCAGCGCGATGTGGAGATCCGCTTCAGTTTCACCGGCGCCGAGTTGCTGCTGTTCGGGGCGATCATGTATCCCGGCGGCCGTCTGCCGACCGAGCCGGCCGATATCATCGTCGTGCTCAAGGGGCCGAGCCAGGCCGTCACCATGCGCGAGAAGCAGAAGATCGCCGGCATCTGGATCAATGTCGACAGCATCCAGTTTCGCTCCGCGCCGAGCTTCTATGCCATCGCCACCTCGCGCCCGCTCAAGGATCTGGTCGACGAGCGCACGGCGGCCATCTACGAGTTGGGCCTTGCCAATCTCCAGCTTTCGCCCAGCTCGGTGAGCGACACGGCCGAGATCGCGCGCTTTTCGACCGGCCTCAATGATCTCAATGGTCGCCAGGGCCTCTATGTCGAAGCTCCCGGCGCGGTGGAGATCACGGACGGCGTGCTCTACCGCGCGCGCCTGCCGCTCTCCGCGCGCGTCATTACCGGCACCTATACCGCCGAAACCTTCCTCATCCAGAAGGGCCGCGTCGTCGCCGCGGCAGTACGCGAGATCGAAGTGAAGAAATCCGGCTTCGAGCGCTTCTTCGGCCAGTTCGCGCAGGAGCATGACATCGCCTACGGCCTTGTCGCGATCACCATGGCGCTCGCCATGGGCCTGTTCGCGGGTTACGTGGCGCGGCGGGTCTAGGCCGGCCGGCAGGCTGATGCATTTTCTCCTGCCCTCCGTCTGAAGGAAAGGGATTGCGCCGCTTGCGAGCGACCTTTCCCGAAGCGGGGCGCACGACCAAGCCCATCTCCTTCATTCTCGCGAACGCGGGAAACGTCAGTTCGCCAAAGGCAATCCAGTTCAGGCCCTACCGCTGTCACTGGGTTCCCCGCGTTCGCGGGCATGACGATGGAGGAAATTGCAGCCGCTGATGTCCAGTAGAAGCGGTCGATACCTTCTCTTCATCAGAGGATGGCGCAGGATGGCTGCTGCCGCGCGAGCCATGTGCAGTGCCGCCCGCCCGGCACCTTGGAGAGAGCGATGGACAGCGCCATTCCCAAGCGGCGCGGCGCCCGCCATCGGCAACAGCATTGCAGCCAAAGAGAAAGGGCGCCGGAAGCTCCGACGCCCTTTCCTGAATTTCGCGAAGTCGCGGCGATCAGGCGAAGCTGACGTTCACGTTGCGACGGCGACGCATGGCGAAGCCGAGCGCGCCGAAGCCCGCGAGCATCATCGCCCAGGTGCTGGCTTCGGGAACCGCAGGGCTGACGAGCGTGAACGTGCCGGTGACCTTGTTGAAGCCCGGCGTGGTGAAGCCGACATTGGAGAGCTGAACGTCGAGCTTCGTGCCATCATCAAAGGTGAAAGTGGTCGGCGTGAAGTTCGCCTGGCCGCAGCCTTCATAGAGATCGCTGCAAGGGTTGAAAATCTGAACCAGCCAATTGCCGGAAACACTGAAGCCGCTGGTCGTGCCGCCGACACTGCCGCCGCCGAACGGCGAGCTGAAGTCGAACGCGACGTCGATCGGATATTCATCCTGATCGGCGCCAGTGGCGGCCCATTCTTCGGTTCCGATGAAGAACAGGTCGACCGATGCGGAGTCGCCGACATTGGTGAGGTCAAAGCTGAACGACGAATTGTGGCCGAAGGTATAGATGACCAGACCTTCGTCTGCACTATTGGCCGTCACGCTCGTCACGCCGCCGTTGAACGTGATCGCAGCAGCGGCCGGCTGTGCGAAAGCGACCGCAGCAGCAGCAGCCACGGCAAAAGGAGCATATTTCATGGTGATTCCCCACATGGTTGTTTAACTTACTAGGCCAGCGATGCTCTGACCTCCCACTTCTGGCATGCTTAACAATTTCTTAGTCATTGGAAAATGGGCCTGCGCAAAATTTTTGTCCCCATTTGGGACTAAAGCTATCGATCTGTATCGAGACGATTTTGCGGCCCTCGCGCACCACTTGGTTAACGTCTCATTAGCCTTGCGTGGAGCCGATTTCTTACGGCTTTTCCGATAGCTTCGGCCCTGCGGTTGTGCAGGAGCGAATGGCCGGATGAATTACGTCAACGACTTCAATGGACAGTTCGGCCAGCGCGAGTCCCTGCCTTCTGGGCAGCCCAATCATCTGGCGGACGCCCTGGCGCGGCGCGCGCTCGATCAGGCCGCGCCGGCTCCCGCGAGCGGGGGAAGCCGCGAAGTGCTGGGCTATGTCTCGGGCATCAGCGGGGGTTCCGCACGCGCCATGATCGACATCGCTGCGATGGAGACCGTGAGCGCCGATTCCGATCCCAGCGTGGCCATGGCCGGTCAGGTCGGCAGCCAGATCAAGATGCGCGTGGGCGAGCGCTGGATCGTTGCCAATGTACGCACTTTGGCGCTCGATACCCGCAGCGCCGATCATATCCTGGCGGATATCGATTTCCTGGGCGAGGGCGACAATGATCCCGCGACCGGCGGAATATGCCACTTCCGCCGCGGTATCACGCGCTTCCCGGTGCCGGGCACGGAGTTCCTGCCCGTCTCCGACGCGGACGTGCAGGAGGTCTATTCCGCCCGCGACCAGACCTGCGTCGAGATCGGCACGGTCTCTCCCACCAAGGACACGCGC
>CBIMKI010000212.1:0-4612 GCA_966244395.1 uncultured Sphingobium sp. | reverse complement strand
GAGAAGGCCTCGGGCGATTTCGAGGCGCTTCAATATTGCCTCGACGATCAGCAGGCCTTCCAGGACCGGGTGATGGCCATGCTCGAGCATCTGGAGCTGGTACAGGCCAGTGTCCCGCCCGAGACGCCCGAGCAGGAACCCGAGGATCAGGACAGCGACTCCCAGGACGATCAGGACCAGGACCAGCAGGAGAATCCCGAGGAGGAGGACCAGTCCCGCGCCGAGACGCGCGGCGACGAGAAGGGCGAGCCGAGCGACGAGACCAGCGAGGACCGCTATGACGAGGAGAGCGACACCGAGCAGGAGGGTGACGGTGAGGATGGCGACGATGAAGGCGTCATGCCCGTGCGCCCCAACCGGCCCTTTTCCGATCTGCCGCCGGATTTCAGCTACACCGCCTATACGACGAAGTTCGACGAGGTCGTGACTGCGCCGGAGCTGTGCGAGGTGGACGAGCTGGCGCGGCTGCGCGGCTTTCTCGACCAGCAGCTCGCGCCTTTCCAGAGCGCCGTTTCCAAGCTCGCGCACCGCCTCCAGCGCCGCCTGCTCGCCCAGCAGAACAGGAGCTGGGACTTCGATCAGGAGGAAGGCCTGCTCGATGCCGCGCGGCTGGCCCGCATCGTGGTCGATCCGGCCCACTCGCTTTCCTACAAGATGGAGCGCGACACCGATTTCCGCGACACGGTGGTGACGCTGCTCATCGACAATTCGGGTTCCATGCGCGGCCGCCCCATCGGCATCGCGGCGATCAGCGCGGACATCATGGCGCGCACGCTCGAGCGCTGCGGCGTCAAGACCGAGATACTCGGCTTCACCACCCGCGCCTGGAAGGGCGGGCAGAGCCGCGAGGCGTGGCTGGCGGCGGGCCGTCCGCCCAAGCCGGGGCGCCTCAACGATCTGCGCCACATCATCTACAAGCATGCCGATGAGCCCTGGCGCCGCGCCAAGGTCAATCTGGGGCTCATGATGCGCGAGGGGCTGCTCAAGGAGAATATCGACGGCGAGGCGTTGCTCTGGGCGCATGGCCGCCTGATCGCGCGCCAGGAAGAGCGCCGCATCCTCATGGTCATCTCGGACGGCGCGCCGGTCGACGATTCGACGCTCTCGGTCAACAACGGCACCTATCTGGAGCGCCATCTGCGTCAGGTCATCGCCTGGATCGAGGGTCGCTCGCCGGTGGAACTGGTCGCCATCGGCATTGGCCACGACGTCACGCGCTACTATAAGCGCGCCGTCACCATCATGGACGCCGAGCAACTGGGCGGCACGATGGTGGAGCAGCTCGCCAGCCTGTTCGACAAGGATTGAGCGGACATGAATAGGATCCTGTCCGTCGCCGGGACGGGCGGGCGCCCTCGCGCCGGCACCGCCACGAGGCCACGCATCTCCGCTCTTCCCCCCACGCGCACATCTTGCGTTAACCCTGTCGAAGCCTGTCGTCGGGCAATGTCGCGGGCGAGCTATCGCAGCGGCGCTCCGGCATTGGGGAAAAGGGTAAGGGCATGATCCCCCTGCTCTGGATTCCCGCCACGCTCCTCGCCGCTTTCTCGCAGGTGGCCCGCAACGGCCTGCAAGCCAGCCTGACGCGCCAGATCGGCACGCTGGGCGCCACGCAGGTGCGCTTCGTCTTCGGCCTGCCGTTCGGGCTGCTCTTCCTGTTCGCCGCGCGCTGGATATTGGGAGAGGACGCCCCGCATCTGGGCGGCGAGGCGATGGCCTGGGCCTTGCTCGGCGCCTTGACGCAGATCGCGGCGACGGCGCTCATGCTGGTCGCCATGGCGCGGCGCGATTTCGGCGTGGCCTATGCCTATATCAAGACCGAGCCGATCCTCGTCGCCCTGTTCGGCGTGCTGATGCTGGGCGATCATCTCTCGCTGCTCGCCTGGCTGGGCGTCGTGGTGGCCACGGCCGGCATTCTCGTCGTTTCCGTCGATCCGCGTCGCTGGCGCGAACTCCTCACCGAGTGGCAGCCGATGATGACCGGCATCGCCTCGGGTGCCTTTTTCGGCCTCGCCTCGGTCGCCTTTCGCGGTGCCATCGTCGCGGTGGAGGGCGGCAGCGCGCTCAATCGGGCGCTCACCATCATGGTGATCGTGCTGGTCGTGCAGTGCATCCTGCTCGGCGCCTGGCTCTTCCTCTTCGACCGGCGCGCCTTCACCGGATCGTTGCGCGTCTGGCGCGAGAGCCTGGGCGCGGGCTTCCTCGGCGCGCTGGCGACGGCGGGCTGGAACACGGCTCTCTCGCTGACCCCGGCGGCAAATGTGCGTACGCTCGGCCTCATCGAGATGCCCGTCGCCGGTTGGTTCAACCGGCGGGTGAGCGGCAAGCATCTGGGGCCGCGCGAATGGTTCGGCACGCTCCTGGTGATGGGCGGCATCGCCCTGCTGATGAGCCAGGCGCTAGCTTAGAACCTTCTCATCGGCCGTTCGGTGGGACTCGGTGGGAGCCTCAAGTCGAAGGCGTCGACTTGTACAACGCTGGATACATGGTCTTGAAGGCTGCCAGCTTGGGCGCATCCCACTGGCGGATATAGCCCTGGTTCGGGTTCCGCTCCATGAAGTTCTGATGATAGGCTTCAGCCGTCTGGAACTTGCCGACCTGCTCCAGCCGCGTCACGATTGGGTCGTTCCACAGGCCCGCTTTCTCGAGCTGGGCGAGATAGGCCTTGGCGACCTTCGTCTGCTGGGCGTTCTGTGGGAAGAGCGCCGAGCGATACTGAGTGCCGCGATCGGGTCCCTGCCGGTTGAGCGTCGTGGGGTCGGTGATGACTGAGAAGAACACGCGCAGCAGCGTGCCGTAGCTGACCTGTGAAGGGTCGTAGACCACGCGCACTGCTTCGGCATAGCCGGTCTGGCCGGTGCCGATCTTCTCATAATTGACGCGCAGCGAAGCCGGGCCGCCGGCATAGCCGGATTCGGCGGAAATGACGCCTTTCACATGCGAAAAGACGCCTTCCACGCCCCAGAAGCAGCCGCCCGCGAAAATGGCGGTCTGGCGCGTGCCGCTTTCCTTGTCGTCGACCAACGGTGCGGGGGCATTCTTGACCGCCTCGGCGGCTTGTGCGGCGCCCGGTGCCAGCGTCATGGCGCCTGCGCCCGCGATCATCGCGGCGGACAGCGCCAAAGCGGCGAAACGGGATTTGAACATGGTCCTGGACATGGGGGCTCGTCCTTTCTCCGGCCACTCGCCGGACCGGACTCTCCTGGGGAATTTCTGCCTTAGAGTCTGGGCGCTCCACGCCAAAGGTCAAGACCCGAGGGCGAAAAATCGGGTCTGGAACGCGGCTAGCGTGCGCCACCGAATCCCAGATGTGCCGCCACCGCTTCATAGCTCGGCAGGACGGTCTCCACACCTTCGGCGGCGAGTGCCGCGTGGAGGCTGGGCCGCGCATGGCTGCCGGCGACGAGGCCGATGACGCGCGCGCCCGATGCCACGGCGGCCCGCGCGCCGACCGGCGAATCCTCGATGATGACCGTCTCGCGCGGATCGACCTTCAGTGCGGCGGCGGCATGGAGATAGATGTCGGGATGCGGCTTGCCGCGCGTCACATGCTCGCGGCCGCTATAGACATGGTCGCCGAAATGCGCCTCCAGCCCGAACTTGGCGAGATGGCCGCGAATATAGGCCGTGCGGCTCGACGATCCGATGGCGATCGGCATGGCGGCGAGCGCGGTGATGAACGGCGTCGCGCCGGGAATGGGGGCGACACCGATAGCGAAATGCGCGTCGGCATGACGCTGGAGGCGATCGTTGAGGTCGGGTGGCGTCAACGGTCCCCAATAAGCGGTGATGGCGGCGATGGTGTCGTCCCGGTTGAGGCCGGTGTAGAGGTCCATTGCCTCCTGCAAACTGGTCGTCAGGCCCGCTTCGGTCAGTGCCGCGCTGAACGCGCGGGAAGAGAGAATCTCGCTGTCCGCGATCACGCCGTCGAAGTCGAAGATGATGGCATTCGGCGGACCTTTCACGGTCGCGCGCCGAAGAGCGCGGTTCCGACGCGCACATGCGTGGCGCCGAGCATCACCGCCGTTTCATAATCGCCGGACATGCCCATGGAGCGCCCCGCCAGTCCATGGTCGCGCGCCAGCTTGTCGAGCAGCGCGAAATAGGGTGCGGGCTCGACGTCCAGCGGCGGCACGCACATGAGGCCGACGACCGGCAGCGCGGCCGACCGCGCCTCGGCGAGCAGCGCGGGCAGGTCGGCGATCGCGCAGCCGCCCTTTTGCTCTTCCTCGCCGATATTGACCTGGATGAAGCAGTCCGGCTGCCGGTCCGCCCTGTCCATGGCCCTGGCGAGCGCCGCGACCAGAGAGGGTCGGTCGACCGAATGGATCGCATCGAACAGGGCGACCGCCTCGGCCGCCTTGTTGGACTGGAGCTGGCCGACCAGATGCAGGCTGACCTGCGGGTGCGCCGCGCGCAGGTCAGGCCATTTCGCTTGGGCCTCCTGCACCTTGTTCTCGCCGAAGAGGTGCTGTCCCGCCTCGATCAGCGGCGTGATGGCATCGGCGTCATGGGTCTTCGAGACGGCAATGAGTGCGGCCGAATCAGCTCGCCGCCCCGCGACTTTTTCCGCCCCCCTCATGGCCGCGCGCACTGCGGACAGCCGCTCCGC
>CBIMKI010000211.1:0-4658 GCA_966244395.1 uncultured Sphingobium sp. | reverse complement strand
TTTCAACCTGACGCCATAAGGCTTGAGGCGCGCTCTCGGCCCGTTTTTCAGGCCGCCCAGGCCGTGAGCGGACCGAAGGGGCACTGCGTGTCCGAAAGACGCGGCGGCATGTCGACCGCGACGGCCTCGCCCAGCGCACGCGTCACGGCAAAGCTCGCCCAGCACAGGGCGCCCGGCAAGCCGTGCGGCACGCTCTCGCTGCCACGCACCGGCCCCACGGAGGGCGCGTGCAGCAGCATGAGCAGCAGTGCCTGTTCATCGCGGGAGAGCGCCTCGTCGCCACCCCGGCCCAGCGGACGCCCCAGGCAGGCCTCGGTCAGCACAAAGCAGCTCTCGCAGGCCGGCACCAGCTCGGCCGTGGCACCGCATCGCGCGCCGTGCGCATACATGTCCGGCAAGGGATTGGCACAGCGCAGCCGCGCCTGCGACCAGAGGCGGAACAGCGCAATGAACAGATCGACCCCGGGATTGATGGCGGTCCGGGTCATGGCCTCGCTCCTTTTCTCATGGCGCCGCACCTGCGCCCTTCAATCGACGAATGCGCGCTCGATCACGAAATCCCCCGGCTTGGCGTTGGACCCTTCGTGGAAGCCCAGCCCTTCCAGCCGCGCGGAAAAATCGCGGATCATGCCCATGGAGCCGCACAGCATCACCCGGTCCGTCTCCGGATCGAGCCGGGCTGGACCACTGACGCCCCTGAACAGCGCGCCGCTCTCGATGAGGTCGCCGATCCGCCCCGTGGTGCGGAAGGGCTCGCGCGTGACCGTGGGCACATAATGGAATTGCACCAGCGCCTGGTCCCGCACCAGCGGATCGCCGGCAAGCTGGCTCTCCAGCTCATCGCGATAGGCCAGTTCCGCCACATGGCGCACCGAATGGACCAGAACGATCTCGCCGAAGCGCTCATAGATGTCCGGGTCGCGCGCCAGGCTCATGAAGGGCGCCAGGCCCGTGCCGGTCGCGAACAGGAACAGGCGCCGCCCCGGCGTCAGCGCGTCGGCGACGAGCGTGCCGGTCGGCTTGCGGCCGAGATAGATCTGGCTGCCCGGCTGCACCCGGCACAGGCGCGAGGTGAGCGGCCCGTCCGGCACCTTGATCGAGAGGAACTCCAGTTCCTCGGCATAAGACGCGCTGGCGATCGAATAAGCGCGCAGCAGCGGGCGCCCCTCCACCGGCAGGCCCAGCATGACGAACTCGCCCGAGCGGAAGCGGAAGCTCGCCGGGCGCGTGAGGGCGAAGCTGAACAGATGCTCGCTCCAATGCCGCACCCACAGCACCTGCTCGACGCTGAGCGCGCCGGTGGGCTGGAGCTCGAAACCTTGATGGGACAGATCATTCATGCCGGAAACTCGCGCAATCGGGGTCGAAGACAGGGGGCTCGGGCCGCAGATTCTCCTCGGAGAGCGCCTCGGCCAGCGCGGACATGGCAATGAGCAACGGCGGCACCGAACCTTCGCAGATCATCAGCGCCGCGGTCTCCCGCATCCGCTCGGGCGGCATGTCCCGGACGGTGCGGACCAGATGGACGATCAGCGCCTCATGCTCGGTCACGCGCTCATAGCCGATCGGCCCGAAGCGGAATTTCTCCGCCGCGTCGCGGTTGAGCAGCGCCATCATCAGGTGGAAATGGGGGAAGCCCGCCATCAGCTTCCACTTGTTGAACGCCGGGCCGATGCTGCCGCAGGGGCAGCGCCCCTTCTCCAGCGAATCGACCCATTGGCGCATCGCCCAGATCAGAAAGCGGCCGCCGCGATTGAGAGACGTCACGGGACGGTCGACAAAGTCATACATTGCGGGGCGTCTCCCTCCTTGGGTCCGCCGGAGCGGCGCCCGGCGATGGAAGGAGAATCGGCCCGGGCCGGATTTCCCGGACCGATCCTCCAGTTTGCGAGTCGTCCCCCAAAGTGGTGGGAGCGCCGGGCTTGTCGGCTGGCGGCTCTCGCCCCTGAAAGCCTCGCGGACAGTCCGGTGTCGCGGACGGACTTCCCATATGACTTTCGACCGACGACCGCTCCTTATTGCTAATGAGAACGACTCGCATAAGCAAGCTGACGAACTCAGGTGGGCGCGTCAATGCTTTTGTGTCGAAGCGCCCAGCGGCGTCGGTGCATGCGGCGTCCCGGCATGAGCAGACGACGATCTTCTTCCACGCATAGCCGCTCGCACGCGCGAAATAGCACGGCGGCGCAACTGTTCCATCTCGCAAACGAACGCTATTGCGAATTAGTCTCATTCGCCTTATCGGCCTTTTCGAGTTCAAGCGATTATCTCGCGCATTCCTTCGCCGTGAAGACGCGGCTCATGATTGCGCGGCAAATCGAAACATGAAGGGGGACATTCATGACGCCAATCCGCCGGCTGCTGCTCGCCAGTGCTGCCACGATCGCCCTGCCCAATATGGCCCAGGCGCAGGACAGCGCGCCTGCCGGAGGAAATGGCGCGGATCCCATCATCGTCACCGGCAGCTACACGCTGGCCGATCGCATCGACACCGCGACGGGCCTGGGCCTCACCCTGCGCGAGACGCCGCAGTCGGTGAGCGTGGTGACCGCCCAGCGCATCCTCGACCAGAATCTGACGAGCGTGGCCGACGTCATCGAAAATGGCGTGGGCGTGACGGTCGGCGAGATCGACGATGTGCGCAACGAGTTCTTCGCGCGCGGCTTCGAGATCCGCAATTATCAGGTCGACGGTGTGCCGACCGCCTGGACACTGGCCGGCGGCGCGGGCGAGACCATCGCCGATGTCTCCATCTACGAGCGCGTCGAGATCGTGCGCGGCGCCACGGGCCTGCTGAGCGGCTCGGGCGACCCGTCCGCCTCCGTCAACATGGTGCGCAAGCATGCGGACAGCACCGAATGGGGCGGCTATGTGAACGCCAGCTACGGCAGCTGGAACACATGGCGCGTCTCGGGCGATGTGGGCGGCGCGCTCACGCCGGACGGGCGCGTGCGCATCCGCGCCGTCGGCCGCTATGAGGAGGGCGAGAGCTATATCGATCTCTTCAAGAACCAGAAGTTCGTGCTCTACGGCGTGGTCGAGGCCGATCTGACGCCCCACACGCTGCTGCGCGCCGGCATCAGCCACCAGGAAGGCAAGCCCGATGCGCCGGCATGGGGCGCCCTGCCCTCCTTCTACAGCGACGGCAGCTTCGCCGTCTGGCCGCGCTCCAAGACCGCGTCGGCCGACTGGGCCTTCTGGGACACCGTCAACCAGAACATCTTCGCCACGCTGCGCCACGATTTCAGCGAGGATTGGAGCGTCACGGTCAACTACAACCGCATCAAGAACGCGCAATCGACCGAACTGCTCTATCTGTCCGGCCTGGTGGACACGACCACCGGGGACATCCAGTTCAGCTATCCCTACAAGGACAAGGGCAAGAGCATCCAGAACAGCTTCGACGCGCAGATCAAGGGCAAGATCAATGCGTTCGGCCGCGATCATGAGCTGGTGCTCGGCGCGCTCCACAGCATCCAGAACCGCGACGACATCACTTATGCCGCGCTCGCCTTCCCGCCCGGCACGGATTACGAGAATTGGGACGGCGCGGCCTATCCTCATCCCGGCTTCTCCGCCACGGGCAGCCTCGACGTGGAGGAGCGCGTCAAGCAGACGGGCTTCTATGGTGCGCTGCGGCTCAACCTCACCGATGCCTTCAAGCTGATCGGCGGCGGGCGTCTCTCAAGCTGGAAGAGCAGCGGCTACAGCTTCGGCACGGAGAGCGACTTCAACAATGAGGATGTGTTCGTTCCCTATGTGGGCGCGCTCTACGACCTCTCGCCCAATCACCGCCTCTATGCGAGCTTCACGCGCATCTTCCAGCCGCAGAACTATCTGGATCGCAACTTTCGCCAGTTCGAGCCGATCGTCGGCAAATCCTACGAGATCGGCCTCAAGAGCGCCTTTTTCAACGAGGCGCTGCAGACCTCCATCGCGCTGTTCCGCATCGAGCAGGACAATGTGGCCGACACCGGCACGGCGGAGACGGAGACCAATCCGCCGGTCGGCACACTGCCGCGCACGACCTATCTCGCCAAGGACGGGACGAGCAGCGAGGGCTTTGAGCTGGAGATCACCGGCCGTCCGCTGGAGGGGTGGAACGTCAATCTCGGTTTCAGCCATTTCAAGGTGAAGGACGCCGACGGCAATGCGATCAACACCGATCAGCCACGCACTTTGCTCAAGCTCTTCACCACCTATCGCATTCCGGTCGGCGCCGAGAGCGCGCTGGTGCTGGGCGGCGGCGTCAATTTCCGCAGCAAGGCCTATTCGGAAGGCGACAATCCGGTCACCGAGGCGCCGTTCCGCTTCCAGCAGAATGCCTATACGCTCGTGAACCTGATGGCGCGTTACGAGATCAACGAGAATTTGCAGGTGCAGGCCAATATCGAAAATCTCTTCGACAAGACCTATTACAGCCAGATCGGCTTCTACAGCCAGTATCGCTACGGCGCGCCGCGCAATTTCACCCTCGGCGCCACCTATCGGTTCTGACATGGCGAGCGACGCCCTTCTCATCGCGGCCAGCGCCAGCGCGGCCTGCGGGACCGGCGCGTTGCGCTTCGCCTGGTCTCTGCCGCGGCGTTCTCCTGGCTGGAACGCCGGCGGCTGGGGCCTGTTCCTCCTCGCCATCGTGGGGGGATGGCTGGCGGCGG
>CBIMKI010000210.1:0-4664 GCA_966244395.1 uncultured Sphingobium sp. | reverse complement strand
CAATCGGGGATAGAGCCGTCCTCGTCATCCATGCTCTCGGGCTCGCCGGCATAAGCGTCCATGTCGATACGCCCGCTATGGTCCATGTCCGTCATGTGATCGACCAGGTCCTGCGTGTCGTCTGGCGTGAGCTGGGCGGGATTGGGCCGGCCGCCATGGCTGCTGTCCTCCCCCAGGCGTGGACGATCGCCGCGTTCCAGCGCGTCCTGCGCAACCTCGTCGGCATGCGTGCCGCGCTCGTCCTGCTCGGCATTTTCCCGATCAGGATCGTTGATGATGCCGGCGCCGCCGCGCCGCTTGTCGTCGGTCATGATGCTCGCTCCTTGTGAACCATGCTCGCGGCGCGCCACTTGCCGCCGCGCGCGGAGCCCGGCCTGTCGAAGCGCCCCATCGCTCCCCGGAACGCCGGGCCGCGCGGGCCGTTCCCGTCTTCAGGCGCAATGGACGGAGGAAGAGGACGCTCCATGAAACATCTCACCATCGAGGATCACAGAAGGGAGAAACATGCGCTCCTCGAGCAGATGTTGCGGGAGCCCGAGCGGGACTGGACCCGCGAGGGCGAACGGGTCGTCATCCTTCACGAGGCCATTCGCGCCGAACTGACGCGCCGCCCCGCCTCCCTGGCCTGAACGGCCGGAGGGACGGGGCGGGGCTTTCATCCGTCGATGACATCCGATCCGGCCTCGCCCACCGACTCAATATCCCTGCCCAGACCCTTCACAGTCGCGCAGGCATTGAGCAGCAGCGAAGCGCCGATGATGAACGCATAGAATGCCGTCTTCATGAGTCGTTCCAGTTCCTCGATATCGCGGACCGCAAACGCCCCGCGCACGCGGCGGGTTCCCACGACACGGTCGGGATACCCGCTCAAAGGCTCGCTCCGCCTCTCCCACGCCACGCTCCGGCCGGGGCAATGTGAAATCGGACGCAACCGATGCTATAATGGCTCGTTCCAGCATCCCGGACAAGGAGATGACCGATGACACCCATCACCATCGAGGACCGCAAGAAAGAGCTGCGCATGCTGCTCCGCGAAATGCAGGCCCATCCCGAACGCGACTGGACCGAGAAGCGCCAGCGTGTCGCGGTGCTGAACAGGATGGTGGCGGCCGACCAGGCCCTTCGCCAAGGCGCCTGAAGTCTTCCGGCTCCGGGGGCGTCTTTCCTCTCGTGAAGGATTCGCTTCGACCTGTCTCAATTCGGGCGGGGGCAGGCTCGGCCTGCGTCCGCTTCGACTGGCGCACCTCTGTGGCCGGACATTGGGGCAGCCGCGCAGTCGGGAGAGGAACGACGTCATGACGCGAGAAAATGCGCGCCCAATCAGGGGTCTTGCCGCGCTGCTGCCGTCCACCGCCGCCGCGCTGGCGCTGGCAGGCTGCGCCACCAAGCCGGCAGCGCCACCCAAGATCGAGACGATCATCGTGCCGCTGCCGGAAAATGTCGAGGCCCTGCCCGAGCCGTTGCCGCCGCCCGAGCCACTGCCGCCCGAATTGATGACGGAAAGCAAGGCCGAGGATCTATGGCACCTGCGCTCGGCCCTCAACGTGGCGGCGCTGATCTGCGATCACGCTACTCATCCGGCGCTGATCCCGGGCTACAACCGCCTGCTCACCATGCACAAGGGCCTGCTGGCTGCCGCGGTGCAGACCGAACTCAATCAGTTCAAGGCAAAGGATGGCAGAAAGTGGCAGTCCATGTACGACAGCCACATGACGAAGCTCTACAACCAATATTCGCTGACACAGGAGCGCGGCAAATTCTGCGAACGGGCGACCGAAACCGCTATGCGCGCCGCAGACCTGCCGCCCGAAACCCTGGCGGCCGAGGCGACGGGCATGATCTTCCGCCTGCATCTGGCCGGCGCGATCAAATAGCGCTTTTCGGGTCCAGCAAAGCCGGCGACGGGGGGCCTTCGCGCCGCCGGCGGCGCCGCCCCTCCAGAACGAACGCCGACCGCTACCTGCCGTTGATGACGTCCTCGCCGGCCTGGCCCGCGGACTCGATGTCGCGGCCGAGACCCTTCACCGTCGCACAGCCCGCCAGGATGAGGGCCGCGCCGGCCAGGGCACAGAGGAGGAGCGATGCTTTCATGGCGATCCTTTCGGAAGAAGACGCGCCAGATTTTCCACAGTCCGGCAACAAGCGCAATTGCCCGCACAATCCCTCGAAGGCCATGCCGCAGTGACGCACCGTTGACGCGCGCCGCGAGTCAGGGCAACAGCGGGCATGGCCGAAAGCGACCCCGTCACCACGCAAAATTCCGCCAGCGGTTTTCGTCGCCGCGGCGTCCTGTTCGTGCTCTCCTCGCCGTCCGGCGCGGGCAAATCCACCATCTCGCGCAAGCTGCTCGCCGATGATCCGGGCCTCAACATGTCCGTCTCCGCCACCACGCGGCCGATCCGCCCCGGCGAGAAGGACGGCGTCGACTATCATTTCGTGGACCTTGAGACCTTCCGGGAGATGGCCGGCAATCACGAGTTCCTCGAATGGGCGCATGTCTTCGACCATCGCTACGGCACGCCGCGCGCCGCGGTCGAGAAGATGCTCTCGGAGGGCAAGGACGTGCTCTTCGACATCGACTGGCAAGGCGCCCAGCAGCTCTACCAGATCGCCGGCGGCGATGTGGTGCGCGTGTTCATCCTGCCGCCCTCCATGGCCGAGCTGGAACGGCGCCTGCGCGATCGGGCAACCGACAGTCCGGAGGTGATCGATCGCCGCATGAGCCGCGCCCATAGCGAGATCGCCCATTGGGACGGCTATGACTATGTGCTGGTGAATGACGATGTGGAGGCCTGCTTCCGCAATGTCCGCACCATCCTGCATGCCGAGCGCCTGAAGCGCAGCCGGCAGACCGGACTCATCGGCTTCATCCGCAAGCTGGGGACCGTGCAGGCCTGAAGGCGACAAGCGTCAGGGGCCGCATGTTCTGCGCCTTTCGCTGCTGTTGCTGCGCAGGTGCTATTGGAACGCGCCTTACGCCGTCCCCTCATAAGCGAAGACCTGGGTGATCGGTGCATCCAGCGCCAGCGCCATGCGGAAGGCGACCTCCAGCGAGGGCGAATAACGCCCCTGCTCGATGGCGATGACGGTCTGGCGCGTCACGCCGACCCGCTCGGCAAGCTCCGCCTGCGTCATCTCACCGGCCCGGAAGCGCAATTCGCGTATCCGGTTAGTGATCCGGTTGGCGCCCTTGCCCATGGTCCTCAGGCGCCCCGGCGATAGAGATAGAGCTTCGACGCCGCCGCGACGCTCATCGCCGCCGTCGCCAGGCAGAGGAGCGCCGCGCTGTCGACGGGTGCGGAGCGGAAAAGTCCTTCCTGCAAGGCGATGAGCAGGAAGAAACCCACATAGAACAGGCCCATGGCGAGGCCGTAGGCGCGATGACGGATCATCCGGTCCCGCTCGTCCTCGGGCTCCCGGCGCCGCTCCTGCCAGATCAGCACGGCAAGCAGCGCGAAGAGGGCGACGGGATAGGCCCAGAGGCCGGGCCCCTCCCCATCCCACAGGCCCAGCGCCATGGCGATATAGAAGCCCAGCAGCACCAGGCTGAGCACAAGCTGGATGAGCGACTGCGTTTCGCGATAGGACATCAGGCTCTTACCTCCCCGTTATGCGGGAGGTATGAAAAACAAGACATCATGTCAAATAATTCATACTCTGCCTCGATGCGGGTCCGCGCGTCGGGCAAGGCTCCTCATGCCGCCGCGAGCTTTTTCGCGATGGCCGCCACATGCGCGCCCTGGAAGCGTGCACCGGCCAGTTCGTTGGCGCTCGGCATGCGGCTGCCGTCCGGCCCCGCGATGGTCGACGCGCCATAAGGCGTGCCACCGCTCACTTCGCTCATGATGGTGTTGCCCTCAAAACTGTAGGGCAAGCCCACGATCACCATGCCATGATGCAGCAGCGTGGTGTGCACGGACTGGATCGTCGTTTCCTGCCCGCCATGCTGGCTGGCGGTGGAGGTGAACGCGCTGCCGACCTTGCCGATCAGCGCGCCCTGGCCCCAGAGCGCGCCGGTCTGGTCCCAGAAGTTGCGCATCTGGGCCGCCATATTGCCGAAGCGGGTGGGCGTGCCGACGATGATGGCGTCATAGTCGCCCAGCTCGCCGGGCTCGGCAAAGGGGGCGTCCTGCTCGGTGCGCATGCCGGAGGCGCGGGCGACCGCTTCGGGCACCAGCTCGCGCACGCGCTTGACGGCCACCGTGCAGCCTTCCACGCCGGCAGCGCCCTCGGCAACGGCGCGCGCCATGCCCTCGATATGCCCATAGCTCGAATAATAGAGGACGAGGATGCGTGCCATCTGCCTGACTCCACTGAAATTGATCCGGCCAGTCTAAGGCCTGTTCGGACGATATGGGAAGATGGGACGTGCCTTCCGGAGTGGAGCGCCTCCCGTCCGCCGAGTCAGGGCGAGCGGCCGCGATCCGCCGGGCATAAACATGAACTGATGTTCTATTTTTGCGCCACGTCCTTTCAACGGCTTGCGGCGTGGACGGAATCATCGAATGATCCGCCCGGCGATTCGCGCGAAAGACAAGCCGACGCCGCCGGAGAGGGGGATCTTCATGCCTGCACTGACGCCTTTGCCCAAGCCGATGCACCGGCTGAACTACACCAAGCTGACAGAGGCCCAGATCAGCGCCGCGCTCGGCCCCGTCGCGGCG
>CBIMKI010000209.1:0-4684 GCA_966244395.1 uncultured Sphingobium sp. | reverse complement strand
GCCCTGAGCGAAGTCGAAGGGCGCAGCCGAGCTTGTCGAGGCCAAGTGCTTCGCCTCCGCTCAGCAGAGTCCCCTTCGACCAGGCTCAGGACAGGCTTCGACTTCGCTCAGGGCGAACGGATGAGAGGCCCGCTTTTCACGCGATAGCGGCCCATGCGCCCGCAAACTGCCCGTCCGGCGAAAAATTGCACTTGGCGCGCGCTTGGTCTATCAGGGGCGAAGAGCCCCGGCGTCCGCTGATCCCACCCGATTCGCGTCGCCGGGGCCTTGATTTTCCGGTCGTATCCAACGAGTAGGCAGAAGCTCTATGTCCCGTCGCCGCCAAATCTACGAAGGCAAGGCGAAGATCCTCTACGAGGGACCTGAACCCGGCACGCTGATCCAGTATTTCAAGGACGACGCGACGGCCTTCAATGCCCAGAAGAAGGGCACGATCAACGGCAAGGGCGTGCTCAACAACCGCATCTCCGAGCATGTCTTCACGCTCCTCGGCCAGATCGGGGTGCCCACGCACTTCATCCGCCGGCTCAACATGCGCGAGCAGCTCATCCGTCAGGTGGAGATCGTGCCGCTCGAGGTCATCGTGCGCAATGTCGCGGCGGGCTCGCTCTCCAAGCGCCTGGGCATCGAGGAAGGCACGCAGCTGCCGCGCACGCTCATCGAATATTGCCTCAAGGACGATGCGCTGGGCGATCCGCTGGTGACCGAGGAGCATATCGCCTGCTTCGGCTGGGCAAGCCAGGACGAGATCCACGACATCGCCGACATGGCGATCCGCGTGAACGACTTCCTGACCGGCCTGTTCGCGGGCATCGGCATCCGCCTGATCGACTTCAAGCTGGAGTTCGGCCGCATCTGGGACGGCGAATATAGCCGCATCATCCTGGCGGATGAGATCAGCCCGGACAATTGCCGCCTGTGGGACGCGGCGACCGGCGAGAAGCTGGACAAGGACCGTTTCCGCCGCGATCTGGGCGGCGAAGTCGAAGCTTATCAGGAAGTTGCGCGGCGTCTTGGGCTTCTGCCCGAAGGTACGGACACGACCGTTCTCGACCTTGAGACGCATCGCAAGAAGCGGGACAAATAAGCCGGATAAGCCGGGTCAGACAGGCGGGTTCGCCTGGCGGTACGGAACGCGGGACAGGTGAAGGAGGCGGCCCAGGGCGTGGGCCGGTACGGTCATCGCGTTCCGCCCACCGCGCCCTTCGCATAATCATCGGCCGTGCGCGCGCAGACGTCGCCGAAAGCCTGCTGGCGGCGCGCCAATAGGGCGCCGTCGCTGAGCGAGGGCCGCGTGCGCAGCGCCTTCCGGAGCTTGCGGCGAAGCTGCATGCGCAGCAGCGGGGCCGCCTTCTCGATCATGGCGCGCAGCCGCTGGCGATCGGGCGCCGCGGTCTCGTTCGAGGCCGGTTTGGCGTCGCCGGCGGTCGGCGGACTTGCCGGGCTTGGCGTGGGCCGCCTGCTTCTCAGCGCATTGAGCCGCGTCGCGATCCGCCCAAGCGTCCGCAGCTCGGCCAGGGCGTCGATGAAGCTCACCTCCATGTCGAATGCGCCGGCCCAGTCCTCCCACTTCCAGCTGTTGAACCGATCGTTGACCCGCACCGCGACCCAGGGCACGCGATAGGCGTCGGCCATGATCGCGCCGTGCATCGACTCCGTCACGACCAGCGGCGAGGCGGCAATGCGCCGGATGACGTCCCTGGAATCGCCCTCGGGGCTGAGATAATCGAGCCCGACCCCGTCGCACAGATCCTCCCAGCCGATGTTGAGGATGGCGGTCGAATAATGCGGGATGAAAACCGGGCGGGCCGGCGCGCCGCCGCCGCTCATGCCGGGCAGGGTGGGGATCATCATCGCCGCGTCGAGCAGTGGCGTCTCGTCCGGCAGGCCCAGCGCGGCGCGGGTGAGCGGACCGCGCACGGCGCGGAAGTCGCAACGCACACGGGTTTCGGGCGTGGGGATGGGGCCATAGCCGGCGCCGCTGCCCATCACCAGCGCGGACACGGACTGCGCCAGCCGCTCCTCGTTAAGAATAGTACCCACACCGAATAATGTTGAGTCCGAATTCCAGTCGCGCCAACCGGGCAACAACGCGTCCCAGAGCCAGACATTGAGGTCGTCGCCGAAATTTCCGCGCTCGGACTCATAGTAAAAAAGCCGCACCCGCGATCCTCCGATACTGTTGGCGCATCCCCATTGCGTCGATCGCGTTACATATCGGTGAACGATATCATTGCTTCCGGAGCTGAAGCCGGAACGGTTCTCAAGACCTGGACGCCGCGACCGAAAACCTAACGCAGCCCTCTCGCCTTTGCAACCGGCGGCCGGGGCGTGTCATTGCGCGCGGGCGCCGCCGCTCGGCGTATAGTCGATGCGGATGCTGACCCAGCTGCCGATCTGCGCGCGGCCATTGATGCGGGGCGGCAGAACCTCGAACTGCCAGGCCGCATTCAGCACGGAGCGGCCGAAGCCGGAACCCATGGGCGACTCGCCCAGGACATAGCAGTCCTCGACCCGGTGGCGCGCGACGGTCTTGCAGGCGATCATGCCCCAGCCGCGCCGGGGCTGGCCGGGTTTGAGGTAGCCGCCAAGCTCGGTGTCCGTAGGCGGGCGGAACCAGTCGGCCGGGTAGAGCGTGGCCCCGCCGGGACCCGCGCCCGGGCCGGCCGGGGCCTTGCTGTCCGGCCCGGCGGCCGCCAATGCGGGCCGGAGCGAGGGCTGCTTGCCAATATTGCTCGCCGCATAATCCTGCCGCGAGAGGACGATGAACGGCATCTGGAGATCCTGCTTCACCACGGGCGGCGGGAGGGGCGGGGGTTCCGGCGCCGCCGGCGTGACTTGCTGCGCCTGCGCCGTCTCGGCCTGCTGCTTCCGGGGCGTTTCGCTCTTCTGCGTCTCGGCTTCGGCCTCCGATGGCGCGGGCGGCGTCACGGAGAAGGTCTTGAGGCCGGGCTGCGCCATTTTGATGATGGGCTCGCGCTTCTGCCAGGCGAGGCCCAGCGCGACCAGCAGATGAAGGGCGATGGCGAGCGCCAGGGCGGACCGCCGCGCCGACCCGCGCTGGCCGTAGCGGCCCGGCGGAGGGGCTGGAGAAGGGGCGGAGGCGGCCATCGGCGCGCTTTCTGCACCGCGCGCTCCTGAACCGTTGCTGACCGGAACCGGCGCGGCCACGCTCATGCGGCGGGCAGGCGCAGCCGCACCATGAGGCCGCCCAGATCCTCGCTCTCGGCAAGCTCGACCGAGCCGCCGTAGATTTCCGCCACGTCGCGCACGATGCCCAGGCCCAGGCCCGTGCCGGGCTTGCCGCTGTCCAGCCGCCGGCCGCGATCGAAGATGCGCTCGCGTTCATCCTCGGGAATGCCCGTGCCGTCATCCTCGATGAGGATGTCGACCCAGGCCGTGCCGCGCTGCTCGACCGTGACGAACACGCTCCCGCCGCCATATTTCGCGGCATTCTCCACCAGGTTGCCGATCATCTCGTCGAGATCCTGCCGCTCGACCCGCACGGCCGCCTCCTGCGCGCCGGCATGGTCGACGCGCGCATCCGGGTAGAGCCGCTCGACGGCACGCTCGACAGCCTCAAGACTTGGCGACACGTCCGTGCGCGCCTGCGCCGTGGCGCGCCGGCCCAGCGCGCGGGCGCGGGCGAGATGATGGTCGATCTGCCGCCGCATGGTCACGGCCTCGCGGATCACGGTCGGCGCGAGGTCCGCCGCCTGCGCGGTCGCGGCATTCATGATGACGGTGAGCGGCGTCTTGAGCGCATGGGCGAGATTGCCGGCATGGCGCCGCGCCTCCTCGGCCTGACTTTCATTGTGGGCGAGGAGGGCATTCAGCTCCTCGACCATCGGCTGCACCTCGCGCGGCAGCGGCGCCGTCACGCGCGATTTCTCACCCGCGCGCATATGGGCGATCTCGCGGCGGATGCGCCGCAGCGGACGCAGGCCCACGAACACCTGGAGGGCGGAAAGGGCACTCAGGCCCGCGCCGAGCAACAGGAAGCTGCGAAAGACCGTCGTGCGCAGGGCCGCGATCTGCTCGTCGAGCCCCTGACGGGCCTGGGCGGCGACGAAATCCCAGCGCCGTTCGCTGCCCGGCACGATCACCGTGCGCGTCATGACGCGCAGCGGCTCCTCGGGGAACTGAAGGGTGTCGACGCCCTCTCCCTGCCGCGCCCGCATCTCCGGCGTGACGCGGATCGCGCGGTCCCACAAGGAGCGCGATCGCGTGCCGAGATTGTCATAATCGTCATGGCCCTCGATGCCGGCCTGATAATAGAGGCCGCTGGCCGGCTCCATGAAGCGCTGGTCCGCCAGCGCCCGGTTGAACAGGATCTCGCCGTCCGGCCCGATCTCGGCCGAGGAGATCATGGCGTTCAGCACATAGGTCAGCCCATCGTCGAAATTGCGCTCGATGGCGCTGGTCAGCACCCGGTCGAGCGCGATGCCGCCGCCGATCAGCAGGACGGCGATCCACAACACCGAGATGCCGATGATGCGCCGGCTCAGCGAGCCCGTGAAGCGCGGCGCGGGCTCGGGTTCGGTGTCGGATGGCGCGGAGTCGGACAAGGCCCGGACCGGGTCAGCCGGCCGGTTCGTCCAGGCTGTAGCCCAGGCCCCGGATGGTCGAGATGACGTCCGCGCCCAGCTTCTTGCGGATGCGCGTCACGAAGACCTCGATCGTG
>CBIMKI010000208.1:0-4738 GCA_966244395.1 uncultured Sphingobium sp. | reverse complement strand
CGCGGCCGTTGATGAGCAGGAACACCATCGAGACGATGGTGACGATGATCGAGATCAGCAGGGCGATCTGAAATGGGGCAGGGTCCATGGTCCATTCTCCTCTCCGGGAGAACGGACCGCCCGCTCAGCCGTTCCGCGTCACTCGATGCCGGTCAGGACGAACTTCTGCGCGCGCTGGCCGCCGTTCACTTCGGTCGTGTAGAGATTGCCCTGGCTGTCGGCGACTACGCTGTGCAGCCAGGTGAACTCGCCAGGCGCCTTGCCCGCCTTGCCGAAATAGCCGAGATATTGCTTGGTTTCGGCGAGCAGGATCCAGATCCGCTCGTTCGCCATGTCGGCGATATACATATATTTCTCGTCCGGCGAGAAAGTGACGTCGCTCGCGGTGCGCAGGCCTCCCGTCTCCGGTGCGACGGGCAGGTTGTGGACGAAGCTCACCTCGCCCTTCTCGTCCATGCGGAAGATCTGCACGCGGTTGTTGCGCCGGTCGCACACGAAGATCTCGCCCGCCTTGTTCTTGGTCACGCAGTGGACGATGTCGCCGAACATGCGCGATTCGAGATTGGCGCCGCCGTCCGCATCGGAAGAGGCCATGCTCTGGTCAAAGTCGCCCACGCGCGATGGCGCGTCCGGCCGCGTGGCGAAGGCGCCCCAATAGGCCTTGAAGCTGTGGTCGTGCGCATGGGCGGCCACGATACGCTTGTTGGTGTAGCCATCGGCGATGAACACCGTCTCGCCGTCGCTATAAGCGTCGGCCGGGCCGCCCAGCGTCTCCTTGTCGAGATTGCCGGCGGTCTTGGTGCGCTTGCCGATCTGGCCGATATATTTGCCGTCGGTCGTCAGGTTGATGACGACATGGTCGCCCGCGCCGTTGCCGCCGATCCACACGGTGTTCCTGTCGTCGACGAAGAGGCCGTGGACATTGACCGGCCACTGGTTGACCCCGTCGATCTCGGGCGCATGGCTCGGCCCGCCCCAGGACGCCAGCAGGTCGCCGGCCGGCGAGAATTTGAGCACATGGGGCGCGGCTTCCTTGCCGGCGGGCAGGTTGCGCACCGTGTCGCGCCGCTGCACGATCCAGATGTTGCCGTCCCGGTCTATCGAAACGCCGCTGACCTGGCCCACCACCATGTTCTCCGGCAGCTTGGGCCAGCTCGTGTCCACCTTGAAGCGCGGGCGCGGTAGGTCCGTCACCAGCGTCACATCCTCGCCGATGGTCGTCAGATTGGCCGTGGCGCCGGCGGGCGTCGCTGTCTGGCAAGCGGCAAGGCACAGAAACAGCGTGGACAAAAGGGCACGATTGGGCAGGACGGGCATGGGGGGCTCTCCTTCGATCGTCAGGGCGGCGCCGAGCCTATCGCGAGCCCTCTCCCCCAACAAGCGGAAGTTCCACCGCTTTTCACCACGATGCGCCAGTCCGCCCCGTGGTTTGAGCCATGTCAATGATGGCGGTCGCGCTCCATGCTTGGGAGGAAGCGGAGAACCGCCATGATCGACCGTCCCATCGATTTCCACTGTCGCAGCGCGCGCCAGCACAGGCTGCTCGCACAGAGTTCGACCTGCGAGACCGCGCGGGTGAGCCACTTGCAGCTCGCGGCCGCGCATCGGGCGGCGGAATATCATCTGCGCGCGCAGTCGATATGCATCAAAAGGCCGGCCTGAGCCCTCGCCCCGGCCGGCCCGTTTTCCGTCATGCCGGTCAGAAGGCGAGACCGACGCCGAACAGGACATTGTCGCGATCGATACCGCCCCTGATGGTGGCCGCGCCCTCCTCCATCGCATAGTCCTCATAATCGGTACGGACATATTCGAGCTTGGCATAGACATTGGAGAGCAGGCTCACCTGCACGCCCGCGCCCAGATGATAGCCGTCCATCGTCTCGCTCGCCGAGAAGCTGTTGGCGGGCGTCACATGGTCGATATAGTCGAGATTGATGGCGCCGTTCGAATAGCCGCCCTTGGCGTAGAGCAGGATGCGCGGCGTCACGTTGACGCCCGCGCGCACGCCCGCCGTCCAGCTCCGCCCGGCCCTGGCGCAGGTCTCCACTTGCGCGAACACCTCCGAGCAGCGCCTGGTGCTGGCGCCGTCCAGCCCGCCATAGACGCCGAGCCGGAAGGCACTGACCGCAAGGTCATAGCCCAGTTCCACGCCGTAGATGGCGCCGTCGTCGGCGAGGCGGGTCGTGGCGCCGCTGGTGCCGACATCGGTGCGCTGGTGCGTCGAGAGGCCGTCCCAGCCGACATGGACGTCCGCGCGCACCCCGCTCTGGGCGTGAGCGGGGACGGACGCCGATGCCGCCGTCGCGGCCAGCAGCGCGGCGATTGCCAGTTTCATGTTCATTGATCTTCCTTCCCGGAATGTCACGCGATCCCCTGCGTGCTTCCGAGACGGAGACATGGCCCTGCCGCCTTGGCCGGCCGCTCAGCTTCCCAGCACCGCCATGGCCCGCTCGCGCAGGCGCGCCACGCCTGCGGCGTGAAGCTCCGGCACCGTGCACAATATGCCGAGCGCGCGCGGATCGGGCCGGTTGAAGCGCAGCGGCCGGCCGAGCACGTCGGTCACTATGGCGCCCGCTTCCTGCGCGATGATGCAGGCCGCCGCAATGTCCCACTCCGCGCCCCAGCGGATACTCGCCACTGCGTCCGCCTCGTCGGCGGCGACCATGGCGATGCGCAGCGCGATGCTGTTCGGCTTGGGCACCAGCACATAGTCGATATCCACGCCGCGCAGATGATCGGCGGGCACCCGCGCCCTGGAGAGCGTGGCATGCGATCCGCAGCGCAGCCGCTCGCCATTGCGCCAGGCGCCATGGCCGCGCGCCGCCCACCAGTGCTCGCCCCGCGCGGGGGCGACCAGCACGCCGGCGACCACCTCGCCTTCCTCGACCAGCGCGACCGAAACCGCCCAGCCCGTGCGCCCACGCACGAAATCGCGCGTGCCGTCGATCGGGTCGACCACCCAGGCCAGCTTCCTGTCCGCCCGCCCCGGCGTCTCCACGCTTTCCTCGGAGAGCCAGGCCGCCTCGGGAATGAGCGCGCCCAGGGCGTCGCGCAGCATTCCGTCGACCAGCAGGTCGGCATCGCTCACCGGCTGGCCGGGCTCCTTCTCCCACTGCCGCTCGAAGCGCTGGCCCGGCGCCCAGGCGCGCATGGCCGCATCGGCCGCCTGCGTCGCGACCTCCAGGATCGATGCGATGGGCGCCTCACTCGCCGGCAACGGTCATTCCGTCGACCCGCAGCGTCGGCACATTGACGGCATAGCGGAATTCCAGATCGTTGGCGGCAACCAGATTGGCGAGCATGTCCTTGAGATTGCCGGCAATGGTCACTTCCGCAATGGCATCGCCAATGGTGCCATTGTCGATGAGGAAGCCCGATGCGCCCCGGCTATAGTCGCCCGTCACCGGATTGAAGCCGTGGCCGATCAGCTCGGTCACATAGAGCCCCTGCCCCACGCCCACGCCCAGTTCGCGCGCGCTCGCCGTGCCGCCTTCCAGATGAACGTTGGTGACGCCCGCGCCCGGCGATCCGCCGCCGCGCGTCGCATGGCCCGTCGGCTCCTCGCCAAGCTGCCGCGCCGAGGCGCTGTCGAGCAGCCAGCCGGTCAGCACGCCATCGTCGATGAGGCGCATCTTCGCGGTCGGCAGGCCCTCGCCGTCGAAGGCGCGCGAGCGCAGGCCCCGCACGCGCAGCGGATCGTCCACCACATGCAGCCCCTCGGGCAGGATGCGCTCGCCTTTGAGGCCGAGCAGGAAGCTCGCCTTGCGCGTCACCGCCGGGCCGGTCATCGCGCCGAGCAGATGGCCGATCAGGCTGCCGCCCACGCGCGGATCGAAGATGATCGGCATGGCGCCGCTCGGCACCCGGCGCGGATTGAGCCGCGAGACGGCGCGCGTGCCGGCGCGCAGCCCGATGGACTCGGCCTGCTCCAGATCCTTGAAATGGCGCGCGCTGTGGCTGGCATGGTCGCGCTGCATGGCCGATCCCTCGCCGGCCAGTACGCTCGCCCAGAGCGAATGACTCGAACCGGCATAGGCGCCGGCAAAACCGTGGCTCGTCACCAGCGCCACCTGCGCGCGGCCATGGCCCGCGCCGCCGCCTTCGCTGTTGGTCACACCCGTCACCGAGCGCGCGGCATCCTCCACGGCGAGCGCCCGCTCGCGCAGCCCTGCCATGTCCGGCTCCTGGCCATCGTCAATGTCGAGATTTGGCGGCTTGCGGCGCATCAGCCGGTCCTCGGGCGCGAGGCCCGCATAGGCATCCTCCGGCGCCTCGCGCGCCATCGCCAGCACCCGCTCGACCAATGTGGCCAGCGTGCGCGGCGCCATGTCCGATGAGGAGACCGTCGCCGAGCGCCGGCCCACGAAGACCCGCAGGCCGACATGCTCGGATTCGGAGCGCTCGACATCCTCAAGCTGCCCCAGCCGGACGGTGACGCCCGCCGAGGCATCGCAGCTATAGACCGCGTCCGCCGCATCGGCGCCGGCCTTGCGCGCCGCGTCGACGAGGGATTGCGCACGGTTCAGGGCTTCATCGAGACTGAGCATGAGTGAGGGATTCCGGCAGAGAAAAGAGCATCCGTCCTAGACCGGCGGGGATGGCGAGGCAATGCAGGGCTTTGGGCGGGACTTGGGGCAAGCGCTGCGAGACGGCGCGCCTGCATCGCCCAACGGCGCGTCGTCGCCATCGGCCTCCTCGCCGTCTTGCTTCTGGCGCTTCTCCATCTCCGCGACGATCA
>CBIMKI010000207.1:0-4738 GCA_966244395.1 uncultured Sphingobium sp. | reverse complement strand
CCCCAGCCCGGTGACGGTCGCGCCCGTCATGCGCTGGCGCAGGTCCGGCGGGAAGGGGAAGCGCATGTCCGGCCGGCGGGTCTCGACCTGCGTGAGCGTGGCGCCCTCCAGCACCTGACGGAGGCCGGCGACAGTGGTCTCGACTTCGGGAAGCTCGGGCATCGCCTCCTCATAGGCGGACGCGCGCGCGCCGCCAATGGCTCAATGCCAGGGCAGGAGGAGCGGAGCGGCGAGGACGAGCGCGAGACCCATCAGCATGCGTTCCTTCGCCGGCACCTGAAGCGGGCGCGGCATGAGCCCATAAGCGCGCGCCCAGAGGAACGGGCAGGTGAGCAGCGCGAAAAGGAAGCAGCCCGTAGCGAGGCTGTCCACCAGCCGCGGATCGGTGAGGCCCAGCCAGCCGCCATCGGCCCGCAGGGCAAGCCCGGCGAGCGCGAAGACGATGGTGAGGGTCCAACTCAGCAGGCGCATGAAGGGCTCCGGTCCGTCATCAGGAGAACGGCCGTGGGCGCGGAAACTTTAGTTGACGATGGCGCGGATGGCCTGCGCGGCGAAACGCCCTTGGCAGGTGCGGGCCGGGGCTGGCATGAGGCTGGCCATGAGCCAAGCCGACGACATCGCCATTGCCATTGCTCTCGCGGACGCCGCGGGCGCGGCCATCCGCCCCTTCTTCCGCGCGCCCCATGAGATCGACACCAAGGCGGACGCCTCGCCGGTGACGGAGGCGGACAAGGCGGCGGAGCTTGCCATGCGTGCGATCATCGAGGCGAGGCTGCCCGGAGACGGCATCATCGGCGAGGAATATGGCGCGCACCGGCCCGAGGCGGCGCGCCAATGGGTGCTCGATCCCATCGACGGCACACGCAGCTTCATTGCCGGGCGGCCGATCTTCGGCACGCTCATCGCGCTGATGCAGGATGGCTGGCCCGTGCTCGGCATCATCGACCAGCCGATCAGCGGCGAGCGGTGGATCGGCGCGATGGGCCAGCCGACGACACTCAACGGCCGTCCCGTCTCCACCCGCCGCTGCCGCGACCTCGACCAGGCGATCCTCGCCACCACGGGCCCGCAATATTTCCCCGGCCACAGCGGCGAGCATTTCTCCATCCTCGCCGGCCAGTGCCGCGACACGGTCTGGGGCGGGGACTGCTATAATTACGCGCTGCTGAGCACCGGCCATGTCGACATCGTGGTCGAAGCGGGCCTCAAGCTGCACGACCTCGCCGCCCTTGTCCCGGTGGTCGAGGGCGCGGGCGGGCGCGTGTGCGACTGGTCCGGCGAGCCGCTCACCGACGCGAGCGAGGGCGACGTGATCGCGATCGGCGACCCCGCCCGACTCGACGATGTGATCGAGGCTCTGGCCTGCCACGGCCACTGACCCGCTACAGGGCCGGGGCCGGCTCTGGGGCGTGCCGCGGCAGTTCGCCGTAGCGGATCAGTCGTCGTCGCCGGCGACGGTGCCGACCACTGCGCCTGCCGCACCGCCGACAGCAGCGCCCTTGCCCACGTCATTGTCGGTGACGGCCGCCGCGCCTGCGCCTACGGCGGCGCCGATGCCCGCGCCACGCAACGTCGAGCAGCCCGCAAGGGCGAGGGCGCAAGCGGCAAGCGCGGGAAGAAGGATCGGTTTCATTTGCTGCCTCCTTTCCAGGGTTCGCGCATGAAAACGCGTGAGGAGACGCCCGCGTTCCGATCCTTGCCGATCTCTCCATACCGCTGCTCGGAGCTGCCCGGCGAAGGCTGGGGGGCGAACGGGCGCGCGATGCCCCCGCCTTCATAAAGAATCGCGGCGACATGCCTATGCTCTGGTCGCCCCTTGCCCTAAACCCCGCCCCGAAGGAGCGGAGAGGAACCCCATGGACTATCGCTATCTGGGCCGCAGTGCCCTGCAGGTCTCGCCCTTGTGCCTGGGCGCCATGATGTTCGGCGGTGCGACCGATGAGGCCACGGCCAGCCGCATCATCGGCAAGGCGCGTGACCAGGGCGTCAATTTCATCGACACGGCGGACGGCTATAATGGCGGCAAGTCCGAGGAGGCGGTGGGCCAAGCGATCCGGGGGCATCGCCATCACTGGGTGCTGGCCACCAAGTTCGGCCACCGCCTCTCCGATGCGCCCAATCATGGCGGCCAGTCGCGCAAATGGATCTTCCAGGATGTCGAGGACAGCCTGCGCAAGCTCGGCACCGACTATATCGACCTGCTCTATTTCCATAAGGCGGATGTGAACGCGCCCTTCGAGGAGCCGCTGCGCGCCGTCCAGGACCTGATGGCGCAGGGCAAGGTGCGCTATTACGGCGTCTCCAACTTCAAGGGCTGGCGCATCGCGGAGATCTGCCGCGCGGCCGACGCCATCGGCATGGACCGGCCCGTCGCGAGCCAGCCGCTCTACAATATGGTGGATCGCCTGTCCGAAGTGGAGCAGCTCCCCGCTGCCGGCCATTATGGCGTGGGCGTCGTGCCCTACAGCCCGCTCGCGCGCGGCATCCTCTCGGGCAAATATACGCGCGGCGCCGAGCCGCCGGAAGGATCGCGCGCCGCGCGCAAGGATGTGCGCATCCTCCAGACCGAATGGCGCGCCGAGTCGCTCGACATCGCCCAGGCCGTGGCCGAGCGGGCGGCGGACAAGGGCGTGAGCACGGTGGCCTTCGCCAGTGCCTGGGTGATCCGCAACCGCTTCGTCAGCAGCGCCATCTGCGGGCCGCGCACGGAAGCGCAATGGGACAGCTATCTCCCCGCGCTCGACGTGATGCTGACTGCCGAGGACGAAGCCTTCATCGACGCGCTGGTGCCGCCCGGCCATGCCTCCACGCCGGGCTATACCGATCCCATCTATCCGATCGAGGGCCGGGCATTGCGCTGAAGGGTTGGCAGGGATCGTCGCAAGCCGATCCATGCTGCTTGCAGTTTCCGCGCGCTTTTAATCCCTGCCTCGTCATTGCGAGCGCAGCGAAGCAATCCAGGACCGGACGCTGGATTGCCGCGCGGCTTCGCTGCTCGCAATGACGAGCGGTTTGCTGCGATGCGCACGCTAGCGCCGCACGGGCGCGGCAAGCTCCTGATTGACCACCACCGGCGCCGCCATCGAGTCGCTCGCGCTGCGAACGATCGGCGCGGGCGGGCTCGCGGGCGCGGGTGTCGCGGCGGGTTGGAGATAGGCGGCCGAGGCAGGCGCGCGCACGGCGAGCGGCGCGGGCGCCGCCACGGGTGCGGGGCCGGCAAAGGCAATGGGCAGATCGTCGCGCGTATGCGCCACCAGCTCGCGGCCCTGCGGCACGACGCCGCTCTTGCCCGTCACGAAACCGGCGAAGACGCCCACCGCGACCACGCCGACCACCGTGCCAACGGTATTGCCTTCCCCTTCCTGCCGATAATGGCCGGTGAGTGGGATGCGGCGGCCGGAGACTTCGACATATTCGATGTCGATCTCCATCTTGCCCGATTTGCCGAAGGCGCCCTTGTTGGTGAGGAAAGTGATGCGCCCCACCGCCCGGCTGCCGCGCGGAATGACCACATAAGGGCCGAGCATCACATCATGGGTGACGGAGAGCGTGAAGGTATCGCCCTCGTTCCAGCGCTTGCCCTTCGTCGTGATCGTGTCGTTCATGGCGAGGGTCAATTCCGTATTGGCCGGAAGCACCGCCACATTCTGCTGCACCGGCTGGGGCGCCACCACCAGCGGCGCCTGCTGCGGCACGGATGCGCCACCGACCGTCCCTGCACCTGTCTGGCCCATCGCCGGACATGCCGCGGCCATGATGCCGGCCGCCAATATTCGCTTCACCATCCTCCTGCCCTCCACTCGCGGCGCGCCGGGATTGAACGGCGCGCGATCCGCGATCAGACATCGTCCCGCGCCCTTTCAGGAGTGGTGAATCAACGCGCGGGAAACTCAGCCGAATCCGGGTCCGAAACGGCGGTTTGGCGGCCGGGCCATTCGGCCGCCGCCCAACCCCGCGGAGACATGTCCCGCCTTCTGGCGCATCGGCCAGCCATGCAGGCCGCGCTATTTTCTTTTGTTTTCCGCATTTTCGTAAGTCGCCGGATGAAGCCATCTGACTTGAAAATGCTCTAGCCGGCGGCGGTATCCAGAGTGGCGAGGAAATGCAGCCCGCTGCGTCCATGGCGCAGGCTTGCGGGATCCCCGACCGCCCGCGTCTCGCCATCGACCAGCAGGTCGAGTGTCTCGTCGCCCGCCGACAGCACCGTTTGCGCACTCTCGCACAGCGGCTCGAAGGGCCCGTCGCGAAAGTCGCCGCGCAGCCAGGCCCAGCCATGAGCCAGCAGATCGGCCGCATTGTCCACGCGCACGCCCGAGAGACGCAGCGCATCCTCGCCCGGTTCGACGAAGATCGCCGGATAGCGCGTGTCCGATCCGTCGACGGTCACGCCCGGCGCATCGAATGTGGCGCTCGCCGCACGCAGGGCCTCGCCGCCCAATGTCGCCAGATCGCCCTGGCGCAGGGCCTCGCGCACCTCGCCCCAGGCCGCCGTGGGCCCTGCGATGATGCCGGTATAGGCGGTGAAATCCGCATGCGTGATGGTCGGCACGGTCCGCCGCGCCGCCGCGCCCGCCAGCACGCGCGCGACGACCTCGAGTGGCGCCGCGTCGCCATGCAGCTTGCAGGAGAGCAGGTTCATCGTGCCGCCCGGCAGCACCAGAAAGTCGCCCTCCCAGTCGTCCAGCCCGGCGGCCAGCGCGCTCATCGACCCGTCGCCGCTCAGCACGGCGAGCAGGCC
>CBIMKI010000206.1:0-4832 GCA_966244395.1 uncultured Sphingobium sp. | reverse complement strand
TCGGCGCGGCGATGGAGAAGGATGCGTGGCTGGCCGGCCAGCCCGATCTGCTTCATCAGACCCGCCAGCTCTTCTCGGCCTTCCGCGCCGCCAATTCGATCAATCAGGCCAATTGGCCCGTCGTCATGGCGCGCGACGATCCCAAGGCTTATGGGGTCGCCGCCCAACCCGTCGCGGAGCGTTCCCGCGCCTTCTGGCAATGGATCGACAAGGAGCTGGGGTTCCGGCGGTGAATTTCCGGTCGCGCGGGCCATTTTACCGGCAAGCGCCATTGATTTTTGCGGCCCATCTCTTGAGAAGGCCGGCATGACTCATCCCGCGACGCCTCTTCCGACCCGCACTCTGGGTGCCCTCAATGTCTCGGCCATCGGCCTTGGCTGCATGAACATCAGCCATGCCTATGACGTGCCGCCGGCCGAAGAGGATGCCATCCGCCTGCTCAATCACGCGCTCGACGCCGGCGTCACGCTGCTGGACAGCGCGGCGCTCTATGGCAGCGGGTCCAACGAGAGGCTGCTGGCCAAGGCCGTCGGCCATCGGCGCGGCGACTATATCCTCTCCAGCAAATGCGTGCTCGACCTCATCGACGGCAATCGCGTGCTGGACGCACGACCCGAGGTGATCGCGGGCTCACTCGAACGGTCGCTCAAGCGCCTCGAAACCGATTTCATCGACCTCTATTATATGCACCGGCTCGATCCCCAAGTGCCGATTGAGGATTCCATGGGCGCGCTGGTGCGTGCGAAGGAAGCGGGCAAGATCGGCGCCATCGGCCTCTCGGAAATGTCCGCGCCGCAAATCCGCCGGGCCCATGCCGTGCACCCCATCACGGCAGTGCAGTCCGAATATTCGCCATGGGTCCGCAATCCGGAAGTGGCCGTGCTGGAGACGTGCAAGGAACTCGGCATCGGCTTTGTCGCCTTCTCGCCGCTGGCGCGCGGCTTCCTCGCCGATGGCGTCACCAATGCGAAGTTTACCGCGGGCGACATCCGCATTTCCATGCCGCGCTTCCAGGAGCCCAATTTCAGCCGCAACCTGGAGTTGGCGCGCCGCTTCAACGAAGTCGCCGCGCAGGCCGGCCTCACGCCCGCGCAACTCAGCCTCGGCTGGGTGATGGCGCGCTGGGATCATATCGTGCCGATCCCGGGCACGCGCAGCATTGCCCATCTCGACGAGGATCTGGGCGCGGCCGGGCTCACGCTCGGGCAGGATCTGGTCGACGCCGTGGACGCCATCTTCGCACCCGGCGCCGTGCGCGGCGCGCGCTATTCGGCCGCCGCCCAGTCCCAGATCGATACCGAGCTGCTGCCGAACGAGGAGCTGGCCTGACCATGATCGACGCCGATCGCCTCGCCGCCGAATGGGCCTGCACCCGGCTCATCAATCTCTACACGCTGCTCAACGACGCCGCCGACTGGGACGCCGTCGCTGCGCTCTATACGGAGGACGGGCGCATGGCCCGGCCGAGCGCGCCGGACAAGCCGGTGATCGGCCGCGCGGCCATCCTCGCCGCGTTCAAGAGCCGCCCGGCCCGCGCCGCGCGCCACGTCATCTCCAACATCGTGGTCGATGTGGAGAGCGAGACGGAAGCCCGCGCCAAATGCGTCATTCTGCTCTACCAGGGCACGGGCGAGACGAAGGACGGGCGACCGGTGCGCGATCCCAACGGACCGCTGATCGGCACTTACACGGACCGGCTGCGCAAGACCGCGGATGGCTGGCGCTTTGCCGAGCGCATCGGCGGACTGGATTTCGCACCATGAGCGACGACGTGCAGCCGGACGAGTTCAAGGCCTTTCTCTCCCGCCCCTATCGCATCGAATGGGGCCATTGCGATCCGGCGGGCATCGTCTACGCGCCGCGCTTCCTCGAGATGTTCGGCGAAAGCACGATCATGCTCTTCGAAAAGGCGCTGGGCGTGCGCAAGAGGGACATGGTGAAGGCGCGCGGCGTGATCGGCTTCCCGATGGTGGACGTCTCGGCCCGGTTCATGCGTCCGGCCGCTTATGGCGACGATGTGGTGCTGGAGGCGGAGGCGCCCGCGTTCGGCAATTCGAGCTTCACCATCCGCCACCGGCTGCTCAAGGGCGATACGGTCTGTGTGGAGGGCACGGAGAAGCGCGTGTGGACCGTGCGCGATGCCGAGCGGCCCGGCGGGATGCGCGCCGAGCGCGTGCCGGACGACATCCGCGCCCTGTTCGCCGCCTGAACCATGGCGCCGGCCGCGTCCACGCCGGACCATGTGGACGCGACGCTCGACTATCTGGCACCGGATTCGACCGTCAATCGCTTCTTCTGGGCGCCGGAGGGACGCGCCAGCACCGTGCGTTCGGTCCCCGCTCCCGTCCGCGTGCGCAACGCGCGGACGGCAGACCATGATTTCACGCCCGACGATCATGGTTTTGCGCTGACCCATTGGCCGACCGCTGTTACCGATTTTCTCGACCAATCGGCCATCGACGGCGTCTATGCGCGCGAGGTCGAGGCCATCGCCAAGGCGCTGACCGGCGCGGACCTGGTCGTGCCGATGGGCGCGCAAGTGCGCTTCAGCGCCGGCCATGGCGGCCCGGTCCAGCCGCCCGCCGCCAAGGTGCATATCGACTATGACACCCGCACCGCCCGGCAGATCGCGGCGCGGCGCTACCGCAAGGCGCGGCCGGAGGGGCGGGGCTATGCACGCTTCATTCTCTTCAGCCTGTGGCGCACCTTCTCGCCCGGTCCGCAGGACTGGCCGCTGGCGCTTTGCGATTTCGAGAGCGCGAAGGACGACGCGGAGATGCGCTGCGTGAAGATCGACGTGCCGGCGCTGCCGCAGGGCGACGCCTGCTTCGCGCCCATCGAAGGCGAGGAAAGCATGGGCGCGAGCAGCCTCTTCATGCACAATCCGGCGCATCGCTGGTGGTTCTATCCCTGCATGACCGCCGATGAGGCCGTGTTCATCAAGTTCCACGACAGCGACCGCAGCCGCGCCTGGCGCGCCTTGCACACCGCCTTTCACGACGAGACCACGCCCGGCACGCATCCGCGCGAGAGCATCGAATTTCGCGGATGCGCCTATTTCACCCAGGGCTAAGCCGCGCTAAGTGTCTCGCGCATGCCGCCGGCTCGAGCGGCAGGAAGAACCGTTTTCGGGAGGGGATTGCATGCAAGCCAATATGAGTGCCGCACCCGGCAGGGCGCCACGGTCGGCCGGTTACCAGATGCTGCTGGTGGGGCTTTTGAGCCTCAATTTCGGCATCGTCTTCTTCGATCGGCAGGCACTCAACGTGCTCATGCCCTTCGTCCAGCCGGAGCTGGGCCTTAGCCAGACGCAGATCGGCATCATCGCCGGCGGCCTCAGCTTCACCTGGGCGCTCGCCGCTTTCGGCGTGGGCAAGCTCTCCGACACGCTGGGGCGGCGCAAGATGCTGCTCATCGCCTCGACCATCGCCTTCTCGCTCTGCTCCTTCCTCACCGGCATCGCCTCCAGCTTCGCACTGCTGCTGGGCGCCCGCCTGCTCATGGGCGTGGCGGAGGGCGGCGTCATGCCGATCAGCCATGCCATGGTGGCGACGGAAGTCTCGCCCCAGCATCGCGGCCTTGCGCAGGGCGTGGCGCAGAATCTGGGCTCCAATCTGCTCGGCAGCTTCCTGGCGCCGGTGGTGCTCATCACCTTCGCCACGGCCTTCGGCTGGCGCGAGGCCTTCTATCTCGCAGGCCTGCCCGGCATCGTCAGTGCCGTCATCATGTGGTTCCTGCTCGATGAGCCCGCCGCGCCGCCCAAGCAGGCCGAGCATGACAGGATGTCGATCCTCGACGCGCTCAAGGTGCGCAACATGTGGATCTGCGTGGTGGTCGGCGTGCTGCTGGTCGCCCATTTCGTCATCACATGGGCATTTCTGCCGCTCTATCTCTCGCAGCAGCGCGGCATGGACCCCGATACGCTCAAATGGGTGACCGGCACGCTCGGCGTCGCCGCCGCCATCTACAGCTTCGTCATCTCCGGCCTCTCGGACCGGATCGGGCGCAAGCCGGTGATGGTCGTCCTGCCCTTCCTTTCGCTCATCGGCCCGCTCGGCGCCCTCTATTTCGACGGCTCCGCACTCCTGCTGGCCGGCATCTTCTTCATCGGCTGGGCCGTGAACGGCGTCTTCCCCATCTTCATGGCGACCATCCCCTCCGAGACGTTCGACGCGCGCCATCATGCAACCGCGCTCGGCCTCGCCATGGGCAGCTGCGAGATATTGGGCGGTGTCTTCGGCCCGCCCGTCGCCGGCCTGCTCAATGACGCCTTCGGCCCATCGACCTTCCTCTGGGCGCTCATGGTACTGGCCGTCATCAGCGGTTTCGTCGCCATGGGCCTCAAGGAGACGGCGCCCAGCCAGGTCGGCAAGCGCACCGCCTGACCCGGCGCCGCGCAAAGAAAAAAGGGGCAGGTCGCGCGAGCGCCCTGCCCCTTTTGCTTTGGATTGTGAAAGACCTCAGGCCGGAACGCCGGCCCGCGCCGCGGCGATGCGCGCGCCTTCGGCGAGGTTGGCGAGCTTCTTCCAGGTCACCGCCGGGTCGATCTTGCCATAGCCCGCGAAGGTGCCGAAGCCGCAGTCCGTGCTCGCCACCACGCGGTCCAGCCCGACGATGTCGACGAAGCGCTCAATGCGCTGGGCGATCAGCTCGGGATGCTCGACATAGTTGGAGCAGGTGTCGATCATGCCCGGCGCCAGGATTTTCTCGTCCGGGATGGCCACGTCGCGCCAGACCTTCCACTCATGCTCGTGGCGCGGATTGGCGCCCTCGAACAAAATGGTCGCGGGGCGCGCCTTGAGGATGACGTCGATCACGCGCTCGAGCGGAAT
>CBIMKI010000205.1:0-4843 GCA_966244395.1 uncultured Sphingobium sp. | reverse complement strand
ACGTCTATCACAATCTCATGCGGCGCTGGTCGGAGACATGAGCGCGCCGCAGCCCGCACCCTTGCCGCCGCTCGCAGCCATCCCGCCCGACGTGCGGCGCCTCGCCGACTATGAGCGGCGCGCGCGGGCGCATATGGACGCGGCCGCCTGGGCCTATCTGCAGGAAGGCACGGGCGACCATCTGACGGTGGCGCAGAATGTCGCCGCCTTCGACCGAGTGGCCTTGCTGCCGCGCGTGCTCGCGGACCTGCGCGGCGGATCGAGCGCGACGACATTGCTGGGCCGCGCCCATGCCGCGCCGCTGATGCTCGGGCCGGTCGCCTATCAGCGCCTCGCCCATCCCGAGGGCGAGCTGGCGACGGCGCGCGCGGCCGTGGCGCTCGGCATCGGCATGGTGGCGAGCACGCTCTCCAGCGTGACTTTGGAAGAGATCGCGCAGGCCGCCCATGGCGCCGCCCGCGAGCTGGGTGTTGCCGCGCCGCCGCTCTGGTTTCAGCTCTACATGCAGGAGGATCGCGGCTGGACGGCGCAGCTCGTCCGCCGGGCCGAGGCGGCCGGCTATGAGGCGATCATGCTGACCGTGGATGCCTCGATCAAGCTGGCCACACTGGCGCTGCCGCCCGGCGTGGAGGCGGCGAACCTGCGCGGAATGCCCCGCCTGCGGCAGAGGGCCGATGCGGGCGGGCGCATCCTCTTCGGCACCCCGCTCGCCGATGCCGCGCCGCGCTGGGCGGATCTCGCCTGGCTGCGCGCGCAGACGCGGCTGCCGCTCATCCTCAAGGGCGTGATGGCGCCGGGCGACGCAGCCCGCGCGCTGGACCACGGCGTGGACGCGCTGGTCGTCTCCAATCATGGCGGGCGCGTGCTCGACGGCATGCCGGCCGCCATCGATGCGCTCCCCGCCATCGTGCGGGTTGTGGACGGTAAGGCGCCACTGCTCGTCGACGGCGGTGTGCGGCGCGGGACGGACATTGCCAAGGCGCTCGCCTCGGGCGCGGCGGCCGTGTTGATCGGCCGGCCGCAGGTCCACGCATTAGCGGTGGCGGGGCTGCCGGGTGTCGCGCACATGCTGCACATGTTGCGCGGCGAGCTGGAGCTGACCATGGCCTCATTGGGCTGCGCCACGGTCGATGCGATCACACCGGACCGGCTGGCGCGCGCGCCGGGCTTTTCCTGATGCCGCCATTCCGCTAGGGAAAGATCGATGCGCGCGCTGCTCAAGCTTTTCCTCGGCCTGCTGCTGGCCGCCGGTCTCATGACCGGATCGGTGGCGCATGCGCTGGAGACGGCGGGCGGGCACGAGGTGACGTCCGCCACGCAATGGCTGCACAGCGCCGGCGACCACGATGAAGTGCCGGCGGACAATCACAAGGATTATCCGCACCATCACAATCAGTGTCACGGCCATGACCTCGCCGCGCACCTGAAGATCGTCGGCCCGGCCATGCCGGAGCGGTTGGACTTTTCGACGAAGCCGGCCCTGGCCGCCGCGCTCGCCACCGAGCGGCCAGCGCGGCTGTTGCGCCCGCCCATCGCCTGACGCACCCGCGCGCCCTCATCGGAAAGGGCGCGCTCCGGTCCATCGTCAGGAGATTTTTCCATGTTGCGTATGACAGCGGCGTTCGGCGCCGCGCTCTGCCTTGCCGGCTGCGGCTCGTCCGTCGCGCCGCCCGAGGTTCATGAAGAAGAAGCCCATGCGGAGGGCGCGATCCACTTGACGCCCGAGCAGATCGCGGCGGCGGGCGTCACGCTCGTCCAGCCCTCGACCGGCGGCGCGGGCGCGGCCATCGAGGCGCCTGCCTTGCTCGAAAGCGACCCTGAGGCGACGCGCATCGTCACCGCCAACATCTCCGGCCGCATCGTCGCGCTCACGCGCAATCTGGGCGATGCGGTGACGCGCGGCGAGACGCTGGCCGTCATCGAGAGCCGCGAGGGGGCGGGGCTGCAGGCGCAGGTCGAGCGTGCGCAGACGCGGCTCAAGCTCGCCCGCGCCAATCGCGACCGCGACGAGGCGCTGCTCGCGCAGGGCTTCCGTCCGCTCAAGGAAGTGGAGATTTCCCGCGCGGCCTATGAGGAGGCCGAAGTTGATTTGCGGCTTGCGCGTCAGCAGGTGGCGGCGACCGGCGCGCGGGCCGGCGGGCTCAACCGGGTCGTCATCGCCGCGCCCATCTCCGGCCGGGTGATCGGCCGCAATGCGCTGCCGGGCCAGAGCTTCACGGAGGAGACGGAGAATGCCGAGATCTTCCGCATCGCCAATCTCGACCGGCTGCATGTCGCGCTTTCCATTTCCGCCGCCGATGCCGCCCGTGTGAAGCGCGGCGACATGATCGAGGTGACCGCGGCGAGCCGCGCGGCGCAGGCGCGCATCCGCTTCGTCTCGCCGGTGCTGGACGAGCAGACGCGGCTGGTGCGCGTGCTCGCCGATCTCGACAATCGCGTGGGCATGTGGCGCGCGGGCGAGCCGGTGCAGGCGCGCATCCGCCTCGCGAGAAGCGACGGCGGGACGGGCGCGGTGATGGTCCCGGCGGTCGCGGTGCAGGCGCTGGAGAACAAGCCGGTCGTGTTCGTGCGCACCGACGAGGGCTTCCGCGCCGCGCCGGTCACGCTGGGCCGCCGCGACGGGCCGATGGTGGCGATCACGCAGGGCCTCGAGGGCAGCGAGACCATCGCCGCCGAGAACAGCTTCACGCTCAAGGCCGAGATCGGCAAGGGCGAAGCCGAGCATGAGCACTGAGCCATGATCGCGCGGATCGTCACATTCTCCGTCGAGCGGCGCTGGCTGGTGCTGCTCGCCACGCTCATCGCCGCCATCGTCGGCGCGCTCTCGCTGGCCCGCCTGCCCATCGACGCGGTGCCGGACATCACCAACAACCAGGTGCAGGTGAACGTCCATGCGCCGGGCCTCTCGCCCGAGCAGGTGGAGAAGCAGGTCGCCTTCCCCATCGAGACCGCGCTCGCGGGCACGCCGGGACTGGAGCATAGCCGCTCGTTGAGCCGCAACGGCTTCGCGCAGGTGACGGCGGTGTTCACCGACGCCACCGACGTCTATTTCGCGCGGGCGCAGGTCGCCGAGCGGCTGCGCGCCGCCGAGGCGGAGCTGCCGGCGGGCGTCGACCCGGAACTGGGGCCGATCGCCACGGGCCTGGGCGAAGTCTTCATGTGGACCGTGCGCATGGCGCATCGGCCGGGCGACAATCATGCCGTCGGCCAGCCCGGCCTCCAACCCGATAACAGCTATATCACGCCCGAGGGCGAGCATCTGCGCACGGAAGCGGAGAAGGCGACCTATCTGCGTACGGCGCAGGACTGGATCGTCGCGCCGCTGCTCAAGTCCGTGCCCGGACTTGCGGGCGTCGACGCCATTGGCGGCCATGTGAAGCAATATCTGGTCGTGCCCGATCTCCAGCGCATGGCCGCCATGGGCCTGACGCTCGACGATCTGGCGCTGGCGATCGAGGCGAACAATCGCGCCATCGGGGCCGGCACGGTGGATCGCAATGGCGAGGGGCTGGCCGTGCGTGCCGACGCGCGCCTCACGGGCCTTGGCGATCTGGCGGCCGTGCCCGTGGCGAACCGGGGCGGCGTGCCGGTGCTGCTCGGCCAGGTGGCTCAGGTGCGTCTGGGTCAGGCGCTGCGCATGGGCTCGGCTTCCGAGAATGGCGAGGAAGTGGTGGTCGGCACGGCTATCATGCGGATCGGCGAGAACAGCCGCGCGGTGGCCTCCGCCGTCGCGGCACGGCTCGACGAGATCAACGCCTCGTTGCCGACCGACATCGTCGTCGAGCCGGTGCTGGACCGCACCGGCCTCGTCAATGCGACCATCAACACCGTGGCGCGCAATCTCACCGAGGGTGCGCTGCTCGTCATCGTCATCCTCTTCCTGCTGCTCGGCAATGTTCGCGCGGCACTGATCGCGGCGCTGGTCATCCCCATCGTCATGACGCTCACCGGCTTCGGCATGTTGCGCGCGGGCGTCTCGGCCAATCTCATGAGCCTGGGTGCGCTCGACTTCGGCCTGATCGTGGATGGCGCTGTCATCATCGTGGAAAATGCGCTGCGGCGCATCGGCGCGCGGCAGCATGAGCTTGGCCGCCCCCTGGAGAAGGCCGAGCGGCTGGAGACGGTCGCAGCGGCGGCGCGCGAGATGATCCGTCCCTCGGCTTATGGGCAGGCGATCATCATGCTCGTCTATGTGCCGCTGCTGATGCTGAGCGGCGTCGAGGGCAAGACCTTTACGCCCATGGCGCTCACGGTCATCATGGCGCTGGCCTTCGCCTTCCTGCTCTCGATCAGCTTCGTGCCGGCCGCCATCGCGGCCTGGCTCTCGGGGCCGGTTGAGGAGAAGGAGGGGCGGGCGATCGGCTGGCTCAAGCGGCATTATGCGCCATTGCTCGACCGGGCGATGGGGCGGGCGCGCTCGACCGTTGCGATCGGGCTCGGCGCGGTGGCGCTCGGCGTGGTCCTGTTCCTCAGCCTGGGGCAGGAGTTCCTGCCGCAGCTCGACGAGGGCGACGTGGTGGTGCAGGCGCTGCGCGTGCCCGGCACGTCGATCGAGCAGAGCCAGGCCATGCAGTCGCGGCTGGAGGCGCGGCTCGCGAAGCTGCCGGAAGTGCAGGTCGCCTTCTCCAAGACCGGCACGGCACAGGTGGCCTCCGATCCCATGCCGCCCAACATTTCCGACACCTTCCTCATCATGAAGCCACGCGCCGACTGGCCCGACCCGTCGCTTTCAAAGGCGGCGCTGGTTGGCAAGATCGAGCAGGTGACGGCCGCCTATCCCGGCCAGGCCTATGAGATCAGCCAGCCGATCCAGATGCGCTTCAACGAGCTGATCGCGGGCGTG
>CBIMKI010000204.1:0-4904 GCA_966244395.1 uncultured Sphingobium sp. | reverse complement strand
GCGGTGGTGGTGCCGTCACCGGCGATGTCGTTGGTCTTCGAGGCCACTTCGCGCACCATCTGCGCACCCATGTTCTCGAACTTGTCCTTGAGCTCGATCTCCTTGGCGACGGTGACGCCGTCCTTGGTGATGCGCGGGGCGCCGAAGCTCTTGTCGATGACGACGTTGCGGCCCTTGGGACCCAGCGTGACCTTCACCGCGTCGGCGAGGATGTCGACGCCGCGCAGGATGCGCTCGCGGGCGTCGCGGGAGAATTTGACGTCCTTGGCTGCCATGATGCTTACCTCTGCTTTCTGAAACGTGTTGCGTTGAAATTCAGCGAGACGTGACTCAGGCGATGACGCCGAGAATGTCGCTTTCCTTCATGATGAGCAGGTCTTCGCCGTCGACCTTCACTTCGGTGCCGGACCACTTGCCGAACAGCACGCGATCGCCGGCCTTGACGTCGAGCGGAGTCACCTTGCCATCCTCGGCCTTGGAGCCGGTGCCGACGGCGACGATCTCGCCTTCCTGCGGCTTTTCCTTGGCGGTGTCCGGGATGATGATGCCGCCGGCGGTCTTCTCGTCGGCTTCGATGCGGCGAACGAGCACACGGTCGTGCAACGGACGGAATGCCATGTCATATCCTTTCCATAAGGCCCGGAACCCCGCGACCCGGAAAAGCGCCCGACCGGACTCCGATAGGCTCTTGCCCGTCCGTCCGCGCCGCCCCCGATTGTCGCGCGTTCCGCGCACGTGAATCAGTTTGCTGGCAGTCTCCCCAGGGGAGTGCCAACGGCCGCCATATGGGTGGGGCCTGTGGGCAGGTCAAGCGCCGCGCGGCGAGATTTTTCAGTCTCGCGGCGAGACGAGCCCGAGGGCTTCACGCCGGACCCAGCGCTGGAGCATCAGAACCGCCACGACGACGAGGCCGGTGAGCAGGCCGATCCACACGCCAAGACCGCCGAGCGGCGTGAAGAAGCCGAGCGCGATGCTCGTCCCCATGCCCGGCAGCCAATAGCCGACAAGCGCATAAAGCATGGGAATGCGCGTATCCTGCAGGCCGCGCAGTGCGCCCGCGCCCACCGCCTGCGCGCCGTCGAAGAGCTGGAAGGCGGCCGCGACGAAGAGGAATTGCGTGGCGTGGACGATCATGGCCGCATTGGCGGGCGCGGCGAGATCCACATAGAGCGAGAGGATACCGCGCGGGAAGAGCAGCATGGCGCCGGAGGTGGCGACCATGATGCCGATGCCGAGCACCAGGCTGGCCTGCCCGGCGCGCGTGGCGGCGGCGGCATCGCGCGCGCCATAGGCCATGCCGACACGGATGGTGGCGGCCTGCCCCACGCCGAAGGGAATCTGGAAGGCGAGCGCGGCGATCTGGAGCGCCACGGCATGGCCGGCCAGCTCCGCCTCGCCGATCCGCCCCATGAGGAAGGCCGCGCCCGCGAACAGGCCCGCCTCGGCGAGGATGGTGCCGGCGATCGGCCCGCCCAGCCGGATCATCTCGCGCAGGCGCTGCCACTCCGGGCGCCACCAGCGGCCCATGATGCGATAGCGCCGCAGCCGCCGGTCGAAGCGGATGACAGCGATATAGGCCAGCACCATCGTCCAGCTGGTGATGACGCTGGCGAGCGCGGAACCTACAAGGCCGAGCGCGGGAAAGCCGCCATGGCCGAAGACCAGCAGCCAGTTGCCCAGGATGTTGGTGCCAAGGCCCAGCAGGTTGATCCAGGTCGCATAGGCCGCGCGGTCCAGCGCCGCCACGAACTGGCGCAGGGTCGAGGCCAGCAGCATGGGGAGAATGGCGAAGGCAATGACCGTGAGGAAGCCGCCGGCGCGCACGGCGAGCGCGGGCGGCTGGCCGGTGGCGCGGAAGATCGTCTCGCCGGCCTGAAAGAGCAGCGTCAGGGCAAGGCCGATAGCGATGGTGAGCCACAGCGCCATCCGCGTCGTACGGCGCACCTCCCGCACCGAATGGCGCCGCCGGCCCAGCTCGGCCGCCGCCAGGGGCGCGAGCGCGATGAGGCCGGTCGCACTCCACACCAGCAGCGAGAAGGCGGCGATGCCGAGCGTGGAGGCCGCCAGCTCGGCCGCGCCCAGCCGCGCGACGAACATGACGTCCACCGCATGGATCGCCATCTGGAGCAGATTCGCCCCAACCAGCGGCAGGGCAAGCCGCAGCGTGGCCGAAATCTCGGCGCGATAAGGAGACGGGCGAAAACGGTTTACCATGAAGTCGGCTCGGATAGCCGCGCGGGACGGGACAGGAAAGCGCCAATCTGTCTACCGGGACGGTGGGGGGCCGGTGCATCACCGCGCAAGATGCGCCTGCGGTCCGTGCGGATATCGGGGGGAGGAACAATGCTCCGGTAGCGCGGGATTGCGAGCGTATATGACGATCGAGGACACCCCACCCGAGGGATCGCTGCTTCTGATTCTGCCACTCGGCATCCGGCAGAAGGACGGCCGCTTCCATATCGACAGCCAGGCCGGCAACGGCCTCATCCAGTGGCTCCGCCATTTCGACCGCATGACGCTGGGCGCGAAGCTTCTGCCCGGCAGCGAGATTCCCCCCGACTTCATCCCCATCGACAGCCTCGGCCTCGGCGATCGCCTGGCGGTCCTGCCCATGCCGCCCGCCTGGACGCCGCCATCGTTCGTCCGTGCCTTTCCCGGCATGTACCGGAAGCTTTCGGCGCTGATCGAGCGGCACGACCATCTCCAGTTCGGCATCAGTACATTCTGGGGCGACTGGGCCGCGCTGGGCGCGCTGATCGCGGCACGCAGGGACCGCGTGGCGTCCGTCTGGACCGACCGGGTCGAATCGGAAGTGGAGCGGACGTCCGCGCGGCGCGCCAGCGGCCTGCGCAAATATAACAGGCTGCTCAATGCCTGGCTGACGCGCCATATGGAGCGCATCGTCATTCGACGGACCACGATCGGCATGTTCCACGGCCGCGATACCTATGATGCCTTCGCGCGCTACAGCCCCGATCCGCATCTGGTGCACAACATACACCTCAAGCCCGCGGACCGCATCCCGGCCGCGCAGCTTGCCGCCAAGCGCGCGGCCAAGCGTGCCGCCCGCGCGCAGGCATCCGCACCGCCGAGCCTCGACATCATCTATGCCGGCAGGGCGTGCCCGGACAAAGGCGTCATGGACTGGATCGAGACGCTGCGCCTGGCCGCGGCGGCGGGCGGACGGTTCCGCGCGCGCTGGCTCGGCGACGGGCCACAACTTGAGGCCGCGCAGGCCCGCGTTCGCGAGGTCGGCCTGGCCGACAGGGTCGAATTCCCCGGTGCGCTCAGGGATCGCGCCCGGCTGCTCGACATGCTGCGCGCGGCGGATATGATGCTCTTCTGCCATCAGACGCCGGAATCGCCACGCTGCCTCATCGAATCCCTCGTCTCGGGCACACCGATTGTCGGCTATGGATCGGCCTATCCGCGTGACCTCATCGCCGAGAATGGCGGCGGTGTGCTCACGGAGATGGACCCGGCGGCGCTGAGCAAAGCGCTGATCCGGCTGGCACGCGACCGACTGGCCCTGGCGGACCTGTTCGAGCGCGCGAGCCGCGATGGCCGCGACATGAACGACGAGACCGTGTTCGCGCATCGCGCCGCGCTGCTGAAACGCTGAGGCAGCGCGCCCGCGCATCACCGTCCACAAGGCCCCGTGCATCGCGCGCGAAGATGCGCTAGCGATGCGCGCGAAGGAGAATGGCCGGTGTGGAGTTTCGCCAAAAGCGCCTGGAAACTGGTCGTCGCCGTCAAGGACCTGCTGGTCCTGCTGTTCCTGATCGGCTTTTTCAGCTTGCTCTACATGGGCATCAAGCATGCGCGCACGGTGGAGACGGCACCGCGATCGGGCGCGTTGCTGCTGGCGCTCGACGGGCCGATCGTCGAGCAGCCATCGGCGGTCGACGGATTGACGGCGCTGTCGAGCGGCGGCGTGGCAGTGGAATATCGCCTGCGCGACGTCGTCCACGCCATCGAGACGGCCGCGAACGACAGCGCGATCAAGGCGGTGGTGCTCGATCTCGACGCCTTTGGCGGTGGCGGGCAAGTGGCCATGCAGCGCGTGGGCGCCGCGCTCGACAAGGTGCGGGCGGCGGGCAAGCCCGTGCTCGCTCATTCGACCGTCTATGACGACGATGCCTATCTGCTCGCGGCGCATGCGAGCGAAATCTGGCTCTCGCCCATGGGCATGGTCGGCGTCACCGGACCAGGCGGCGCCAATCTCTACTACAAGGGGCTGCTCGACAAGATCGGCGCCAATGTCCACGTCTATCGCGTCGGCACCTACAAGAGCGCGGTGGAGCCCTATATTCGCGCCGACCAGTCGCCCGAGGCACGCGCCGCGAGCCAGGCGCTGCTCGACGCGGTGTGGGAGGACTGGCTGGCCGATGTGGGCAAGGCGCGCGCCAAGGCCCGCATCAAGGATTTCCTCGCCGATCCGCTCGTCTCGCTGAAAGCCGCGGGTGGCGACATGGCCAAGGCCGCGCTGAGCCTGGGACTGGTCGACAGGCTGGGCGACGAAATCGCTTTCGGGGAGCGCGTCGTGGCACTGGCCGGCCAGGCGAGCGACGGCGGCGTGGGCGACTTTTCCGCCGTGCCACTCCACAGCTACATCCGCCGCCACCGCCCCGCCGATGACGGCGCGGTGGGCGTCATCACCGTGGCGGGCGAGATCGTGAACGGCGAGGCACCGGCCGGCACGGCGGGCGGCTTCACCATCGCCAATCTGATCCGCGACGCCATGGCCGATTCAGACATCAAGGCCCTGGTGCTGCGCGTGGATTCGCCCGGCGGCTCGGCCCTGGCGGCCGAGGAGATCCGCAGTGCGCTGGCCCAGGCGCGCAAGCAGGGCCTGCCGGTCGTCGTCTCCATGTCCAACGTCGCGGCTTCGGGCGGCGATTGGG
>CBIMKI010000203.1:0-4953 GCA_966244395.1 uncultured Sphingobium sp. | reverse complement strand
ACCTGCCTTTTACGTGGTCACGACAGAGTAAGATGGTATATGAAACGCCCGAATGAAGTCCCAGCGAAAGGATCGTTTCTAGTGGCGCAACCATTGAAGTCATGGTCTGTTTCGCTTCTCAGTCTAGCACTTCTCGTATCGGCTCCGGCATCGGCCGCCGGGGAAGCGGGCGGCGAGGACTATCGCCTTAATCCGGGCGACGAGATCGAAGTCTATGTGTGGGGCGACGAGCGCCTGCAGCGCTCGATCAAGGTGCTGCCGGACGGCAGCTTCTCCTTCCCGCTGGTGGGCCGCGTGGTGGTGAGCGGCATGAAGACGACAGATGTCGAGGCCGCGATCTCGCAATCCCTCGCGACGCAATATAATGGCGAGCCGCCGCAGGTGACGGTCTCCGTCCGCCAGCCGACCGGCTACAGCTATTCGATCATCGGCCGCGTGCGCGGTCCCGGCACGTTCACGCCCATGCGCTATGTCAACGTGCTCGAGGCGATCGCCGCGGCGGGTGGACCGGACGAGTTCGCCAGCCTCGACAATGTGACGATCATCCGCAAGACCCCCAATGGCCTCACCTCGATACGGGTGCGCCTGGGCGGGGTGATGAAGGGCAATATCCCAGGCTCGGCAGCCAACGAGATACCGCAACTCCAGGTCGGGGACACGGTGGTCGTTCCATGATGTCCATGACGAAGCTTCTGCCCGCCGCGCCAGCCGTCGCGCTGCTGCTCGCGGGCACCGCCCACGCCGAAACCCGCGTCTCCGCCGTTGCAGGCGTGGACGCAGGCTATGCCACCAACCCCTATCTCGGCACGACGAACGATCTCTCCAGTGCCTCGGTGAGCGTGAGCCTGGCGCCGACTATCAGCCTGGTCGGCCCGACGAGCACGATCGACCTGACGGGCCGCGTCGACCGCACGATCTTCGCGCGCCGCTACGACGATACGACCAACTGGTCGCTAGGCAGCGCGGCCGCCTTCAGCCTCAGCCCGCGCTCCAAGCTGACGCTCGGCGCCGGCTTCGAGAGCCGGATCAACACAGGCCTGGATACCGCGTGGCGGCTGCCCGGCATTCCGGACGACCAGGCGCCGCTGCCCGATCCCTCCGCCACCGACCTGGCGGGCCAGCGGACCGAGAGCTGGCATGCCAATGCCGGCTTCCAGACCGCGCTCTCGGCGCGCGATACGCTCAACATGTCGGGATCGGTGGTTCGCCTCGATTATGACAATAGCGGCGGGCCGGCCTACAGCGGCTACACCACTTATAATGGCGGCCTCAGCCTCTCGCGCACGTTCAGCGAAAAGCTGACGGCGGGCTTTGGCGTCAACTATTCCAAGACCGACTATGAGCGCAGCTTCGGCTCCAGCCGACAGATCGCGCCCACCGTGGATGCGACGCTGAGCCTCGCCCCGCGCACCTCGCTGGCGATGAGCGTCGGCGTCTCCTTCACGAAAGTCGACGGACCCAATCCCTCCGACAAGACCGGCTTTTACGGCCGGGGCTCCCTGTGCCATCGCGGAGACCGCAGCAATGCCTGCCTCACCGCTTCGCACTCCACCGGCGCCACGTCGCGGTTCGGCAGCTCCACCATCACGTCCGTCGGCGCCGACTACAGCTATTCGCTGACGCCGCGCAGCTCGATCCGGCTCGGCAGCCAATATTCGCGATCGAAATCCGTCGGCGGCGGCCCCCTTGGCGAAACGAGCTATCTCAACGGCTCCGCCGCCTATCAGCAGCAATTGACCCAGCGCCTGAGCTTCTCGGTCAATGCCCGCTACACCGACCCCACCGACTCCAACGTCGCGCGCAAGGCGAGCTTCTACGGCGGCGTCGGCCTTGCCTATCGCTTGGGACGATGAAGATGAACAGGCCCACATCCAGCATCGAGGTGGCGGAGGAATCGGCGATCGCCACGCTCATCCCGCATCTGCCGACCATCCTGCGCCAGCGCAAATGGCTGCTCATCATCCCGGCTGCGGTCGGCCTCATCATTGGCGTGGCGGCGGCCTTCCTGCTGCCCGTCACCTATCAGTCCAAGGCCGTCCTGCTCGTCGAAGCGCCGCTGCTGCCCGAAGAGGTGGCGAGCGACGTCACCGGCATGGAGATCATCGACCAGCGCATGGCGCGCATCCGGCAAGAGGTGCTGAGCCGCACGCAGCTCATCGACATCATCAACCGCAACGGCCTCTATCAGACTGAACTGCGCACCAAGACCTTCTCCGAAGTCATCGACGACATGCGCGGTGCGATCGACATCCGGCCGGTGACCGCAGATATCCAGTCCAGCAGCAGCGGCAAGCAGAGCACGATCGCCTTCAGCATCAGCTTCGATTATTCCGACCCGGTGAAGGCGCAGGCAGTGCTGCAAGCCCTGACGCAGCAGATCCAGCAGATCAACTCGAGCACCCAGTCCCAGCAGGCGGTCAACACGGTCCAGTTCCTGACCGACCAGACCAGCGAATTGCAGGAGCAGATCGCTCAGCTCGAGGGCACGATCCTGGGCATCCGCTCCCGCAACAGCGCCGCGCTGGCGGGCGCCAATGGCGGTTTCTTCTCCTCGCCCGAGACGCTTCAGGCCCAGATCATCGCGCTGGAGCAGACCAACGCCACGCTGCGCTCCCAGCGCAGCCTGGTCGCCACCGCATCCGACCGGGACCCGGCCGTTCAGGAGGCCGAAGCCCAGCTCGCGGCACTGCGCGCGACCTATGCCGAGAGTCACCCCGACGTGACGCTGGCCAAGCAGCGCCTGGCGGAGGCCAAGCGCCTCGCCCGGACGCGCGAGGACGATCTGCCGATCGACCGGGTGAGCAATATCGACGAGCAGATCGCGCTCAACAATCGCCAGATTTCCCAGCTGCGCGCGGCTCAGGGCACTGCCGCCTCCAATATGGCGGCCGCGCGCCAGGCGCCGGTCGTCCAGGGCGAACTCGCCCAGTTGCAGGAAAAGCTCGATGGCCTGAACATGCAGTATCAGCGCGCATCCGTGCAGCTCAACGCCGCGCGCGCCGGCAAGCGCGCAGACGATGAGCAGGTGGGCGAGCGCCTGCGCCAGCTCGAAGCGCCGACAATTCCCGAAGAGCCGATCAGCCCCAATCGCCCGCTGCTGATCTCCGCCGGCTTCGGTCTCGGCTTCGGCCTTGGTCTTGCGGTCATCCTGCTGCTCGAGCTGATCGGCCGCCCGATCCGCCATGTGTCCAGCGTGACCCATGCCATCGGCGAGCCGCCGCTGGTGGTCATTCCGACCATCTACGCGCCCGGCGAACGTGGCAGCTGGCTCGCGGGGCTCTGGCCGTTCGCCAAGGGCGGCGGGGGCAAGACCCGCGATGACGATGACGATGACGACGATTGATCGGCCGCGCGGCAGGAGAATGACCCTTGTCTGATATTTTCGCACCCGAAGCGACGGCCGACAGCACCAGCTTTGCCATTCCGAGCCAGAGCGAGCTGCCGGTGTTCACGCCCGATGCGGCCGCCCTGGAGCGGAGCCACATCGTCGGCTTCAACAGCCGCAACATCACTTCCCGCCCGTTCAGCCTGCTGCGCTCGCAGCTGGTGAAGCGCATGCGGGCCAACGGCTACAAGATCGTGGGCATCACCTCGCCCGCGCCCGGCGCCGGCAAGTCCTTCCTCTCCGCCAATATCGCGGCGGCAATGAGCCGCCTGCCGAGCCTCAAGACGCTGGCCTTCGACCTCGACGTGCGGCGCGCGTCGCTGGCGGCCAACTATGGCATGAGCGGCAAGTTCGGCCTCGAGAAGTTCCTGGCCGGGCAGACGGACGACCTCGCCAAAGTGGGTTATGCCGTCGCGGGCACCAATCTGAGCCTCTTTCCCTGCTTCCCGAACGATCTCGAAACGGTCGACCTGCTCGCCGGCGATCGCTTCGCGGCGTTCATCAAGGCGCTGAAGGCACTGCCCGACGACACGATGGTGATCTTCGACATGCCGCCCGTCTTCGCCAATGACGATGCGATGGTGGTCGCGACGATGATCGACGCCTATCTCATGGTGATCGAGCAGGGCCGCACCAATGCCGCGCAGATCACGGATTCGATGCGCCTGCTGGAACCGGCCAAGTGCATCGGCTCGGTGCTCAACCGCTATGAAGGCGGCATCGGCGAAGGCATCGGCCTTGGCTATTACGACAAATATACCGATTATTATAAGGACTGAGGCCGCGCCGTTCGGCTGACCGGCGGCGCCGGGCCCCACCAAAGGGCAGTGCCGCCCCAGGTTGAGGCGCGGCGCGCGACTTCGCGCCAGAACAGGTCCGTCGTCATTGCAAGCGAGGCCACGCGTGAGCGCTGGATTGCCGCGCGGCATCGCCGCTCGCAATGACGATCACGATCAAGCAAGGATAGGCGCTTCAATCCGCACGGAATGGCTCGATGATGAACCGAGCGGAGGCCCGGTCGGTCCCTCCGGCAGCGGGAGCCGGCTTCAGCGGGCCGGCTTGGCCTTGTCGAGCAAGGGCTGCCACCAGCCCTCATTGGCGAGATACCAGGCCAGCGTCTGGGCGAAACCCTCGGCAAAGGTACGGCGCGGCGCATAGCCGAGTTCGCCCCGCGCCTTGGTCTCGTCGATCGCATAGCGCCGGTCGTGCCCGGCCCGGTCGGTGACGAAGGTCTTGAGGCAGACGGAAGGTTCGCCCCGCGCGGCGGGCGCATCCGGGAAGCGGCTGGCCAATGACCCATCCTGCGCAAAGGCACGGTCGACCGTGGCGCAGATCTCCTCGATCACCGTGAGATTGGGCAACTCCTGCCCACCGCCGATATTGTAGGTCTCGCCCGGCCTGCCGACGCGCAGCACCTTCTCGATGCCGTGACAATGATCCTCGACATGCAGCCAGTCGCGCACGTTCATGCCGTCGCCATAGATGGGCAGGTTGCGGCCGTGGAGGCAATTGAGCAGGAACAGCGGAATGAGCTTTTCCGGAAATTGATAGGGGCCGTAATTGTTCGA
>CBIMKI010000202.1:0-4964 GCA_966244395.1 uncultured Sphingobium sp. | reverse complement strand
GGGTGCTGGTCGTGCATCAGCTTGCCGGCATCCTGCTCGACATGGATGCGCTCGATGCCGATCACCTTGTCCTCGCTGATCCCGGCCTTGTCATCAGCTTCGACGAGAAGTTCGCCCTCGCCCACAAGGGGATGATATAGCTGGGAAATCTGGTAGCCCTGCGGCAGGTCCGCATAGAAATAATTCTTGCGATCGAACCGGCTCCACTTGTTGATCTGCGCGTTGATCGCAAGGCCGGTGCGCACCGCCTGGCGGATGCATTCCATGTTGGGCACCGGGAGCATGCCGGGCATCGCCGCGTCGACCAGGCTCACCTGGCTGTTGGGCTCCGCGCCGAAGGCCGTCGCCGCGCCGGAGAAGAGCTTGGCCTTGGAGACCACCTGCGCATGGACCTCAAGGCCGATCACGACCTCCCATTCGCCGGTTGCGCCCTGGATGCGATATGCTGTCTGCGTGGTCATGCCTTAATCCGCCTGACTTTCTGTCCTGATCCGCCCGAGCGGCGCGAGAACCACCGCGCCCGCCGGAACATCCTTCACTACCAATGCGTGCGCCCCGATGAGCGCATGATCCCCGATCGTCACGGGGCCTAATATGCTCGCGCCGACGCTGATGTCGACATGGCCGCCGATCTTCGGTACGCCGCCCTTGCCCGATGAGCCGATCGTCACCTGCTGCATGATGAGGCAGTTGGGACCGATCTGCGCCTTGGGGTGAATCACGATACCATTGGCGTGCGGCATGCGCAGCCCGCCGCCGATCCGGCAGAAGATTGGTATGTCCGCGCCCGTCACCGCCGACCAGAAGATATGGCGCAGCACCGCCAGCCGCCGCTGCATGCTCGCAATCGGCCCCCGGCGCGCCGCCGCATGCTGATAGGCCCTGATCGAGGCGAGCAGCGAACGGTCCGGCGCCCATTCGAACAAGCCCTTCGCCTCGCGGCTCCAGGCGGGCAACTCGGCCGAGATGCCGTCGGCCGTCCGCTTAGCGAGATCGGCCGTCACGTCACCACCAGCGGTCCGGCTTCGCGGCGAAACCGGCACGCTGCTCGATCGCGAGGCCCGCATCGAGCACGATCTGCTCGCCCAGCGCCGGACCGATGAGGTGCAGGCCGAGCGGCAGTCCCTCGGCGGAAAGGCCCGCTGGCACTGACATGGCCGGCAGGCCCGCCAGGCTCGCCGGCACGGTGAACACGTCGTTCAGATACATGGCGAGCGGATCGGCCTGCTTCTCGCCCAGCGCGAAGGCCGCGCTCGGCGCCGTGGGCGTCAGCAGCACGTCGCAACTCTTGAAGGCCTCCTCGAAGTCGCGGGCAATGAGCGCGCGCACCTTGCAGGCCTGGGTGAAATAGGCGTCATAATAGCCCGCCGAGAGCACATAGGTGCCGATGATGATGCGGCGCTTGACCTCCGGACCGAAGCCGGCGGCGCGCGTCGCGGCGTACATCTCCTGGAGATTGGCGCCATCCGGCAGCTCGCGCAGGCCGTAGCGCACGCCATCATAGCGCGCGAGGTTCGAGGAGGCCTCGGCCGGCGCGATGATATAATAGGTCGGCAGCGCATAGCGCGTGTGCGGCAGCGAGACGTTGACGATCTGCGCGCCCGCATCCTTCAGCCAGGCGATGCCCTGGTCCCAGAGCTTCTCGATCTCGGCGGGCATGCCATCGACCCGATATTCCTTGGGAATACCGACCTTCTTCCCCTTGAGATCGCTGGACAAAAGCGCTTCCCAATTGGGCACCGACAGGTCGAGCGAGGTGGAGTCGCGCGGATCGAAGCCGGCCATATTCTCCAGCATGATCGCGCAGTCGCGCACATCGCGCGCCATCGGCCCGGCCTGATCGAGCGAGCTTGCGAAGGCGACGACGCCCCAGCGCGAGCAGCGCCCATAGGTCGGCTTGATGCCGGAAATGCCGGTAAACGCCGCCGGCTAGCGGATCGAGCCGCCGGTATCCGTGCCGGTCGCGGCGGGGCACAGGCGCGCGCTGATCGCCGCCGAACTGCCGCCCGAGCTGCCGCCCGGCGCCATCGCGGCATTGCCGCCATCCTTGCGCCGCCAGGGCGAGATCACATTGCCGAAATAGCTGGTCTCGTTGGAGGAGCCCATGGCGAACTGATCGAGATTGAGCTTGCCGAGCATACCCGCGCCCGCATCCCACAATTTCTGCGATACGAAGCTCTCATAGGTCGGCTTGAAGCCTTCCAGCATGTGGCTGGCCGCCGTGGTCTGCACGCCCTGGGTGCAGAACAAGTCCTTCATGCCGATGGGCACGCCGGAAAGGGGCTTGAGCGTGCCTGCCGCGCGGTCCTTGTCCGCCTGATCGGCGGCGGCGAGCGCATGGTCGGGCGTCTCGACGATGAAGGCGTTGAGCGCCTTCGCCGCCGCCACATTGGCATTGAACGCCTGCGTCACCTCGCGCGCGGAGAAGTCCCCGGCGCGGAAGCCGTCGCGGATCTGCGCGACCGTGAGATCGGTGAGATTGGTCATGATTTCTCGTTCCTCGACCCCGGATCGGTCGTGGCTGCGGCGCTGTGCGGGACGATCGCATGCTGTCCTGCGGTCATCATTCGATCACCTTGGGCACGGCGAAGAAGCCATGCTCGGCCTGCGGGGCATTGGCGAGCACCTTGTCGCGGACATTGCCGTCCGTGACCGCGTCCTCGCGCAGGCGCAGCGTGTTGGGGATGACGGCCGTCATCGGCGCCACGCCGCTGACATCCACTTCTCCAAGCTGCTCCACCCAGTGCAGGATGCCATTGAGTTCGGGCACCAGCGCCTCCGCCTGCGCGTCGTCGACGGCAAGGCGGGCAAGGCTGGCGATCTTCTTGACGGTGCTCAGGTCGACGCTCATGGCCGCGCGCTAGCATCGCGACGGGACGGCATCAAGGCTCGGCGGCATTCTCCATGGCGATCGGGTCGCCAAAAGGCTCGCCATCGATGAAGACCTGCCGCCGCTGGACCGTCCGCAGCTCGACTTTCCCGGCGCGCACGGCCGCCGCTGTCCGTTCCTGGGCCGCCCTTACGGCTATGGCCTCATTCTCGGCCCTCACCGCAGCATTCATCGTTTCGCCCTTGCCCCAATCGCCCTTCTGCCCCCGCACCAGCAGCGACACGACCGGCGCGCAATCCCGGCAATTGCGGTCCGGCGCGCGGATCATCACTGCATAGGCCTCGCCCGGCACATAATGCAGCTCGCATATGCCGCTCGGCTGGCAGGCGTCATAATCGGTGAGGCGCTCACGCAGCCTGGGCTCCAGCGCGACCTTCTGAGGCAATATGGTCAGCCGCGCGTCCAGGGCCTCGCCGCTGCGCCGCGCCACATCATTGGGCCCGTCCGCATAGCGATATTCCATCTTCCGCACGGCGGCGGCATATTTGCGCACCTCATCGTCCCGTGCCGATTTCGCCAGCCGCGCGATCGCCGCCTTGCCCGGCGGGCCGAAGTCGAACCACAGCCCGCGATAATCGAAGTCGACCGGCTTCACCCGCCCGCTCTCCAGCCGCGCCACCTGGTTCGCCGTCGCGATCCGCTCGAAGCTGAGGAGCGGGGTGGAGAGCAGCAGGGCCACGCCGCCCAGGATGAAGGCGAGATGCAGGTTGCTGCGATAGAGCCGCGCGATCCAGTCGCCGCGCCGCAGGATCGCCACGGCATAGGCAATCGCCGTCACCGTGCCCAGAATGATGAACGTGAGCGCCCAGAGCCGGTCCGGCGAGAAGCCATATTGGCCGATGCGAAGGCCCGTCGACCATGCCGCGATCAGCACCAGCGGCAGCATGATGAGGCCGAGCGCCTGCGCGCCCCAGCGCAGGATGCGCGCGGGTGGCGCCTCCCCCTCCTGCCGCTCGCCGATCACGGCATTGATGAGGAACAGCGCCGCGAGCGCCCCGCCCAGCATGAGCGCAGTCGTGTCCCCCGTCGCCCAGAGCGGTGTAAGCCCGGTGAAGACGAGTGCGACGAGAAAGAGCGCCAGACCCGCCGCCAGCACCGGCGCGAGCACCCGCAGCACGATCATCGCCACTTTCTGCAAGGCACCGATGATGGCGGCCCGGTCGCGCAATATGCCCATTGCGCCGCCAAAGGCCGCGCCGACGAGCATGGCGGGGAACCAGTCCTTGCGCAGCAGTTCGCGCAGCAGGTCGATCTTCACCAGCCAGAACATCTGCGAGAGCAGCAGGACGACCAGCATGGTGATGCCCGTGAAGGCCATCGCCGCGCCGATCAGCAGCGCATCGACCCAGATGGCGCGATGCACCTCGCCATAATCGAGCGCCTGCCGCTTCCAACCGATGAGGCCCGGCGCGTTCCAGCGCGCGGGCAGGTGCGGATGGCGGTCCTGCGCGGCCTGGAACAGCACCAGCAGGAAGCCCGATCCGACAAGGCCGCAGAAAAGCTGCCATGAGAAGAACATGCCTTCGCCCGGCAGCCCGTTCCAGATCAGCACGCCGCCCGAGACGAGGCCGCAGATCAGGGCGATGGCAATGGCCGGCACGTCCCGGCCCCGCTTCCAGACGAGGCCGAAGCCGAGCGCGCCCACGCCGATGAAAAGGATGAGCGCACTCACCAGCCGCTTGCCCCAGGCCCAATCGCTGTCGGGCAGGTCCATGAGCTGCTGGATCGCCAGCGCGGCGACCATGCCCAACACGACCAGAACCCAGGTCCGCACCGGCCAGGCCGTATCCTGCGCCGTCATGTCCTTCTCCATGGCTTCTCCCCCGTATGTATGCCCGGACGCTATCATCTCGCCCTGCCAGCGCCAATCGACGCTGCAAGCTCGTGCTCCTGCGCAGGCAGGAGCCCAGGGCAGACGCACACCGCCATCGCGTCTTGGGCTCCTGCCTGCGCGGGAGCACGGAGCCTCACCCCCAAAAAGACAACAGCACCCGGAGGCCGCAACCCTGCCGATCGATCTTCCACCGAAACCTCATCAACGTCCGCCGGGGAAGTCGCCCAGTGCCACTCGAAC
>CBIMKI010000201.1:0-5124 GCA_966244395.1 uncultured Sphingobium sp. | reverse complement strand
CTGGGCGGGCGTAGGCTTCTCGCCGGCGGCGCGCAGCGCGGCCTCGAGCGCATCCTGCTTCTGCTTCAGTTCGGCCTGCAGCGCGGTCTGCCGCGCATTGGCGCTGTCGATCGCGCTCTTGTAGGTGGTCTGCATCTGCTGCGTGGCGGTCTGCGCGGCGGCAGACTGGCCGACGGCGGCATCCACATTCACCACGGCGATGCCGAGCTTGGACTGCGCCGACGCCGGCGTGACGGCCGTAGCGAGCGCAAACGGCGCCGTCGCCAAGACGACGGAAACGAGAAGTGACTTTTTCATCAGAATTGCGTTCCTACATTGAAGGTTACAACTTTCGTATCGTCGCCCTCGACCTTGGTAAGCGCCTTGGCGACGTCGATACGAAATGGCCCGAAAGGCGAGTTCCAGTTGACGCCGAAGCCCACCGAAACGCGCGGCTTGGCGGAATCGCCGACATAGAATTCCTGGAAGCCGCCGATATTGACCTGGGTCGTTCCGGACGGACAGGGCTGATTGACGACCTGCGAAAGATCGCCGCTGTTGTCCGCGGAATTCTGCTGACATGTGCGCGTCGTATATTGGAGCAGGCCGCCATTGGCATAGGTCGGCTTACGCAAGCCGAACACGGCGCCCACATCCATGAAGATGCTCGGGCGCAGGCCCATGTCTCGCGCGCCCGCGCCCAGCGGGATCTCCAGCTCGGCATGGCCCATATAGAGCGCCCGGCCGCCCAGCGCGTCGTCCGACCAATTGTCCCGATTCTCGCTGACGCCTATGATATTGCCGTTCTCGTCGACCACATAGGGCTTGCGCAGGATGCGCGGGCCGATGCCGCGAATGTCGAAGCCGCGAAGCTGCGGCTCGCCCAGGAAGAAGCGATCGACCAGCCGTACCGGATCGCTGCTGGCGGACCGCGCTTTCTGGAAGGACTTGATATAGCTCGCCTGGCCGCTCAGCGAGAAGACGAAGCCGCTGCCCAGCGACCAGTGCTTGTCCGCCGAGAGCGTGCTGCGCAGATAGCTCACATTGCCGCCCAGGCCCGCGAAATCCTGGCTGAGCGAGAGCGAATAGCCGCGCGTCGGCCGCACGCGATTGTCGCGCGCGTCGAAGACGAGCGAATAGCCGATCGTGGAGGTGGTCCGCTTGCCGATGGCGTCGCACAGATAGCGGCCCGCGCGCAGCGGATCGCAGCTGTCGCCCGCGCTGTCGCCCAATATGCCGTTGCCGTTGCTGTCGGTATAATAGATGCGCGGGTCCAGCGTCACATTGTCGAAGCTGAGGCCGTAGCGCAGGCCGAGCGAGAGATATTCGGTGATCGGCACGCCGGCACGGAGCTGGAAGCCGGTGCGCACCTGGCTGTAGGTGGTGTTGCGCGTATTGTCCGAGAAATAGTTGAAGCTGTTCATGTCCTGGCGGAAGATGTCGAAGCCGACCGCCATGTTGCGATCCAGGAAATAGGGCTCGGTGAAGCCCGCCTGGATGGACTTGGAATAGCTGGAATAATCGACGGAGGTGCGCAGTTCCTGGCCCATGCCGCGGAAATTGCGCTGCGTGACCGAGGCCGCGAGAATGAAGCGCTCGAGACTCGAGAAACCGGCCGAGAGCGAAAGCTCGCCCGTCGACCTTTCCTCGACATTGGTTTCCAGCACGATGCGGTCGGGCGCCGAGCCGGGCTTCTGCTCCACGTCCAGATTCTCCTGGAAGAAGCCGAGCGAATTGATGCGGTCCTGCGAACGGCGGACCTGGAAGGTGTTGAAGGCGTCGCCTTCCTGCAGGCGGAACTCGCGCCGCACCACCTTGTCCTGCGTCAGCGTATTGCCGTTGATGTCGATGCGTTCGACATAGACGCGCGGTGCGTTGGCGATCTCGAAGGTGATCGACATCGTGCGGGCTTCCTTGTCCGCATCGAAGTCCGGCTGCACATCGGCGAAGGCATAGCCGAACAGGCCCGCCGTCTGGTTGAGCTGCTCGACCGTGTCCTCGACGGCCTTGGCATTGTACCAATCGCCCTTGTGCATGCGCAGCGAGCGCGTGAGCCCCTCGGAAGAGAGGTCGCGAATGTCGCTCTTCACCGAGACGTCGCCAAACTTGTAGCGCTCGCCTTCCTCGACCACATAAGTGATGATGAAGTCCTGCTTGTTGGTCGTCAGCTCGGCCACGGCCGAGACGACGCGGAAGTCGGCATAGCCTTCCGTCAGGTAGAACTGGCGCAGCTTCTGCTGGTCATAGGCCAGGCGATCCGGATCGTAGGTGGTGCCCGAGGAGAAGAGGCGGAAGAAGCGCGCCTGCTTGGTCGCCATCTCGCCGCGCAGCTTGCCGTCGGAAAAGACGTCGTTGCCGATGATGTTGATCTGCCGGACCTTGGACTTTGGCCCTTCCGTGATCTCGTAGACGATGTCGACGCGGTTCTGGTCGAGCTTGACCAGCTTGGGATCGACCACGGCGGCGAAGCGGCCCTGCCGGCGATAGAGTTCGATGATTCGAGCGACGTCGGCGCGCACCTTCGAGCGGGTGTAGATCTGGCGCGGCGACATCTTGATCTCGGGCCGGATCTTGTCGTCCTTGAGGCGCTTGTTGCCCTCCAGCACGATGCGGTTGATGACCGGGTTCTCGCGTACGACCACGGTCAGCGCGCCGTCATTCCCGTCATCGCGGATCTCGGCATATTCGAAGAGTTCGCTCGCGTAGAGGTCCTTCAGGGCCTCGTCGAGCGTCTCGCGCGTGTAGGTGCCGCCAACGCGCAGCTTGGTGTATGAGAGCACCGTATCGGCTTCGAGGCGCTGCGAGCCCTCCACCTTCAGCGTGCGGATGGTGCGTGCCGTCGCGACGGGCGAGGCCGCCTCCGGCGCGATGGTCGGCAGCGGCTGAGCCGCCGGCGCGGGGACGGCGGCGGCTGCGCTTTCCGGCTGATCGTCGGCAAAAGCGGGCGCGGCGCAGATACCGCTCAGGATCGTGCCGGCAAGCAGCAGCGCGGCCAGGCGGGATGTCTCACTTCTCGTCGTCGTCTCAGTCAAAACCGTGCATCCTCGCCACGTCGTGAAAGGCCCGGCTGCGATTGCCGGGCCAAGCCGCACCCCTGCCTCATGCGCGTCATCCAATCAAGCTTGAGAGCCCGCGCCACAGGCCGAAAGACCCCAAATCGTTGATCGTCACCAGCACCATCAGCCCGAGCAGCAGGGCGAGGCCGGATCGGAACGCGATTTCCTGAACGCGGGGACTGACCGGTCTGCGCTGGATGGCTTCAATTCCGTAGAAGAACAAATGACCCCCGTCGAGCATGGGAATTGGCAAGAGGTTGATGAACCCCAAGTTAATCGACACCAGCGCGATGAAGGAGATGAGCGCCGCGGCGCCCATGGCGGCCTGCTCGCCCGAGAATTGCGCCATTTTGAGCGGCCCGCCCAGTTCGTCGATGGCGCGGCGGCCGGTCACGATGTCGACGAGACCGACGGCCATCATCTCGATGAGTTCGCCGGTGCGCCGGACGCCCACGATGGGCGCCTCGATGAGGCTGACGGGCTCCATCGTCGGCGCAACCGGCCCCACGCCCAGCAGCGGGATCCTGTGCTCATTGCCGAATCGGTCCCGCTCGACTTGCGCGCCGATGGTGACCGGCACGGACAGGGTCTTCTCGCCGCGCTCGACCGTCAGCTCGATCCGGTCGCCCGGGATGCGCGCCTTCACATTGTAGAACAGTTCGCCATATTGCTCGATGGCCTCGCCGTCGATGGCGCGGATGCGGTCGCCCGCGCGCAGGCCCGCCTGCTCGGCGGCGCTCGCTTCGCTGACGCTGCCCACCACCGGCGGCGTCACATTCTCCCCGTAGACATAGGCGAAACCGCCCAGGATCAGGGCCGCGAAGAGCAGATTGACCAGCGGCCCCGCCAGCACGATGAGCGCACGCTGGCCCACGGACTTGGACTGGAAGCAGCGATTGCGCTCTTCCGGCGGCAATTGCAGCCATTTGGGGTCAGGCTCGCTCGAAACGCCCATGTCGCCCGCAAAGCGCACATAGCCGCCGAGCGGCAGGGCGCCCAGGCGCCAGCGCGTGCCGCGCTTGTCCGTCCAGGCGGTCACTTCAGGACCAAAGCCGATGGAAAAGGCCTCGGCATGGACGCCGAACCAGCGGCCCACCCAATAATGGCCCAGCTCATGGATGAAGACGAGCGGCCCGATGACCAGCAGGAACGAGAGGGCCGTGAAGAGGAAACCGGGCGTAGGCATCAGACAGTCAATCCTTCAGCGAGGCGGGCCGCCTGGGCGCGCGCCGCGGTATCGGCCGCGCGGACATCCGCCAGGCTGCGGACGGGCGCGACATCGCTGCGCGCCAGCACCGCCTCCACGATGGCGGCAATATCGAGGAAACCGACCTTGCCATCCAGGAATGCGGCGACCGCCACTTCATTTGCGGCATTGAGAATGGCGGGCGCGCTGCCGCCCTGTTCGATGGCCTGCCGCGCGAGGCGGATGGCGGGGAAGCGCACCTCGTCCGGCGCCTCGAAATCGAGCCGGCCGATGGCGGCGAGATCGAGCGGCCGGCAAGGCGTTTCCATCCGGTCCGGCCAGGCGAGCGTATTGGCGATGGGAATGCGCATGTCCGGGCTGCCGAGTTGCGCGAGCGTGGAATGATCCACGAACTCCACCATCGAATGGATGACCGACTGGGGATGGACGAGGATGCCGAGCCGCTCCAGCCCCACCGGGAAAAGATGATAGGCCTCGATATATTCCAGGCCCTTGTTCATCATGGTGGCGCTGTCGATGCTGATCTTGCGGCCCATCGACCAGTTGGGATGCTTGAGCGCCTGCGCGGGCGTGACGGCGCGCATCGCCTCCAGGCTGTGCGTGCGGAACGGCCCGCCGCTCGCCGTCAGGGTGATCCTGCGCACCCGGTCGATGCCGCCGCCGTCCAGGCACTGAAAGATCGCATTATGCTCGCTGTCCACGGGCAGCAATATAGCGCCGCTTTCCTGAACGGCAGCCATCATGACGTCACCGGCGGCGACCAGCGCCTCCTTGTTGGCGAGCGCCACGGTGCGCCCCTGCCGTACGGCCGCCAGCGTGGGCGCGAGGCCCGCGAGGCCGACGATCGCCGCCATGGTCCAATCCGCGCCCATCTGCGCCGCC
>CBIMKI010000200.1:0-5153 GCA_966244395.1 uncultured Sphingobium sp. | reverse complement strand
AACAGCGCCGAGCGGTAGTATTGCTTGTCCTCGATGAAGCCCGCATCGACCAGCAGCCGATAGAAATGCTCTTCCCGGGCTAGCGCCATGCGCTTGTAGGCCGCGGGGTCGCTGATCTCCAGGATCGGCGCGCAATAAGGTTCGGCCCGGCCGGCGCCGATATTGTCCGTAATGCGCCAGAGCGCCATGTCGATGTCCGTGAAGTCGGCGCCTTCCAGCGCGCTCAAGCCATAATGCCACCATTGCAGCTGGAGCAACTCGGCAATGATCTCCGGCTCGAAGCGGTAGCGGATGATACGCGCCGGCACCCCGCCGACGATCGCATATGGCGGCACATCCCGCGTCACCACGGCATGGGATGCGATGATCGCCCCGTCGCCGATCGTCACGCCACGGCGAATGGAGACGCCCTCCCCGATCCATACGTCATTGCCGATCTGGATCGGCTGGTGCGCCGCGTTTTCCTTCCGCTGATAGGCCTCCGTGGCGCGGGTCAGCATGTCCTGATTGCGCTCATTGAAACCCCTCGCGGTCTCACAGGGGAAGTTCTTGTAAAAGAGAGGATGGGTGGAAACCCAATCCACGGGATGCTCCTGCGCGCCGATCGCCAAGGCGCCGGCGATCGAGCAGAAGCGGCCGATCACATTCACATGCCGGACCAGACTACCCTGGAGCCGCTGCTGATCGCCGATATAGGAAAAGGCACCGAGCAGGTCGATGTCGAACGATCCGGCGCGGATGAGCGCGGGCGCCTCGACCGCAATGCGATCGGGGCCCCGAAAACCGAAACGGGCTTCCGGGTTGATGCGGACGTCATATTCCCTGCATTTCGCCCTGACGGCATCGGAGACCATGAAGACCATGTCGTTTCCTCACATCGCAACCGCTATGCGGCGCGGGCGGCATCGCAACGACCGTCAGAATGAAGAATCAGGGTTAATGAGCGGTAAAGCGGTTCACTTCGGCCCTCAGGCTGCAAATGTCTCCACCAAATCCAGCACGTGCGCCGCATGTGCTGGCCGGCAGATCAGCAGATCGGGCATGTAGCTGTCGGCCTGATTGTAGACGAGCGGGCTGCCGTCGATCCGTGAACAATGGAGGCCATGGGCAAGCGCGACGGCGACCGGCGCGCAGCTGTCCCATTCATGCTGCCCGCCGCTGTGGAGATAGATATCCGCCTCGCCCCGGATGATCGACATGGCCTTGGCACCGGCGGAACCCATCGGCACCAGTTCGGCGCCCAGCGCCTGCGCAACCGCGACGGCCTCCGCAGCGGGGCGCGTGCGCGAGACGACCATGCGCAATGTCGCGGGCGCCGGCGGCACCGGCACAGGACGGTCGGAGCGGATGACTTCGCCCAGCCCCGGCAGGGCAACCGCACCCAGCGCCGGCCTGCCGTCCACCGCGAGCGCGACATGCACGGCCCAGTCGCTGCGCGCCTCGCCATATTCCCGCGTCCCATCGACCGGATCGATGATCCAGACACGCGATTTTTCAAGACGTTCCGGCGTGTCCTTCATTTCTTCGGAGAGCAGGCCGTCCTCGGGCCGCTGTGCTTGGATGGCGTGGACCAGAAAGGCATTGGCCGTCTGGTCCCCCGCCTTGCCCAACGCCTTGCCCTCGAACAGCCCGGAGGCGCGCACGCCCAGCAGCAACTCGCCCGCGACCTGCGCGAGCCGGGCCGCGAGCGCGCTGTCGTCGTTCACAGGTCCGGGCTCCAGACGCCAATCAGGCGTTCCACGATGATGTCCGCCGCCTGCTCGGGCGTCAGCTTCGTCGTGTCGATATGGACCTCGGGTGCTTGGGGCGCCTCATAGGGGCTGTCGATGCCCGTGAAATTCTTGAGCGTGCCTTCGCGCGCCTTCTTGTAGAGGCCCTTCACGTCGCGCCTCTCGGCTTCCGCGAGCGGCGTGTCGATGAAGATCTCGATGAACTCGCCCTGCGGCAGCATGGACCGCACCATCTCCCGCTCCGCGCGGAAGGGCGAGATGAAGGCCGTGATGACGATGAGGCCGGCATCGGCCATCAATCTGGCGACCTCGCCCACGCGGCGGATATTCTCGATGCGGTCCGTCTCGGTGAAGCCCAGGTCCTTGTTGAGCCCGTGGCGGATATTGTCGCCGTCCAGCAGGAAGCTGTGCCGCCCCGCGGCGAACAGCTTCTTCTCGACGATATTGGCAATGGTCGACTTGCCCGAGCCCGAGAGGCCGGTGAACCAGAGAACCGCCGGCGTCTGGCCCTTCTGCGCCGCATGCGCCTCACGGCCGACGTCGAGTGCCTGCCAGTGGACATTCTGCGCGCGCCGCAGCGAGAAGTGCAGCATGCCCGCCGCCACTGTCGCATTGGTGATCTTGTCGACGAGGATGAAGCCGCCGAGTGCGCGATTGTCCGCATAAGGCTCGAACACGATCGGCTTGTCGGTCGTGATCTCCGCCACGCCGATGCCGTTCAGTTCCAGCGTCTTGGCCGCCAGATGCTCCATCGTATTGACGTTGATCTCATATTTCGGCTGCTGGATGGTGGCTGAGACGGTCTGCGTCGCGAGCTTCAGCCAATAGGCCCGGCCGGGCTTCAGCGCCTCGTCGGCCATCCATACCAGCGTCGTCTCGAACTGGTCGGCCGCCTGCGGGGAATTGTCCGCCGCCGCGATCACGTCGCCACGCGAGCAGTCGATCTCGTCGGCGAAGCAGAGCGTCACCGACTGGCCTGCCACGGCCTCGTCCAAGTCGCCGTCCAGTGTCACGATGCGCGTCACCGCGCTGGTCTTGCCGGAAGGGAGCACGCGGATCGCATCGCCCGGCTTGACCGTGCCGCTCGCGATCAGGCCCGAGAAGCCCCGGAAATCGAGATTGGGGCGATTGACCCACTGCACCGGCATGCGCAGCGGCCGCGCCTGATCGGCGCGATTGTCCACCTCTACCGCCTCCAGATGCTCGATGAGCACCGGCCCCTTGTACCAGGGCGTGTTGGGCGAAAGCGCGGTGATATTGTCGCCCCTGAAACCGGAAATGGGGATCGGCACGAAGGCCTCGATGCCGATGCTCTGCGCGAAGGCGGCATAATCGCTGACGATCGCGTCGAACACAGCCTGATCGTAGCCGACCAGGTCCATCTTGTTCACGGCGAGCACGATGTGGCGGATGCCCACCAGTTTGGCGAGATAGCTGTGCCGCCGCGTCTGGGTGAGCACGCCCTTGCGCGCATCGATGAGGATCACGGCGAGATCGGCGGTCGAGGCGCCAGTCACCATGTTGCGGGTATATTGCTCGTGGCCCGGCGTATCCGCGACGATGAACTTGCGCTTCTCGGTCGTGAAGAAGCGATAGGCGACGTCGATGGTGATGCCCTGCTCGCGCTCGGCGGCGAGGCCGTCGACGAGCAGCGCGAAGTCGATCTCCTGCCCCTGCGTGCCCACGCGCCGGCTGTCCGCCTCAAGCGCGGCGAGCTGATCCTCGAAGATCATCTTGCTGTCGTAGAGCAGCCTGCCAATCAGGGTCGACTTGCCATCGTCCACCGATCCGCAGGTGATGAAGCGCAGCAGGCTCTTGTGCTGGTGCTGGGCCAGATAGGCGTCGATATCCTGCGCGATCAGCGCGTCGGTCTTGTAGATGGGGTCCTGCACGTCAGACATCACAAGCTCCCCGTCATCCCGGCGAAGGCCGGGGTCCAGTTGCGGCGGTCCGAAGGGCTCCCGGCCTTCGCCGGGATGACGGAAAAGAAAAGCGAAAGGCGCATCAGAAATATCCCTCCTGCTTCTTCTTCTCCATGCTGGCGTCGCCGCCATCCTTGTCGATGATGCGGCCCTGCCGCTCGCTGGTGGTGGTGAGGAGCATTTCCTGGATGACGTCGCTCAGCGTCGCCGCCTCGCTCTCCACCGCGCCGGTCAGCGGATAGCAGCCCAAAGTGCGGAAGCGGATGGACCGCATCTGCGGCGTCTCACCGGGCAGCAACGGAAAGCGCTCGTCGTCGACCATCAGGATGAGCCCGTCGCGCGTCACCGTGGGGCGCGGCGCGGAGAAATAGAGCGGCACGATCGGCACGTCGTTGAGCTGGATATATTGCCAGATGTCCAGTTCCGTCCAGTTGCTGATCGGAAAGACGCGGATGCTCTCGCCCTTGGATTTACGGGCGTTATAGAGGTTCCACAGCTCCGGACGCTGGTTCTTGGGGTCCCAGCCGTGGCTCGCGGTGCGGAAGGAGAAGATGCGCTCCTTCGCACGGCTCTTCTCCTCGTCCCGCCGCGCGCCGCCGAAGGCGACGTCAAAACCGTAGAGGTTGAGGGCCTGCTTGAGGCCTTCCGTCTTCCACATGTCCGTGTGAAGCGGACCGTGGTCGAACGGATTGATGCCACGCTCCCTGGCCTCGGGATTCTGGTAGACGAGCAGTTCCATGCCGCTCTCCTTCGCCATGCGATCGCGTAGCTCGTACATGGCCTTGAATTTCCACATCGTGTCGACATGGAGCAGCGGAAAGGGCGGCGGCGAGGGGTAAAACGCCTTGCGCGCGAGATGCAGCATCACCGCGCTGTCCTTGCCCACCGAATAGAGCATGACCGGCTTCTCCGCCTCGGCCACCACCTCGCGCATGATGTGGATGCTTTCGGCTTCCAGGCGTTCGAGATGGGTGAGCGTGCGGGTCATGGGTCGTTCCTGAAGTCTCTTGGCGCGCTCGCCGATGTGGAGCGCGCATCGTCCCGCTAGTGCCTCAGGCCCGCTTTGGCACGCGGCATTTCCTTTCGCCCGCCCCTATCCGCTCTTTAGCGCGCCTTGTCTTCCACCTCAGGCCATCCAGCCCGGCAGCCGCGCGGCCTGCGCGATCCAGTCGGCAAGCTGGACCTCATCCAGATCGTCCTCATGGACATGGACATAGCGGACCAGCGCGTCCTTGGAGGCGACGGGCGGCACGGGATGGAGCTGCGCGCCCCTGAAGAAGCTGACCTTGATATATTTGTTGAAGCAATGGAAGCTGAGGAACCAGCCCTGCCCCTCCACCCCGTAAAAGGGCGAGTTCCATTTGACCGCCTTGCGTACCTGCGGGACGGTGCGCACGACCAGCGCGTCGATGCGTCGGCCCGCCTCGCTCTTCCAGTCCGGCATCGCGGCGAGATAGGCTTGAACCGGCTCATCGCCCTCGCCCTTGGGGATCTGGGGATT
>CBIMKI010000199.1:0-5263 GCA_966244395.1 uncultured Sphingobium sp. | reverse complement strand
GGCTCTGCTGAGCGGAGGCGAAGCACTTGGGCTCGACAAGCTCGGCTGGGCCCTTCGACTTCGCTCAGGGCGAACGGCGGTTATGGCTCAATGTCCGCTCCCCCCAAAGCCGACATTCAAACCGCCCCTCCCCTCCGGCGCATCTCCCGCCTTGGCTGAGCGTTCCGGAAACCCTATCAGCAGGGCCGATCGGGCCAGACCCACAAAGCGAGAGGAGCATAAGCCATGACCGGACGCATTGCCGTCGTCACAGGAGCGGGAAGCGGCATCGGGCGGGCGGCTGCCATCGCGCTGGCCGGCAAGGGCTATCGGCTCGTGCTCGCGGGACGGCGGATCGAACCGCTGGAGGAGACTGCTGCCCTCTGTGCCGGCACCATCGAGCTGCCGCTCTGCGTGCCGACGGACGTGGCGGACGCCGCATCGGTCGAGGCCCTGTTCGCCAAGGCCGTGGCGCGCTTCGGCCGGGTCGACCTGCTCTTCAACAATGCCGGCGTGAACGGCGGGCGCTTCGGCATTGAGGACATGCCGGTGGAGCGCTGGCGCGAGGTGGTGGAGATCAACCTGACCGGCGCCTTCCTCTGCCTGCAGGCGGCCTTCCGCGTGATGAGGGACCAGAGCCCGCGCGGCGGCCGCATCATCAACAACGGCTCCATCTCGGCTCATAGCCCCCGGCCCGACACGGCGGCCTATTGCGCCAGCAAGCATGGCGTGCTCGGCCTCACCAAGGCGGGCAGCCTGGAGGGGCGCAAATATGACATCGCCGTGGGGCAGATCGACATCGGCAATGCCGCCAGTGCCTTCTCCGAGCATTTCGCCAGGGGCGTGCCACAGGCAGACGGGCGCCTGATGCCCGAACCGGTGATGGACGCCGCCCATGTGGGCGAGACCATCGTCTACATGGACAGCCTGCCGCTCGATGCCAATGTCCAGTTCCTCACCGTGATGCCCACCAAGATGCCTTTCGTGGGGCGCGGCTGACGGCATGGAAAAAGGCCCCTTCCACGAGGGAAGAGGCCTTGAGGTTCTGGGAGGAGAGCCCAGGCTTGCCGCCGGTGTCTGGATGTGTGGGTTTCTGATCTGACAGGCCGGTGCTCCTGCGAAAGCAGGAGCCCAGGGCGCCTGGGCACTGCTTTTCCGCCCTGGGCTCCTGCTTTCGCAGGAGCACTGGTTTTGGACGGAACCGGCCTGACTTAACGCGCGTTCGCGCGGCGGGCCGGCGTGGAGCCTTCCTGCATGGCCGCGCCGGACGGAACGCTCCGCAGGCCGCGCGCGCCACGCCGGCCAAGATTGAAGCGATTCACAATGGCCATCAGGCGGCGGGCCTCGTTGGTGAGCGTGCGCGAGGCGGCGTTCGACTGCTCCACCATGGCCGCGTTCTGCTGCGTGGCGGCGTCCATCTTCTGGATCTCGTCGCTCACTTCCTTGAGGCGCCTGGCCTGCATCTCGGCCTGCGCCGTGATCTCGCCGGTCTGTCCCTTGGCGCCGCCGACCTTCTCGATGATCTGCTCCAGCGCCGTGCGCGTGCGGCCGACCAGGTCGACGCCCTCGTGCACGTCGGCGCTGGACTTGGTGATGAGGGCCTTGATGCTCTTGGCCGATTCCGTGGTGCGATGCGCCAGGGCGCCGACCTCGCTCGCGACGACGGCGAAGCCCTTGCCCGCCTCGCCGGCGCGGGCGGCCTCGACGCCGGCATTGAGCGCCAGCAAATTGGTCTGGAAGGCAATGCTCTCGATCACTTCGGTGATCTGGGCGATCTCCTCGGACGAGGTCTTGATCTTGTCCATGGCACCGATGGCCGTGGTGACGATCTCGCCGCCTTCCTGCGCCTGGTCGCTGATGTCCGTGATGCTGAGATTGACGTCGCGCACCGCGCTCGCGGTCTGGAGGATCGCGCCCGTCACGCCGCGCATCACCTCGGCCGTGCGCGTGATGCCCTCGGCCGAACGTTCCGTGCGGTTGGCGAGGTCCCCGGCGGCGGAATTGATTTCCCCCGCGCCGCTGTCGATATTCTCCGCCGCGTCGGCCATCTCGACCAGGATCGAACTCATCTCGTCCCGCATGCGCTGAAAATCCGTCTGAATCCGCCGATAGGCCGGCGGCAGGTCCTTCATCTCCGCGCGCACATCGCCGTCCGCCATGGCCGCCATGGCCTTGCCGACGGATTCGATCACGCTGTTGCGCGCTTCCTCCTCCGCCTTGAAATAAGCGGAGAGCGCGGCATCCATGTCGAGCAAAGCGGTCTTCACCAGCGTCGCCACCACATTGGCGGTGCGGCGCCCGTCAAGCCGGGCGATCAGGTTGCCGCGCAGCGTGCGCTGGATCATCTCCTCAAGCACCAGCGCATAGCCGCCGATGTAGAAATGCGGCTCCAGGCCGACGCGCGCATGGACCTTGCCGATATGCTCGGACCGCGCGATCTGGCCCGCATCGAACTCGCCCGAGAAAAGCTGCTTCCAATGCGCGAACTGGGCCTGGGCGGCATGATCGCGACGGTTCGGCGACGTGAAGAGGGCCGATGCGGACCTGTCGCCAGCGATGCGCGCATAGAGCCGCTCCAGCGCCTTGCCGCCAAACTTCTCGACGAGCGCCTTGATCCTGGGAAAGGCCGCGTAATTCTCGCGCGTCAGAGACACGAATTGCGCATGCCCGGACGAACGTCCCGCATCCCCGATAGCCATTATATGATGCTCCCGAAAGCGAATTGCTCAATTGAATCATGGCCATTTTCTGGCACTCATCTAGGATGGAGGCGCTATTGGTGAATGGTTGATTATTGATGAATCAAGGCACGAGCCGCGCGCCACGGGGGAGGGCAGCCGGCCCGCATGAGACATTCCCTCAAGTCTGGAGGGCGACCTGGCCCATGCGAGGCGAACCATCATGAAATCCATCGCGACGCTCACCATGAATCCCACGATCGACGTGGCCTATGAAGTGAGCGAGGTCCGCCATACCCACAAGATCCGGGCGACGCGCGAATATCACAATCCCGGCGGCGGCGGCATCAACGTCGCCCGCGTCTATGTGCGGCTGGGCGGCCATGCGCGCTCTTATTATCTCTCCGGCGGCGCCACCGGCGTCGCGCTCGATGGATTGCTCGACCTGCACCAGCTCGTGCGCACGAAGATCGCGATTGCCGGCGAGACCCGCATCGCGGCGAATGTGGCGGAGACGTCCAGCGGCCGGGAATATCGCTTCGTGCCGGCGGGGCCCGAGGTCAGCGAACCGGAATGGACCGCCTGCCTCGAGGCGCTCGCGCGGGTCGAGTGCGATTATCTGGTCGCCAGCGGATCGCTGCCGCCGGGCGTGCCGGACGATTTCTACGCCCGTGTCGGCGCGCTGGTGCGGCCGCGCGGCATCCGCATGGTGCTCGACAGCTCGGGGCCTGCCCTGCGCGAGGGGCTGGCCGGGGGCGGCATCCATCTCGTCAAACCGAGCGTGGGCGAGCTGCGCCAGCTCGTCGGCCGCGACCTGCCCGATGCCCCCGCCGTCGCACAGGCTGCGCGCGAGCTGGTCGCCAGTGGCAAGGCGCAGATCGTCGCGGTCTCGATGGGCCATGAAGGCGCGCTCCTCGCGCATGACGGCGACACGCTGCATCTCCCGGCGCTGGACGTGGAAGCGAAGAGCACCGTGGGCGCGGGCGACAGTTTCGTGGCCGGCATGGTCTATGCCCTTTCCGATGGGCAGGATATCGCCAGCGCCTTTCGCTACGCCATGGCGGCGGGCACGGCGGCCGTGCTGCACCCCGGCACCGACCTGGCCCGACCCGACGATATCGCACGGATGCTGGAACGCCTCCCCCCGGCCTGAACCCGCTTCGAAGCCCACCTCAACGCGCGGCCAGCCGCCATCCCTCGCCGCTGGCCTGCACATGGCCCGCGCGCGCCTGCCAGGCATCGTTGGCGCGCTGCATCCAGCGGCAGGCATAGCCGCCGCGGGTCGCATTCCGGCACTGGATGTCGCGCAGGTCGCTGGCTTTCACCGCGCCGCCATCGCGCGCCATGAGGGCCTGCGCCAGCTCCGCCCGGCTCGGCCCGCGTGTCGGGAGGCTCCAGGCCAGGATCACGCCGATCGGCAGCGCGATGAGCAGGGCCTTGAGCGCACTCACCGGACGCGCCTTTCCCGCCATGGCGCTCAACCCGGCTGGTAGCGGCTAAGCTCGATCCCCTGCCCGACCGGCAGCAGCATGCTGGCGATGCCCGGCTTGGCGCGCACGGCACGGCCGTAGCGCTCGACCTCAGGCCCGCCAGGGACGATCATATTGTCCGCCACGATGATCGCGCCGGGCGTGAGGCGCGGATAAAAGGCCTCAAGGCAGGGCACATACATGTCCTTCCACAAATCCAGCAGGACGAAGTCGAAGGTGCCGGGCAGGCCCGCGATCAGATCGACCGCGTCGCCCACCAGGAAATCGACATGATCGGCGAGACCCGCGCGCTCCGCCATCTCGCGCGCATGATTGGCCTTGTAGTCGTGCAGCTCCAGCGAGATGAGCCGGCCGCCCGTCGCCCGCGCCGCCTCGGCCAGCCAGATGCCGGAATAGCCGTAGGACGTGCCGATCTCCAGGATGCGCGGCGTCTCGATGCTCTTGGCGAGGATGTTGATGAGCGCGGCCACCTCCTCGCCCACGGTCAGCAACTGCGTGTCGCGCCAGCCGATGCCCTGCATGAGCGAGGGGTCCTCGCGCCGGGCGCGCCGCTCGTCCTCGATGCGGGCATGATAGAGATCGAGCACGGCGAGGATCTTCTCGTCCGTGATGAGGCGCGCCGCCGCGCTCGCATGGGCCTGCATATCGTTCATGGCGCTGCGCTCCCTTCAGTGGATCGACCGCCCCGGCGCCGGGCGCGCATGGGGAGGTGCGGAATTTCCATCCGCCTTCCAGGTCATGACGCGCCGCTCCTGAAGCCGCGTCCTATCCCGATCGACGACGGCCGGCCGAACGGCTCAGTCCGCCGCGCGCGCCACGCCGACCAGCGCCGGGCGCAGCAGGCGGTCGCGGATCATGTAGCCGGCCTGCAACTCCTGCACGATGGTGCCGGGCGCCGCGTCCGCCGAGGGGATCTCGATCATCGCCTGATGCCTGTTGGGATCGAGCGCTTCGCCAACCGAGGCGAATTTCTCGATGCCATGCTTGCGGAAGGCGCTTTCCAGCTCGCGCGAGGTCGCCTCCACGCCGGTGATGAAGCCCTTGAACTTCTCGTCCTCGCGCAGCTCCGCCGGCACCGCTTCGAGCGCGCGGGCGAGATTGTCGGCGACCGAAAGC
>CBIMKI010000198.1:0-5322 GCA_966244395.1 uncultured Sphingobium sp. | reverse complement strand
TGCAAGGACCGCGAGATCATCCGTCACGATCCGCACAAGCTGATCGAGGGCGCGCTGGTCGCCGGTTTCGCCATGCGCGCGCGCGCGGCCTACATCTATATTCGCGGCGAGTTCATCTACGAAGCGAAAGTGCTCTTCGCCGCCGTGGAAGAGGCTTATGCCAAGGGCTTCCTGGGCAAGAACGCCTGCGGATCGGGCTATGATTTCGACGTGTTCGTGCATCGCGGCGCCGGCGCCTATATCTGCGGCGAGGAAACCGCGCAGATCGAGAGCCTGGAGGGCAAGAAGGGCCAGCCGCGCCTCAAGCCCCCGTTTCCAGCTGGGGCGGGCCTTTATGGCTGCCCGACCACGGTCAACAATGTCGAGAGCATCGCCGTGGCGCCCACCATCCTGCGGCGCGGCGCGGCCTGGTTCTCCAGCTTCGGGCGTGAGAACAACCGGGGCACCAAGCTCTTCCAGATCTCGGGCCATGTGAACAAGCCCTGCGTGATCGAGGAGAGCATGTCGATCCCGTTCCGCGAGCTGATCGATCGACATTGCGGCGGCATTCGCGGCGGGTGGGACAATCTGCTGGCGGTGATCCCGGGCGGCTCCTCCGTTCCGCTGGTGCCGGCGGCCGAGATCATGGACGCGCCGATGGACTTTGACGGGCTGCGCGCTCTGGGCTCGGGCCTGGGCACGGCGGCGGTCATCGTCATGGACAAGTCCACCGACATCGTCCGGGCGATCGCGCGCCTTTCCTATTTCTACAAGCATGAGAGTTGCGGCCAGTGCACGCCCTGCCGCGAGGGCACGGGCTGGATGTGGCGCGTCATGGAGCGCCTGCGCACGGGCGACGCCGAGCCCGAAGAGATCGACATGCTCTTCCAGGTGACCAAGCAGGTCGAGGGCCACACTATCTGCGCGCTGGGCGACGCCGCCGCCTGGCCGATCCAGGGCCTCATCCGCCATTTCCGCCCCGAGATCGAGCGCCGCATCGCCGACAAGCGCGGCAATGCGCCGGTCATGGAGGCCGCTGAGTGAAACGGCTCGGTCTCATCCTTGCCTTGTCGCTGGTTCTGCCCGTCGCTGTGCAGGCCCAGGGCAATGATGACGACTTCACGCCGCTCGGCTCGCGGATCAAGCGCGACCGGCAGTTTCCCACCGAGCTGCCGCACCGCTTCGGGAAAGAGCAATATAGCAAGGTCAATCGCGATCGCAGCAAGGCGATGCTGGGCCAGTTCACCCAATGCCTTTACCGGCGCTCCAACGAAGGCGCGCTCGATCTTCTGAAGAAGACGGATATCAGCTTCGTCGATTTCAAGCAGATCGGTCTGAACCAGGAGCGCGCCCTGCGTATCTATGGCTTCAGCGATTGCCTGGGCCGCGTGGCGGAGAGCAACGGTTCCGGCGTGGTGCTTCGTTTCGCCCCGGGCTCGCTGCGGCAGTGGCTGTTGCAGGAGGCCTATTTCAGCCGCTATCCCGACAGCGCCTCCTGGGTGAAGCCGGGTAATGCCATAAGCGAGCGGGTCTATCCGCTGCGGGGGAATGCGGGCGGCGATGCGCTCGTCGAATTTGCCGATTGCGTCGTCCAGGCCGATCCTTATGGCGCCGATTATTTCTTCCGCTCTTCTCCGGGTTCCGGAGAGGAGAAGAACGCCCTCAACAGCCTGATACCGGTTCTGGGCCCTTGCCTTCCGCAGGGCCTGAAAATGGAGTTGTCGCCCGCGCCGCTGCGGGTTTGGCTGGGTGAGGCCCTGTGGCATGGCGCAAACAACAGCGCGCCCGCCACCGCTACGTCCGAGGTTGTCAACTAATGCCCAAGCTCACAGTCGATGGTATCGAAGTCGAGGTTCCCGCCGGAGCGACTGTGCTCCAGGCGTGCGAAGCCGCGGGTAAGGAAATCCCGCGCTTCTGCTACCATGAGCGCCTGTCGATCGCCGGCAATTGCCGCATGTGCCTCGTCGAGGTGAAGCCCGGCCCGCCAAAGCCGCAGGCGAGCTGTGCGCTCCCGGCTGCCGACAATCAGGAAATCCGCACCGACAGCGAGATGGTGAAGAAGGCCCGCGAGGGCGTGATGGAGTTCCTGCTCATCAATCACCCGCTCGATTGCCCGATCTGCGATCAGGGCGGCGAGTGCGACCTGCAGGACCAGAGCGTCGCTTATGGTCGCGGCCAGAGCCGGTTCGATGAGAACAAGCGCGCCGTCACCGAGAAATATATGGGTCCGATCGTCAAGACGGTGATGACCCGCTGCATCCAGTGCACCCGCTGCGTTCGCTTTGCAGAGGAAGTCGCGGGCGTACCGGAGATCGGCGCCATCTATCGCGGCGAGAACATGCAGATCACGACTTATCTGGAGCATGCCGCCAAGAGCGAGCTGTCCGGCAATGTGGTCGATCTCTGCCCCGTCGGCGCGCTGACCTCCAAGCCTTATGCCTTCGAGGCGCGGCCTTGGGAATTGCGCAAGACGCTCGGCATCGACGTGATGGACGCGGTCGGCACCAATATCCGCATCGACAGCCGCGGCCGCCAGGTGCTGCGCGTGGTCCCGCGCATCAATGACGACGTCAACGAGGAGTGGGCGAGCGACAAGACCCGCCATGTCGTCGACGGTCTGGTGCGCAAGCGGCTCGACAAGCCCTATGTCCGCCAGAACGGCAAGCTCGTCGCCGCGAGCTGGGACGAGGCCTTCGCCGCCATCGCCCGGGCAGCCGGAAGCGCTGCGGGTTCCGTCGCGGCCGTCGCCGGCGATCAGCTCGACTGCGAGACGATGTTCGCCGCGCGCGAACTGGTCCGCGCGCTGGGCGGCACGATGCTTGAAGGGCGTCAGGGCGGCTTGGCCTATGACACGTCCAGCCTCTCGGCCGTGAATTTCAACACCACCATCGCGGGCCTGGAAAATGCCGACGCGATCCTCCTTGTCGGCACGAACCTGCGCTGGGAAGCGCCGCTCATCAACACGCGCGTCCAGAAGGCCGTGCGCAGGAAGGGCGCCAGGGTCTTCGCCATCGGCCCGCAGGTCGACCTCAGCTACAAGGCGAGCTGGCTCGGCAACGATGCCGCGTTGCTCGCCAATCTGCCGGCCGAGATCGTCGAGACCTTCAAGAGCGCGCATCGCCCGGCCCTGATCCTTGGCGGCGGCGCGCTGGCCGTGGACGGCGCGCATGGCGCCGCGCTGGCGCTGGTCGAGACGCTCGGCCTCATCCGTGACGACTGGAACGGCTTCAACGTCGTGCATCTCGCCGCCGCCCGCATGGGCGCGCTGATGCTGGGCTTCGCGATGGACGGCGGCATCGATGCGATGGCGGCTGCCGCGCCTAGGCTGCTGTTCCTGCTCGGCGCGGACGATGTCGATCCCGCCAAGTTTGCCACGAGCTTCAAGGTCTATATCGGCCATCATGGCGACAAGGGCGCGCATGCCGCCGATGTCATCCTGCCCGGCGCGGCCTATACCGAGAAGCCCGGCACTTATGTGAACACGGAAGGCCGCGTGCAGCGTGGCGACAAGGCCGTTTTCGCGCCCGGCGACGCGCGCGAGGATTGGACCATCCTGCGCGCCCTCTCCGACGTGCTCGGCAAGACGCTGCCTTTCGACAGCTTCGAGGCCCTGCGCGCGGCGATGATCGCGGCGGTGCCGGCGCTGGGCGAGGAGGGACTGGCCGATTATGGCTGGTCGGCACCCAAGCTCGCCGCTGCGCCCAAGGGTGAATTTGCCTATCCGATCAAGGACTTCTACTTGACCAATGCCATCTGCCGGGCAAGCCCGACGATGCAGCGCTGCTCGGCCGAGCTGATCCATGGCGCAGAGTTCGCGGAGGCCGCGGAATGACCGCTTTCTTCCAGACATATCTCGGCACGGGCTGGGGCTGGTTCGTCGCCAATCTCATCCTCATCCTGCTGATTGCGCTGCCGCTCATGCTGGCGGTCGCCATGATAATCTATGCCGACCGCAAGATCTGGGCGGCCATGGCGCTGCGCCGCGGCCCCAATGTGGTCGGCCCCTTCGGCCTGCTCCAGAGCTTCGCGGACGGCCTCAAGGTCTTCCTGCAGGAGACGATCGTCCCGAGCGCGGCCAACAAGGGGCTGTTCATCCTCGCGCCGATCATCACCTTCACGGTGGCGCTGCTGGGCTGGGCGGTCATCCCGTTCGACCTCGGCATGGTGCTGGCGGACATCAATGTTGGCCTGCTCTACATTCTCGCGATCAGCTCCTTGGGCGTCTATGGCGTCGTGCTCGCGGGCTGGGCGTCCAACTCGAAATATCCTTTCTATTCCGCTATTCGCGCCAGCGCGCAGATGATCTCCTATGAAGTTTCCATTGGCTTCGTGCTCATCAGCGTGGTGCTCTGGGCGGGCAGCTTCAATCTCTCGACCATCGTGATGAGCCAGAAGGCTTATTATGGCTTCCTCAACGGCCATGGCTTCAATCCGCTGCTCTTCCCGATGGCCATTGTGTTCCTCATTTCCGCTCTGGCCGAAACGGCGCGCGCGCCCTTCGATCTCACCGAGGCGGAGTCCGAACTCGTCGCAGGCTATCAGACCGAATATTCGTCCATGTCCTTCGCGCTCTACTGGCTGGGCGAATATGCGAATGTGATCCTGATGTGCGCGCTCAATGCGCTCCTCTTCTGGGGCGGCTATCTCCCGCCGATCGAGTGGGCGCCGCTTTATTATGTGCCGGGCATCGTCTGGCTGTTCGCCAAGATCCTGTTCTTCTTCTTCGTGTTCAGCTGGGTGAAGGCGACTGTCCCGCGCTATCGCTACGACCAGCTGATGCGCCTGGGCTGGAAGGTCTTCCTGCCGCTCTCGCTCTTCTTCGTGTTCCTTGTGTCCGGGTTCCTGATGCTGACCCGCTATGGAGGGGTTCAATGAGCCTCGGATATTACGTCAAGTCGTTCACGCTCTGGGAGTTCGTGAAGGCGCACTGGCTGACCTTGAAGTATTTCTTCAAGCCCAAGGCGACCATCAACTATCCCTATGAGAAGAACCCCATTTCGCCGCGCTTCCGGGGCGAGCATGTGCTGCGCCGCTATCCCAATGGCGAGGAGCGCTGCATCGCGTGCAAGCTGTGCGAGGCGATCTGCCCCGCGCTTGCAATCACCATCGAAGCAGAGCCGCGCGAAGACGGCAGCCGCCGAACGACGCGCTACGACATCGATATGGTGAAGTGCATCTATTGCGGACTTTGCCAGGAGGCATGTCCCGTCGATGCAATCGTTGAAGGGCCGAACCTCGAATTCGCGACGGAAACGCGCGAGGAGCTGCTTTACGACAAGGCAAAATTGCTCGCCAACGGCGACAAGTGGGAGCAGGCCATTGCCGCGAACCTTGCCGCCGATG
>CBIMKI010000197.1:0-5342 GCA_966244395.1 uncultured Sphingobium sp. | reverse complement strand
GGCGATGCGGCTGTCGAAGAAGGGGCTCTCGCCGGTCAGGCGCGAATAGATGGCGTCGGCGCAGCGGTGCGCGGCGCGGCGCCAGTCGCGCGGGGAGACGACATAGCCCTGCCGGGTCAGCTCCTGCTTCAATGCGACGTCGTAGAGATAGCAGCCCACGGTGATCTGCGCGTCGCCGCCGGCTGTGCGGATGAAGCCATGCACCAGCGCCTCGGTGCCGATGCCGGACCAGCGCTGAAAGGCCGGCGCGGTCACTTCGGCCATGGACGGGCGGGCGAGGCCATTAGGCCCCATCGGATTGAACAGGCCGCTGCCGCGCAGGTCGTTCGCGATCACTTCGGCCACTTTCTGGCCCAGCAGCTCGCTCGATCCGGCCGGCGTGTCGACCAGCTGCTGCGCGGGCATGGCCGGAATGGCAATGCGGATCACGTCGCCATTGTCGTCCGTGACCGAGCCGGTGAGCGCCTGTTCCTGCGCGGAGGCCGCGGCGCTGCCGAGCAGCAGCGCGGTGACGAATGTGGCGATGCTCAGATGCGTCTTCTTCATGGTCAGAGCCTCTTGTCGAAACTGAACTCGATGAGTTTCCAGCTATCATAATATTCGCCCGGCAGGCGGAAAGGGGCGGCCGCGGCACGCACGGCACGCATCGCCGCCTCGATGTGCAATTGCTGCTGGGGCTGGTTGCTTGCGGTCCTGCCGGTCTGTTCCACCAGAGTGGGGCCGGAGGCGAGCGTGCCGTCCGCGTTCAGCCGCCAGCGCAGCGTGGTTGTCAGCTTGTCGGCGTCCGCACCTGTTGGCGCGCGCCAATAGGGCTTGAGCTGGCGGCGGATCTCCGCGCTGAGCGCGCGCGCCGCCTGTGCGGAGAGCGGCGCATTGCCGCTCGCCACCTGCGCGGTCGATTCGCTCTTGGCCGGACTGTCGAGCCCCTTGAGGAAATCGTCGCCCAGGCGCGAGGCGCGGGGCGGCCGGGGCTTCTCCGCCGGCTTGGCGGGCGCCGCCTTGGCCGGCTCGGGCCGCGCGGGCGCGGGCTTGGTGGGCTGCGCGCGGGAGGGCGCCGCCTTTGCGGGTTCAGGCTTGGGCACCGGCTGCGGCTCTGGCGGCGCGATGACGGGCGCGGGCGGCAGCGGCTCGGGCTCGGTGGGCCCCAGGTCAGGCGCTTGCGCCACTTGCGGCGGCTCGTGACTCGCCGCGCGGCTCTCCAGCGCGATGTTGTCGGTGAGCGCCACCTCGATCGCGGGCGGTCTCACGGCCCTGGGCGCGCTCCAGTGGAAGAGCCCCAGCGCCAGCCCGGCGATCAGGAGCCCGTGTCCGGTCGTCGAGACGCCAAGGCCGATGCGTTCGCTGCGGTCCATGGCCGTGCCCTAGGGTTCGTCCGATGAACGGCGGCTGGATGATGCGGCTTCGCTGAGGCCGGTCGTCACCAGCGCCACGCGGTTGAGCCTGGCCCGGTTGAGTTCGCCCATCACGCGCATGACCGCGCCGTAATCGAGGCCGGCGTCCGCGCGCAGGAAGAGCTGTGCCTCCGGGTCAAGCCGCTCGCGCAGCTCGGCGAAGCGCTGCGGCAGGTCGACCTCGCTCACTGGCGCCTCGTCCAGGAAGACGCGGCCCTGGCCGTCGATGGAGAGCGTCACTGGCTTCTGATCCTGCTCCAGCGCGGCGGCGCGCGTCTCGGGCAGCTTCACCGGCACGCCGGAGACGAGCAGCGGCGCCGTCACCATGAAGATGATGAGCAGCACCAGCATCACGTCGACGAAGGGCGTCACGTTGATCTCGGCCATGGGCGCGCGACCGCCGCCGCCGCGCCCGCCCCGCCGGCCGGAAGGGAGATGCATCGCCATCAGGCTTCCAGCTCCCGGCTGAACGTGGTGTAGAGCCCGTCGGCGAAGCGGTTGAGGCGCCCTTCGAGGCGGTTCACGCCATGGCTCAGGCGATTATAGGCAATGACCGCCGGAATGGCGGCGAACAGGCCGATGGCGGTGGCGAACAGCGCCTCGGCAATGCCCGGCGCGACCACCGCGAGGCTGGTGTTCTGCTCGCCCGCAATGGCCGTGAAGCTGCGCATGATGCCCCACACCGTGCCGAACAGGCCGACGAACGGCGCCACCGCGCCCACCGTCGCGAGGATATTGAGCCGCTCCGAGATCTTGTCGACGGCGGTCGCCACAGCCGCGTTCATGGCGGTGGAGATGCGGTCGCGCGTGCCCACTGCGTCCATGTTCTTCATGGCGGTGGAGCGGCGCCATTCGGCGATGCCGGCGCTCAGCACCTGCGCGCTCAGCACGTCTTCCTTGCCGCGCGTCTTGTAGAAAGCCTCCATGTCGTCGGCCTGCCAGAAGGCGGTCTCGAAGTCCTCGCAGCGCCGCCGCGCATTGCGCACACGGCCGGAGAAGGAGAAGATGATCGTCCAGGTCCAGATGCTGGCGAGCAGCAGGCCGATCATCACCAGCTTCACGACGATGTCGGCCTCCATGAAGAGCGAGACCGGATCGAGCGAGATGGGGGCACTGGCGCCGGCCGGCGCGGCCGCCGCGGCAAGGGACAGAGCGGGAGTGAGGAGCGTCATGCGGGGGCTTGTTCTTTCAGGACGGAGGAGAAACGCTCGACCCATGCGGCCGGTTGCCGTCGCGGCCGGCCGGAAGGATCGAGAAAGGCGACGGTGACGCTGCCTTGCGTCAGCTCGGCCGCGTCGCGCCAGACGGACTGGGCGATGATGCAGCGGGCCGGGGAGAGCTGCGTCACGCGGCTGCGTACGATCAGGTCGTCGTCCAGCCGCGCCGGCGCGCGGTAGCGCAGGGCGATGTCGGTGACGGCATAGACGCCGGTGCCGTCTTCCTGCGCCGCGCGCTGGTCGATGCCGAGCAGGCGCAGCATGTCGGATCGGGCGCGCTCCATATAGCGCAGATAATTGGCGTGATAGACGAGCCCCGAGAGGTCCGTGTCCTCGAAATAGACACGGAGCGGAAAGCAATGCTCTCCGCCCTCGAAACGGCCGGTTGCGGGCGCGAGGGAGCCTGTCGTCGACATCGGCGCGAACCCTAGATGAGCCGAGTCGTGGGGGAAACCCCCTAAAGGTGCGCCATATCGGCCCGGCGACTCGGCTTGCCGCGTCGCGGCGCGGCCTGGGCGTCTATGGCCTCGGAAAAGCGCAAGGTCAGGCTCGGCGGGCGCGTGCCGGCGGCGCGGCGATGCGCCCCTTGGAGAACAACGGGTTCGAGCGGGTAGGGAGGCGGCCGGCCAGGGCGCTGTCGTGACAAGCGCCTGGCCGGCCGCGCCTTGGGATCAGGCCGCGCTGCGCTTCACGCCAGCATGCTCGGCATATTTGACGTCGATCCCCTTGATGTGGGAGCGCAGCCAATGGCGCAGGAAGTGGAAGAACGCGTCGTCCGCGCGTCCGCCCGCTGCCTTGATCTCCGCCGCGTGGCGCGAATAGCGCTCGAGCAGCCCTTGATGGACCATCTTGTGGTTGGCGAGGCCCGGATAGCCGATGGAGGCCATATAGGCTTCCTCGTCCTGGAAATGCTTGACGCAGATCGCGCCCAGCCGTCCGACGAGCCGATCGATCTCCTCGCCCGTCCGGCCCGCCTGCGTGGCGTCGAAGATGCGGTTCATCGCATCGAGGATCATCTTGTGCTCGTCGTTCATCGCGCCGACGCCGACGTCGAGCGAATTGTCCCATAGCATGATCGGCATAGGCCACCCTTTCGATATGAGTTCTGGTCCGCCTGACGGGAGAGGGCAGCTTCTCCGGCAGGGCGGGCGGCCCGCGCAGGGGCCACTGACGGCCCTAGGTGTGAGAGCTTAATGGAGTGCTAAGCGCTTGATCCTCCAAAGGGATGAGGCGCGATCGGGCGTGAAGGCGGGCGCTCAGTCGAACAGCCCGTCCTGGCTCCCCTCGGGCGGATTGAGGCCCAGATGCTTCCAGCCCGGTGCATTGAGCATGCGCCCGCGCGCCGTGCGGGCAATGAGGCCGAGCTGGAGCAGATAGGGCTCGATCACGTCCTCGATGGTGTCGCGCGGCTCGGAGAGGCCGGCCGCCAGCGTCTCCGCGCCCACCGGCCCGCCCTTGTAGATGTCCGCGATCATGCGCAGGTAGCGTCGGTCCATGGCATCCAGGCCGAGCTGGTCGACCTCCAGGCGGCTGAGCGCGGCATCGGCGGCGGGCGCGTCGACCGTCTCGTGCCCGGCCGCATGGGCGAAGTCGCGCACCCGGCGCAGCAGCCGCCCGGCAATGCGCGGCGTCCCGCGCGATCGGCGCGCGATCTCGGTGCAGCCGTCACGCGCGATGGGTAGGCCCAGCAGCCCGGCGGCGCGGGCGATCACCTGCTCCAGCTCGGCGACCTCGTAGAAGTTGAGGCGCACGGGGATGCCGAAGCGGTCGCGCAGCGGTGTCGTCAGCAGGCCCTGCCGCGTGGTGGCGCCGACCAGCGTGAAGTGCGGCAGGTCGATCCGCACGCTGCGCGCCGAGGGCCCCTCGCCGATCATGATGTCGAGCGCGCGGTCCTCCATGGCCGGATAGAGGATTTCCTCCACCGCCGGATTGAGCCGGTGGATCTCGTCGACGAAGAGCACGTCGCCCTCGTCCAGATTGGTGAGCAGGGCGGCAAGGTCGCCCGCCTTGGCGATGACCGGCCCGGATGTGGAGCGGAAGCCCACGCCCATCTCGCGCGCGACGATCTGCGCCAGCGTGGTCTTGCCCAGCCCCGGCGGGCCGAAGAACAGCACATGGTCGAGCGCCTCGCCGCGCGCCTTGGCCGCCGCGATGAACACGCGCAGATTCTCCCGCGCCGCCCGCTGTCCCACGAACTCGTCGAGCGTCTTGGGCCGCAGCGCCGCATCGGCATCGTCGGGCGCGCGCTCGCGCGAGAGGAGAGGAGAGCTGCTCATGGCTTGGGACTCCTAATGGCGCGGCGCGGCGCGTCCGTCCATCACTTCCCGGATTTGCCCGTCAGCCTGTGCGAATCTCGGCCTGGTGCAGCACGCGAACGATGAGGAGGGCCGCTTTGCGATAGGATGGAAGATGCGGTGCCGCCGCTGGACGAGGCAGCGAATGTCCGCCGCCGAGTTCGCGCGGCTCCGCTTCCGCATTGGGGTGATCGGCCAGCAGGTCGAATGCGGCGTCGAAGCGCAGGAAATAGGCGTCGGCGCTCTCGGGTCGGACTGGTCGATGCTGCAATGTCGGCTTTCGGGAAAATCGGGACCTCATGCCCAACTTCCCCTCCCCGTTCGTCCTGAGTACCCACTGAGCTTGTCGAAGTGGCGTATCGAAGGACGGCGATGGGGCGTCGCGGTGTGCTTCGATATGGCGCTTTGCTACGCGCCTGCGGCGCACCTCAGACCCTAGT
>CBIMKI010000196.1:0-5363 GCA_966244395.1 uncultured Sphingobium sp. | reverse complement strand
CGATCCCGATCCCGATGCCGATCCGATCCAGCCGGGCGGATCGCTCGCCGGGAATGAATCGCGTGAGGCGCGGTCGATGCGGTTCAGCAGTTGGCGCGCGGCCAGCATGCCCTCGGCCCGCTCCGCCACGTCGCGCACCAGTGCCTCCAATATCGCGGCATTGTCGGCGCGCCCGGCCTCCGCCACGCAGGAGCAGAAGCGCTCGGTCACCACTTCGCCTGCAATGTCGCGCACCGGGCGCCCCTCCGCAACCTGCCGCTCGACCACCGCCTGGACCGCCTGCGCGACGGCTTGGGGAGAGATCGGATCGTCATATTCGTGCGTCACAGTCCCTCTCCCTTCCTTCGTCCCTCAAATGGCCGCGAAACCCCTGTCGAGGCCCGCGAGCAGATCCCGCTCATGTTCCAGGCCGATCGAGAGGCGCAGCAATCCGTCGCTGATGCCGGCCGTGCGCCGCGCCACCTCGCCCATGTCGGCATGCGTCATGGTGGCCGGATGCGCGATCAGGCTCTCGACGCCGCCCAGCGATTCCGCCAGGGTGAAGGCCCGCACATGCCGCACGAACGCGCGCACCGCCGCCGCGCCGCCGCCCAGCTCGAAGCTCAGCATCGCGCCGAAGCCCGTCTGCTGCCGGCTGGCGAGCGCATGGCCGGGGTCGGCCGGCAGGCCGGGATAGTGCACCCGCGCCACGGCCCCATGGCCCGCAAGATGGTTCGCCACCGTCATGGCATTGAGCTGCTGGCGCTCCATCCGCGCGAAGAGCGTGCGCAGCCCGCGCAGCGTCAGCCAGGCGTCGAAGGGCGCGCCGGTGCAGCCCACTACATTGGCCCAATGGCGCAGCCGCTCCACCTGTTCCGGTTGGGCCGCGATGACGGCGCCGGCGATCACGTCCGAATGGCCATTGAGGAACTTGGTGGTCGAGTGCAGCACATAGTCCGCGCCGAGTGCGATCGGCCGTTGCAGGGCCGGCGAGAGGAAAGTGTTGTCCACCGCCACTTCCGCGCCGGCATCCCTGGCGCGGGCGGCGAGCGCGGCAATGTCCACGACGCGCATCAGCGGATTGCTCGGCGTCTCGATGAGCAGCAGCGTCGGCTCGTCCTGCAAAGCTTCATCGACGGCGGCCGGATCGCCCTGATCGACCAGGATCAGCCGGATCTGCCCCCGCTCCGCCCGTGCCTTCAGGAGGCGCATCGTGCCGCCATAGCAATCGTGCGGCGCGATCACGAGGTCGCCCTGGCGCAGCTGGCTCACCAGCAGGTCGATGGCCGCCATGCCGCTCGATGTGACGACCGCGCCGGCCCCGCCCTCCAGCCGCGCCAGCACATCGGCGAGCAGGTCGCGTGTGGGATTGCCCGCGCGGCCATAATCATAGCGCCCCGGCTCGTCATAGCCGGGGAAAAGATAGGTGGTGGACATGTAGATCGGCGGCGCGACAGCGCCGAAGGCGGCGTCGGAAGCGACGCCATAGGCCGCCGCGATGGTCTCCGCCAAAAGATCCGGCTCGGAATCAGGGGTCATTGAAGAAGCGTCCTTCCGTCACTTCGCGGACGATGCCGGCCCGGATGGTGAAATCGCCGAACCGCTCTGCGGGCGCCCGCTCGCGCGCATAGCGGCCGAGCGCGTCGCGCAGCACGTCCAGGATCACCTCTTCGCCCACATTCTCCTTTATCATGCGATTGAGCCGCTCGCCGTGGAAGCCGCCGCCCAGATAGAGGTTATACTTGCCCGGCGCCCGTCCGGTAAGCCCGATTTCGGCAATATAGGGCCGCGAGCAGCCATTGGGGCAGCCGCTCATCCGCACCGTGATCGGCTCGGCGGAAAGGCCGTTCTCCGCCAGGATCGCGTCGATCTTGCCGATAAGCCCGGGCAGGTAGCGCTCGCTCTCGGCCATGGCGAGGCCGCAGGTGGGCAGTGCCACGCAGGCGATGGAATTGCGGCGCAGAGTGGAGGCCGCCTCCGCCTCCAGCCCATGCTCGGCCAGCACCGCGTCGATGGCGGCGCGGTCGGCGGCGGCCACGCCCGCGATGATGACATTCTGGTTGGGCGTCACGCGGAAATTGCCGCGATGGACATGCGCCACCGCCCGCAACGCGTCGAGCAGCGGCAGGTCGAGCCGGCCGTTCTCGATGAACAAGGTGCGGTGATGGCGTCCGTCCGGCGTCTCGTTCCAGCCGAAGCTGTCGCCATTGGAGGCAAAGGCGAAGGGCCGCGCTTCCTCGAACGGCGCGCCCATATTCGCCTCGATCTGCGCCTTGATCCAGTCGAGGCCCTTGTCGTCGATGGTATATTTGAAGCGCGCCCGCTGCCGGTCCTTGCGGTCGCCATAGTCGCGCTGCACGGTCATGACGGCGTCCGCGCAGGCGATCACCCTGTCCGCCGGCACATAGCCGATGAGGCTGGCGAGGCGCGGATAGGTCTCCGGCGCCTGATCGGTGCGGCCCATGCCGCCGCCGATGACGACATTGAAACCCTCCAGCCCGCCCGGCCCGCCCGGCCCGCCGATGGCGATGAAGCCCAGGTCCTGCGCATAGACGTCGATGTCGTTCGACGGCGGCAGCGCGAAGCCGATCTTGAACTTCCGGGGCATATAGGTGCGCCCGTAGAAAGGCTCTTCGGGCTCGGCCGAACCGGCCACGCGCGCGTCGCCATACCAGATCTCGTGATAGGCGCGGGTCTTGGGGATGACATGGTCGCTCACCCGCTTGGCGAGCGCCGCCACCTCCGCATGGAAGGCCGAGCTTTGCGGATCGACCGTGCACATGACCCCGCGGCTGTCGTCCCCGCAGGCGGCGATGGTGTCGAGCAGTGTCTCGTGCAGCCCCTGGATGATCGGCCGCAGACTGCCCTTGAGCACCCAGTGGAACTGGAAGGTCTGCCGCGTGGTGATGCGCAGCGTCTCGCCGCCATGGGCGCGCGCCAGTTCATCGAGCTTGAGCCATTGCGCGGGCGAGCAGACGCCGCCGGGCAGGCGCACGCGGATCATGAACTGATAGGCCGGCTCCAGCCGCTGGCGCCGCCGCTCGTCGCGCACGTCGCGGTCATCCTGCTGATAGATGCCATGGAATTTCATGAGCTTGACATCGTCGGGGGACGGCACTGCCCCCGTGATCCGGTCGAGCAGGCCCAGGGCGATGGTGCCGCGCAGATAGTCGCTCGCATCCTTCATCCGCTCGTCTGCGCCCAGGCGGTCGAGCGGCTGGGAGACGTCGCGGCTGCGGTCGATGGCGGGAGTGGTCAGGGTCATCTGCGTCCTTCGAGAGAGATCAATAGACGTCGCGCTGGTAGCGATGGTCCGCCTGGAGCGTGCGGACATAGTCCTCCGCAGCGTCCCGCCCGATGCGGGCCTGGCTCGCGACGATCTCCACCAGTGCCTCGTTCACGTCCGGCGCGAGATGAGTGGCATCGCCGCAGACATAGACATGCGCGCCATTTTCCAGCCAGTCGTAGAGGTCGCGCGCCTGCTCCTTCATGCGGTGCTGCACGTAGATCTTCTCCGCCCCGTCGCGCGAGAAGGCGACGTCCATGCGGCTCAGCGTGCCGTCCTTGAGCCAGCCCTGCCACTCGGTCTGGTAGAGGAAGTCGGTGCGGAAGTTGCGATCCCCGAAGAACAGCCAGCTTTGGCCTCCGGCGCCGTGCACTTCGCGCTCCTGCATGAAAGCGCGATAGGGCGCGACGCCGGTGCCCGCACCGATCATGACGATCGGCGCGTCGCCGTCTGGCAACCGGAAATGGGGATTGCTCTGCACATAGACGGGAAGGACCGTGTCGGGCGTGGCGCGGTCCGCGATGAGGCCGGAGGCGACGCCGCTGCGCGCCTCGCCATGCAGCGTGTAGCGGACCGGCGCGACGGTGAGATGCGCTTCGTCCGGCATGGCCGCGAGGCTGGAGGAGAGCGAATAGAGGCGCGGCTGCAAGGGCCGCAGCGCCGAGACGAAGCCCTGCGGCATCACCGTGCCCACCGGAAAGCGCCGGACGATGTCGACGATATGGTGCGTGCGCAGGAAGGCGGCCCGCTCGCCGGCGCGGTCCTCCTGCTGGAGTTGCCTGAGCTGGGCCGCCTCGCTCAGCAACGCCCAATAATCAAGGAAGCGCGGCGTCGCGGCGGTGATCTCGTAGCGGTGCGTGAGCGCCTCGCCGAGTGTCATCGCCTGCCCCTTCACCTCGAAAGCGAGATCGGGCGAGAGCGACAGCGCCTCCAGCAGCGCCGCCACCACGGCCGGATCATTGGCGGCGGCAATGCCGAGCGCGTCGCCGGGCTGATAGATCAGGCCCGATCCTGCCAGCGAGAATTCGACATGGCGCGTCTCCTTGCTCGATCCGCGCCCGACGATGGCGATATTCTCGATGATCGGCGCCGGAAAAGGATTGCGCTTGTCATAGGCCGCACCGCCCGCCCCCGCCTGCATGGCAGCGACAGAAGCGGCGGGCGCGGCCGACACGGCAGGCTGCGCTTCCTTCCCCAGCAGCGCGACCATCGCCTCCGTCCAGGTCTCGGCTGCCTCTTCATAGTCCACGTCGCACTCGACGCGCGGCGCCAGCCGCGTCGCGCCGAGCGCCTCGAAGCGCTCGTCGAGCCTTTTGCCCGCCGCGCAGAAATGCTCATAGGTCGTGTCGCCCAGCGCCAGCACGGCAAAGCGCGCCCGCTCCAGCCGCGGCGCCTTGCGCCCTTCCACGAACTCGAAGAAGCCCGCGCCCGGCTGCGGCGGATCGCCGTCGCCGCCCGTGCTGACGACGATCAGCAGGTCCTGTTCTTCACCGAGCTGACGGGGCTTGTAGTCGGCCATGTCGGCGAGGCGCGGCGCCAGCCCGCCAGCCTTCGCCGCCTTCTCCAGCGCACGGGCGACCTCGGCGGCATTGCCCGTCTCGGTGCCGTAGAGAATGGTGAGCGTGCGCGCGGCCGCCGCCGTCGGGGCCGGGACGGTCTGGCCCGGCGTGGCCCGCAAGCCCGCGTCGAAGCCGGCGAAATAGCCGCTCAGCCAAAGCGCCTGCTCCGTCCCCACGGTCCGCGACAGCTCGTCCAGAAGCCGTCTCTGCTCCGGGGTCAGAAACGCCCCCGGCGGATCCATGATCGTCATATGCGCCTCAGTCCTTGTCCACAGCGCGCTCGCGCGCCCGGCTTTCGAAAGAGCTGGGAATTTCAGCGCCAAAAAGCCTGTGTCCGGCTATTGGCGCATTGCAGCATGATGAGGCAAATGCATATTATTTCTCGTTTACAGAAATAATATTGCATTCATTGCGTGTTGTGATCCGTATCGACAAGCCCTCGCTCGGTCACGATCACGGACATGGGAATGTCGTGCGGCTGGGGATGGATGGTGGGAATGGCGGCGCCGGAATAGCCCACGCCCAGCACCAGCGGGCGG
>CBIMKI010000195.1:0-5387 GCA_966244395.1 uncultured Sphingobium sp. | reverse complement strand
GGGCGACCATCATCTGGTCGTGGGTGCCGTGCGCGCCATGGAGCGCATGAGCGAAGGGGCACCTTTGCTCTTCTATCGCGGCGGCTATAATTCGCTGGAGAGAATCGACGAGGAGGCCTGAGCGGGGCGGGCGTCAGCTCCTCGCGCTGAACGGCAGGATCGCCTCCAGCGCGGCGAGCGGCGGCTTGCCCGGCACCGTCCGACCCTGCCGCATCAGGAAGACATGGCGCACGATCTCCGCCTGCTGCTCGATGCCGTAACGCGCGAAAGGGCGGCCGGGCTCGTAATCATAAGTGTAGCGGCAGAAGGGGTGGCGGCGCAGCAGCAGGCTCGTGCCCGTCTGGTGCTGCCAGACATGCGTCATCTCGTGGAGGAAGAGTCCTTTGTCGCTCATGTCCCCCGCGCCGAAGCAGTCGCGATAGCACTGTCCCTCGGGGTGGAAATGCAGGTGGCCGCGCGGCGCCATCACGACATGGCGGGGCTGGAGCCACCACCAGCGCCGCCGCCGGACGCGGACGGGGTCGAGCGCGATCGCATCGCCGAACAGGCTGCGGGTCAGGCTGCGCTCGGCCTGCGTCAGCGGCCGTTCGGCGGGGCTCTCGTCCATGGCGCCAAGATAGCGCGCGCGGGCCGGCGGACAATGGCCGCCGGCGCGTTTCAGTGCATGGCGTTGGAAGCGGCAGTGGCGTCGGCCCGCTCGGTGCGTGCGCCGCCCCGCTCCTGCGAGGCGACGAAGGTGACGGCGGCAAAGCAGATGACGATCGCCCAGGCGAGCGCCAGCCAGCGGCTGCGGAAGAGCCAGTGAGGTCCGATGCCGAACATCGGCCTGCCTTGCCATGCCGCGCTTGCCAAAGGCTGAGCGGGGCTGGTTAAGACGATCGTCGCCAAGAAGAAACGGGCCGGGGAACCGCGGCGGGACACTGGCTGCGGCGTCTCTCCACCCGGTGCCGCGCATGCGTGCGCCCGTCCGACACGGCGGCTGGCGGATAAAGGGGGAGGAAAGTGGATGCCCGACGAGGATTCGAACCTCGATTAGCGGAGTCAGAGTCCGCTGTCTTACCATTAGACGATCGGGCAAGAGAGGGCGCGCAAATAGCGCCGCGCCCCTCATGGGTCAAGCGCTTTAGGGCGGGGGATATTGCCAGTCCGTTAACCAGCTGCGCGCGGGGGAACTTGCGCTGCATCGGCTGCGCGTCTAGCTTCCGTTCCAAGTCCCGGCGGAACGGATCGCCGGTCAAGGAAGGCACGGACGGACATGTCGCAGCAGGCGACTCCCGGCTCGCGCGCCGGGCAAGCGTCCCCGGCCGTGGCCCAGCAGCCCCGCAGGGTCGCGGATTCCGCGATGCGGCCGCGCGGGAACCTCGCCGCGCTGGATCTGGGCACCAATAATTGCCGCCTGCTCATTGCCCGGCCGGAGCATGAGGGCTTCGTCATCGTCGACGCTTTCTCGCGCATCGTGCGGCTGGGGGAAGGGCTGGCGGGCACGGGCCGCCTCTCGGACGCCGCGATCGAGCGGACCATCTCGGCGCTCTCCGTCTGTGCCGAGAAGCTGCGCCGCCGCCGCGTCGTGCTGGCGCGCTCGGTCGCGACCGAGGCCTGCCGCCAGGCCGGGAACGGCGCCGAATTCGTCGAGCGCGTGCATCGCGAGACCGGCATCATGCTGGACATCATTTCCACGCGCGAGGAGGCGCGCCTTGCCGTGCTGGGCTGCCAGTCGCTGCTCGAGCCTGGGGAGGGACCGGCGCTCATCTTCGACATCGGCGGCGGCTCGACCGAGCTGGCGCTTATCGATGGCGCCGGCTCCGATGCCGGCTCCACGATCGTCGACTGGCAGAGCGCGCCCTGGGGCGTCGTGTCGCTGACCGAGGCGGTGGCGGGTCATGAGGACAGCGCCGCCGGCCGCGCCGCCGCTTATGCCGCCATGCGCGAGACGATGCGCGCGGCCTTCGCGCCCTTCGCCGCGCGCCTGCCCCGGCCCGGCAATGTGCGCCTGCTCGGCACGTCCGGCACCGTCACCACGCTCGCCACCGTCTTCCTCGGCCTGCCGCGCTACGATCGCCAGGCGGTGGACGGGCTCATCGTGCCCGCCGCCGAGATGCGCGGCATCGCCGGCCGCCTCTCGGGCATGAGCATGGCGGAGCGGACCGGCATGCCCTGCATCGGCGAGGAGCGGGCGGATCTGGTAGTGGCCGGCTGCGCCATATTGGAGAGCATTCTCGATATCTGGCCGGCGGTCAGGCTGGGCGTGGCGGACCGAGGCATTCGCGAGGGCATATTGCGCGGCCTGCTCGACAGTCGCGCGCTGCGTCACCGCGCGATGATGGCGGTGCAGTCATGACGCGCGGCGCTGGCCCCGGCCGCACGCGCGTGCGCACCGCGCGCAATCGCTCGGCGCAGTCCACGCGCTGGCTCGCGCGCCAACTCAACGATCCTTATGTGAAGCGCGCCAAGGCGGAGGGCTATCGCAGCCGGGCAGCCTATAAGCTCATCGAGCTGGACGAGAAATTCGGCCTGCTGAAGGGCGCCAAGGCCATTGTCGACCTGGGCGTGGCGCCGGGCGGCTGGTCGCAGGTGGCGCGCAAGCTCGCGCCCCATGCCGCCGTGGTCGGCATCGACCTCCTGCCGGTGGACCCGCTCGATGGCGTCATTTTGCTCCAGATGGACTTCATGGCCGACGAGGCGCCCGATCGGCTCATCGCCGAACTCGGCCGCGCGCCCGATCTCATCGTGTCGGACATGGCGGCCAACACCGTCGGCCATGCCCAGACCGACCATCTGCGCACCATGGGGCTGGTCGAGGCGGCGGCGGATTTCGCGATTCAGACGCTGGTGCCGGGCGGCATCTTCGTCGCCAAGGTGTTCGCGGGCGGCACCGATTCGGGTCTGCTGGCGATCCTCAAGCGCCATTTCACCACCGTGAAGCATGCCAAGCCGCCTGCGAGTCGCAAGGGGTCGGTGGAATGGTATGTGATCGCGCAGGGCTTCAAGGGCCGCGAATAGCGTTCCCAAATCCGTGAATGTTGCAGAGCTAACGAAATCGTTTCAGCACTGACGCACTGTTTAACCGCCGCGACATCGCCCGCTTAAACAGGGGCGCCATATGGGCCTCATCAACATTCGAACGAGGAACGACCCATGCACAGCACCAGCATCAACAAGCCCACCGTCCTGACCAGCGCCGCTTTGCTTTCCGGCGCCGCTGTCATCAGCTTCGCCGTCCTGCGCTCCGTCATCGCCATGATGGCCGGCCTCTGAATGACGGCGCGCGGCGTGCCGGCTCAGTCCGGCCGCCAGCTCTTGCGCTCCTCGGCGGTGCGCAGCACGTCATAGGCGGCCTGGATCGCCTGGAAGCGAGTGGCCGCCTCGGCATCGCCGGGCTTCACGTCCGGGTGATTCTCCTTGGCGAGTGTGCGCCAGCTGCGCTTCACCGCCTCGAAATCGGCGTCGCTCTCCAGCCCCAGCACGTCGAGCGCGCGCATCTCGTCGCGTGAGCGGCTGCCGTCGCCCGGCCCGGCCCATTGATGATGGGCGCTCTGGCGATAGCCCGATGCGTCGCGCTGCTCATTGTGCATGCGGGCATTGCGCTCTTCCTCGTCGAGGCCCGCGAAATAGTCCCAGCCCTTGTTATATTCTGCGGCATGCTCCTGGCAGAAATACCAGCGCTCGGGGCTGTTGGGGGATTTGGGCGCGGGGCAGTCGCCCGGCCGCTCGCAGCCATGCCGGTCGCACAGGCGCACCTGCTGCGTCTCGCGTCCCGAGCCATAGCCTCGCCAGCGGGGAAAGCCCCAGTCCAGATTTCTCCGCGCTCTCGCCATGCGGACCACTTAATGCGGGCGCATGACGAAATCCACCATGTCGCGCGCTGATCGCCATTGCGCTTTGCATATGTCCTTGGGCATGTTGGCTTTTGCGGGGAGCGGGGGAGCGCGGGATGGAACTGCTTGAGTGGCTGAAGGGCGGCCTGGACCTGATCGGCTCCTATTTTGGGGAAGCGGGTCTGGCGGGCTGGATCGATCTGGGCGCCACCGCGCTCACGCTCTTCCTGTTCCTCCTCGCCGCGCTCCTGCTCTACAAGGAATTCGTCAATTGCTACCTGCTGCTGCGCCGCATGAATGCGGGCACACGGCGCGGCGCGCGCCTGCAGGTGATCGGGACGGTGCTGCGCCTCGCTTTCTCGGACCGGGCGCTCTTCTCGTTGGAGAGGCGCACATTGGTGCGCCGCACGCGCATCCTCGTCGAGCACGAGCTGTTTTGCCCCCGCCCGCAATATGACTGGCGGGCAGGCGCCGAAGCGGGCGAGGGCGGCGGCCTTGCCGGCTTTCTGCGCCGCCGCCGGGCGGCAAAGCGCATCTATCGCGAGGCGCTCGGCGAATGGCGCGCGCGCATGGGCCGCGTGCTGGCGCTGGAGGGCGACTGGACGATCCATGTCGACAATCCCGCTCTGGTGAGCGCGCAGCTTGAGGAAATCGGCTGCTATTTCGAGTGCCTGCGCTCCATCGGCTTCGATGGCGACGAGGCGGACCGCTTCATCTGCCCCATCGAGATCGCCTCGGGCTTTGTGACGCCGCTGCACCTGCTCACCGGCCTTCTCGTCCAGTTCAACGAGAAATGGCGGCCCATCCTCGAATCCTTCGACCGCGACGCCCATGACCGCACCCGCCGGCCCGGCGACCCCACGGACCGCGACCTGCGGCAGATCCAGCTCTTCATCTATAACTGCTGGCTGCTCTGGGGCCCCAGCATCCCGGTCTGCGAGTGCCGCAACTGGGCGGCGCGCTATGCGGTCGTGCAATATGGCTATGGCGACGAGAATAATTCCATCGAGGTGGTCGGCGAGGAGGGCGAGATTCGCCGCAGCCTGGAGCGGCTGATGGCCGGCCAGATCAAGCATGAGCAGGCCGTCCGCACCGTTGGCGCCACGCGGCCCGCGCCGCGCCCTTTCACCGGCATGGCGGTGCCTGCCAATGTGATCGGCCGCCTGCGCCTTTCCGGCAGCCTGGGTGGACGCGAGGCGAGCCAGGTCAATGCGCTGCCCCATGCCGCGCTCAAAAGCTGGGGCGGGTCGCAGGACGAGCGGCCGGTGCTGTTCGTCTCCGAGATCGTGCGGACCAATGCGGTCGAGGGCGATGTCGAGCAGCGCAGTGCCCAGCGCGGGCGCATCTCCATCGATCATCGCGCATATCCCTCGCGCTATTATTCGGCCTATCTCTGGGCGGCGGTCGTGGTGCTGGTGCAGACGCCCGGCGGCCCCGTGCCGCTCAGCGAGACGCGGCCCGACCGCCCCGAGCCGTGGAAGGACTTCATTCCCTTCTTCGAGCACGGCAATCTCGCCGATCCGGAGAGCTGCCTGTTCGGCAAGCGCCAGCTCGCGGTCAAGGTCGTGGCTG
>CBIMKI010000194.1:0-5389 GCA_966244395.1 uncultured Sphingobium sp. | reverse complement strand
CCTCGAAGACGATGTCGCCGCCCTTGCCGCCATCACCGCCGTCGGGCCCGCAATATTCGATATATTTCTCGCGCCGGAAGCTGACGGCGCCCGGCCCCCCGGTGCCGGAGCGGATATAGATCTTGGCCTGGTCGAGAAAATGCATGGTCGGCGCTTTAGGGGAGGCGAGGCGAAAAGGCCAGATGGACGTCCGGCACCTTGGGATCGCATCGCTGGCCTTACGTCACACACGCCGGCAGTGCGCCTGCGAAGGCAGGAGCATGCGCTTCGAGCGTCATCGCCGCCGCTACTTGCGCCAGCGCGAGAGCGTGATGCCGATCTTCTCATGCCGCTCGGAGAGCGCGAGCTTGACGATCTTGACGGTCACATGCCTCGCCTTGCTGTCCTGGAGGAACACCGTCTCGATGATATGGTCGGCCACGGCCTCGATCAGCGTGAAATGCTGGCCCTGCGTGATCGCGCCGGTCGCGGCGTGCTTGAGGTCCATATAGTTCTTGGAGGCCTCGAGCGGCGTGTCCGGCCCGTAATGCGGCGCGATGTCCAGCAGCACGCGCACGCTGATGCGCAGCGGCTGGGGCAGGTGCGTCTCCTCAGAGTAGATGCCGGTCAGCACATCCACTTCCAGATCCTCGATCTCGAGCACCAGAATGTCGTCCATCGCCGCGACCGCGGCCAGGCCTGCCTCAAATTGCGTCATCGGGCCCTCGAAAATCCTTTTCATTTGGACAGCAGCCGCTAAAGGCCGCCGCCTTGGGCGCTATTGCCCGCTTGGAAACGGAACGGCAAGCGGTGACTGGCACGGCATGGACAGGGATCGACAGGCTAGCGGGCACGTCCGACACGGCCATCGCCGCGCTGCTCGACGCCGCCTTCGGCCCGGACCGGCATGGCCGCACCGCCTATCGTATCCGCCGGGGCATGGCCTGGCTGACGGACTTCTCCTTCGCCGCGCGTGACGAGGCGGGCGCGCTGGCCGGCGTGCTGCAGAGCTGGCCGGTGGCGCTCACCGGGCCGGAGGGGGCGCAGGCGCCGCTGGTCATGGTCGGCCCCGTCGCGGTCACGCCGGACATGCAGGGCCACGGCATCGGCCGGCTGCTGATGGATCATCTCATCGCCACCGCCGACGCCATGGAGCCCGCCGCGCGGCCGCGCCTCATGATGATCGGCGATCCGGAATATTATGGCCGTTTCTGGAGCTTCTCGGCGGAGGCGACCGGCGGATGGGAAGCGCCCGGCCCCGTCGAGCGCCACCGCCTGCTCGCGCGCCTGCCGGAAGGCGCCGTCGTGCCGGCGCAAGGCCTGCTCGGCCCGCGCCTGTCCGCGCCATCCCTGCGGCGCGCCGGATAGCACGCCGTCCGGCACGCGACGCGACGCACCAAACCGGCCCTTTGCCAAGACCGTCCGCGCGCCTTATGCGATGGCCGCATGAGCGTCTGCTTCGTCCTTCCTGTTGCAAGCGTCCGCGCATGAAGCTGCGCAGCGGCCTTTCCGCCGCGCTGGCGCCGGAACTGGGCCAGCCGCAGACGCAGGACGTCTTCCTCTACGCGGACCGGCCCATGCCGGATGGCCCCTTCACACCCGCCGCAGTCCTCGTTGCCGTTACGGATCGCGCGAATCCCGGCCTGCTTCTGACGCAGCGCCATGCGGGCCTGCGCCAGCATAGCGGCCAGGTCGCTTTTCCCGGCGGCCGAGTCGACCCCGGCGATGTGGACGCGATCGCGGCGGCGCTGCGCGAGGCGGAGGAGGAGATCGCGCTGCCGCCCGGCCAGGTGGACGTCATCGGCCGATCCGACCTCTTCCGCACCGGAACGGGCTTTGCGATCGATCCGGTGGTGGGCATCGTGCCGCCGGACCTGCCGCTGCGCCCGCGCGACGGCGAAGTGGAGGCGATCTTCGAAGTGCCGCTCGACTATCTGCTCGATGGCGCCAATCGCGCGCTCAAGACCGTCGACTGGGAAGGAAGCCGGCGCAGTTACTACGAATATCTCTGGCAGGAACGGCGGATCTGGGGCGTGACGGCGGCCATCCTCGTCAATCTCGCCCGGCGGATCGAAGCGGCAGGAGGGATGAGGTGAGCGCGACCGCGACGGGGCCACTGCCCGACCGGCTGCCGGAGTCGACATGGCGCGCCGCGCCTGCCCTCGCCCGGCTCTGCACCGCGCTGGGCGCGGACTGCGGCGAGGCGCGCTTCGTGGGCGGCGCCGTGCGCGACGGCCTGCTGGGAATCGCCGTGCAGGACGTCGACATCGCCACGCTGCACGAACCGGACGCCGTCATGGAGCGGATCAAGGCAGCAGGCTTCAAGGCGGTGCCGACCGGCCTTGCCCATGGCACGGTGACAGCCGTGGTGGAGGGGCGGCCGGTCGAGGTCACCACGCTGCGGCGCGACGTCTCGACCGACGGCCGGCGGGCCACCGTGGCCTTCGGCACCAACTGGCGCGACGACGCGGCGCGGCGCGACTTCACCATGAACGCGCTCTATGCCGACCCCGCCACGGGCGAGATCTTCGACTATTTCGGCGGCCTGGCGGACCTCGCCGCCGGGCGGGTACGCTTCATCGGCGACCCGCTGGCGCGCATTGCCGAGGATCATTTGCGTATCCTGCGCTATTTCCGTTTCACGGCGCGCTTCGGCACGGTCGAGCGTGACGCGCCGGATTATCGGGCCTGCGTGGCGAGCGCCGCCAGCCTCATGGCGCTCTCGCGCGAGCGCATCGCGGACGAGCTTTTGAAGCTGCTGGTCCTGCCGGATCCGTCGGCGGTGGTGGCCGCCATGGTCGAGGACGGCATTCTCGCAGCGGTGGTGCCGGAAATCGGAATGGACGGCATCGCGGCCCTGCGCGCCCTCGCCGCGATCGAGCGGGAAAGCGGCACCCCGCCCGATCCGATGCGCCGGCTGCTCGCCCTGCTGCCACAGGACGCCACGACCGCCGATCAGGTCGGCGCGCGGCTGCGCCTATCAAACAAGATGCGCGGCCGCATGCAGGCGGCGCTCCGGCCGCAGGACGCCACGACGCCCGAGGCGCTGGCCTATCGCACCGGGGTGCCGGCGGCACTGGACCGCATCCTGCTCGGACGCGCCTTCACGCCCGATGTTGCGTCACGGCTGACGGATTGGGAAGCGCCCCGGCTGCCGCTGTCGGGCGGCGATCTCATTGCGATGGGCCTGACGGCAGGGCCGCGGGTCGCGCAGGCTCTGCAAGAGCTGGAGCGGCAGTGGATCGCGGCGGGCTTCCCGGACGAGGTCGAGACGCGCGCACTGGCCGATCAGATCCTCGTCTCCCTGCTGCGCGCGAGCCAGTAGCTGAAGGCGTCGGCTGGCGTCAGCGGGCGGGCGAAGAAATAGCCCTGGCCGAAATGGCAGCCGAGATTGGCAAGCTCGACCGCCATGGCCTTTTCCTCGATGCCCTCGGCCGTGGTCTTCATGCCGAGCGCGCCGGCGAGGCTGATGATCGCCTTGATAAGGGCAATCTTGTCGCGATCGCCGATCATGTCCTTGACGAAGCTGCGGTCGATCTTGAGCACGTCGATCGGCAGCGCCTGGAGGCTGGCGAGATTGGAAAAGCCGGTGCCGAAATCGTCCATGGCGACGGTCACGTCCATGGCCTGCAGCGCGGCGAGGAGCTGGCGGGTCTTGTCGGGATCGCTGATGAGCGCGCTCTCGGTGAGTTCGATGGTGAGCCGCTTGCCGTCAATGCCCGAGTAGCGCAGCGCTTCCTCGACCGCGCGGGGCACATTGTCGCGCACCATCTGCACCGGCGAGAGATTGACGTTCATGGTGATGGGCAGCTCTTCGCCGTGACGGCGGTCCCATTCGGCGAGCATCTGCGTGCATTCGCACAGCGCCCAGCGGCCGAGCGGGACGATCAGGCCCGATTCCTCGGCGACCGGGATGAACTCGGCCGGGGAGACATGGCCCAATACCGGGTCGTTCCAGCGGGAGAGCGCCTCAAAGCCTTTGACCGATCCGTCCTGCAGATTGATGAGCGGCTGGAAGGCGAGTTCCAGCGCACCGGCGTCAATGGCCTCGCGCAGGCGATTCTCGAGCGTGAAGCGCTTCAGCGCCTCGCGAAGCACATGGGCGCGATAGACTTCGAGCGCACCGGAGTGCTTGGCGCGCTTGACCGCCGCCTGTGCCTGACGGAGCAGGTTTTCCGCATCGCCATCGGCCTCCTGCGCCAGCGCGCAGCCGACGGCGACTTCGACGCTGATAAGATAGGTCGAAAGCCGGATGGGCGATTCGAAGGCCTTGCGCACGCGCTCGGCGATCTGGAGCACCTCGGACAGTCCGTGGCCCACATGGGCGAAGATCGCAAACTCGTTGCCGCCAATGCGCGCCAATATGTCGCCTGCCCGCAGCACCGACTTCACGCGCCGCGCGACGGTGATGATAAGCTCGTCCCCCGCCATGGCGCCCAGCGATTCGTTGATGCGGCTGAAGCGGACGAGATCGAGCGCAATGACGGCATAGTTGGACCGGCCCTGCTCGGTCTCCTGCTCGTCGAGCTGGCACTCGATCTGCTCGACGAAGCCGATTCGGTTGGGCAGCGAGGTGAGGCTGTCGGTCAGAAGCTCCTTGCGGAGCGTGCTTTCCGCCTTGCGCTCGCTGGTCCGATCCGTCGCTGCGAGCAGGAGAAGCGATTCGCTGCCCTCGTCGCCTTCGACCCAGGTGAGCGAGCAGCTATAGACGCGGGCGCCCAGCTGGCCTTGAAATTCGATCTCGAATCGGTCGGACGGGCGACGCGCGGCGAACATAGCGTCCGCGCGCTCGCGCCAGTCGAATTGCCGGCTCATACGCCGCTCGATGAGTGGCTGGGCACTTTCCATTTCCTGGAAAAAGTGGCCGAACTCCTCGTTTTCCGCGAGAATCTCGATGGCGCCGGACTGCTGGTGGAGCAAGGCCGCCGGATAAGGGAGCGCCCGCAGCAATGCCGCATATCCGCCCGCCGGCGCGCCCGGATGCGCGCCGATGCGCCGGCCAGCCGACCCCCTGACCGAGCGAGCGGTCATGGGCGCAGAATCATCGGCGCTGCTTTTTGCGCGGGCTGTCATGCGACCGGCATAGTCGCTCCATGGTAAACGAAGGCTAAACTAACGTTATTCCACGAATGAGAGCGCTAACAGCGGTGCGAAGGCCGGTATTTGGCCATTCCGAACAACCGTTTCTATCCGAATCGGTTGTCGCGCGGGAAGCCGTTGGGCGGCATCCGCCCCGCCGCCCCGCGCGCCGCGCGCCAGGGGAGCAGGTCGCTCTCCGTGCGGACCGCCCCCGCCGCGCCGGGACCCAGGGTCGGGAGGCGCTCCGCCGCGAGCGTCAACAAGCGCCGGGCGGCGGTCACCACCTGGGTCAAGAAGGCCTGGCGGCACGCACGGTCGGACCAGTCCACTT
>CBIMKI010000193.1:0-5394 GCA_966244395.1 uncultured Sphingobium sp. | reverse complement strand
GCCTTCCGACACTTCCAGACGGATCGCCATCTCAAGCGCGTTCAATGTGCCGGAGAGATGAAAACGGGTTTCGGCGATCAGCGCGTCGCTCCAGCGCGAAGGCGCGGCGTCGGCGAAGAGGGCAAGATCGGCATGGTGGCGAAGGCCCTCACCCAGGCACCACGCAAGGCGTGCCCGAGCGCGACCCTCCCGTACGGGAGAGCGGTCCGCTCCAGTCCCATAGCCGTTTACCATGGCCTCCCACTAGCCATTCACTCTTTAAGATCGCCTAAATCCTCTTCTGCGCACCCGCAAGAAGCCGCGCGGCGACTGTCCCAAAAGTGCACAGTCCGATGAGGATAAAGGCTTCGAGCGGACGGGCGACCAGTGCGCCGGCAAGGGCGGCCACGCCCGCCATGGCGGGCGTGAGCCGGGTCCAGAGACGAGCACGGCCAGTAAGCAGCAGAGGGGGTGCGCGGCGATCCGCGACGGTCTGGACGGCAATGAGCGCGAGCGGCAGCGCGACGCCGAGCAGGGCCAGCCCCCCGCCCTCCGCCAGGCGCCCGCCGATCACCGCCAGCACGCCCAATCCCGCGCCCTGCACGAGCACGCGCAGCCAGAGCGGCGCCTCGCGGCGCAGCATGATCTCGCCGCACCCCCGATGAAGCCCCAGCGCACTCTCGGCAAGCAAGGCGAGGACGAGCGCAATGACCGGCCAGCCCGCGCTGGCCACGGCAAGGCCGAAAATGGCCAGCATGCCGGACGCCCAGGCCAGATGATCGGGATTGACCTCGAACCGCATCAACATGCCGACGAGCCGCCGGGCGACCGGCGCCATCAGCATGGAGAGCGCATCCTGCCGGGCCTCGTCGGCGAAACCGCCGCGCGAGAGGGCCGCCAGAACGCGGTCGGCATCGATCCGGCCCTCGACCCGCACCAGCTCCCCGGCGGTCACGGACTCGACAGGCAGCTCGATCCGCCGCGCGCCTTGCTGGACGGCGCGGCGCAGCAGGGTCAGCTCCAGATCCCACTCGCCCAGCATGTCGACCGTATCGAGCAGCATCTCGCCGGAGAAAATCACGCCACCCGCCCAGACATGCGTGCCGTCGATCCGCTCGAAATGGGCCGTGGCGGTCTCGGTGGGCGTGACGAGCAATGCGGGCATGGGCGCATCGGCCAGCGCCTCCAGCGCCGCCTGCGGCACGATCATCTGCGTGCCGAGCATGAGGACGCGGTCGTCCCGCTCGATCCGCCGCGCGAGATCAGGACCATCGCCGGCGAGCAGCACCGGAACGCCGCTCTCCCGCGCGAGCCGGTCGATGGCGCGCGAGACGTCGGGCGTCGGCAGATCGCTGCGCACGAGGATCTGGTCCGCGCCGGCCAGCAGGGCCTGCCGGGCCTGATGCTCGACGGGAAGATGCACGCCGATCCGCACGGCATCGGGCGCGAAGGCACCGGCCGATGCGCCGGCGGCCGGCACACGCACGCTGAGCAGGACGACGAGCCGCACGAGGTCAGCGGTCCTTCAAATTCTGGTCTCGAGCATGGGCGGACAGTGGCGAGCGCGGCCGGGCTTGGCAAGCGCCATCACGCCGAACCGTTCAACAGGCTGGATTTACTCAGTTTTCCTTGGCGATATCGGCCAAGGCCGCGCCAAGCTCGCGCAGCACCACCGGATCGCCGGGCGCGCCGTCCAGCGCGCGATCAGCCAGCGCCATCACATCGGTGACGCCGAAGCTGGCGCACAATCCCTTGAGGCGCAGCCCCGCCATGATCCAGTTGGCATCGCAGCGCGACCGGGCCAGAAGATCCAGCTGCCGCTCTGCACTCTCGATGAAGGCGCGGCGCAGATCCGCGATCAGCGCAAGATCCGAGCCCACCGCCGCCGACAGCGCCGCCTGTAGATTTCCGGGATCATAAGCCATTGGCCTCGTCTACGCGCCTTACCGTAAACGAGCTGTAAAAAAGGGGTCTTTCCAGAACCGGTTAACCGTTTAAGGATGTTCATTCGCAGGCGGAGAGACTATTTTCCCGCTGCCGAACGACAAGCACGGCACTAACGGCATTGAAGGGGAGCCGGCGCACATGAGCCAATCATGGACAACCCGGCCGCGCGACCGCGACGCGGACTGGAGCGACGCCGCCATTGCCGCCCGAATCGAACCGGACGGCGCGGATGCAGCGGCAGATGAGGAAGAACCCGCAGAGCGCGTGCGCTGGGGGACCTGGCTCGTGCGCGGCCTGCTGGGCCTGGCCGCCCTCGGCTGGTTCGCCGTCGTCGCCTGGGGCTTCGCGGACCCCGCCTTCGGCGTTCGCCTGGCGCCGTTCCTGGAGATCGCCAGTCGACTTTCCGTGCCGCTCCTGCTGGTGGTGGCGCTCGCCATCTTCGTGATGATGCTGGCGGGCCATTGGGACAATGACAGTGGCGGACAGAGGCTGAGCGGCGAGGATGCCCGCAACGCCGCGAACCAGGCGGCGCAGGCTGCCGCGCGCATTGCCGATGCCCATGCCCAGATTCTGAGCCAGACCAAGGCCTATGCGGCGGCGGCCGACCGATCGGCGGCGGCGCTGCACGAAGCCGTGGCCGGCCTGACCCAGCGCGGCGACGCGCTGGCGCAGACGACGGCGGCGTCGGTCAAGACGCTGAGCGCGCTCACCGACCGCATGAACAGCTTCGACGAGGCCGCGCCCCGGCTGGAGATGCGCCTTGCCGACCTCACCGAGACGCTGGCCTGCCTGGGCGTGGAACTGCGCGAACGCAGCACCTATCTCGAAGCCCGGCTCAAGGACGCCGGCATGGCGGCGAGTGAGACGCGCGACCAGCTCGTGGCGGCCTGCGACAGCCTCAACGAGCGGCTGGCGACGATGCGCGACGGCGCCCGGACGGCGGGCGAGGAACTAGCCGGCCTTTCCGAACTCAGCTCCGCGCGGATCGACTTCACGCTCGACCGGGTGAAGACCGTGCTCGACGCGACCGAAGCGCGGATCGAGACGCAGAACAACGCCCTCGCCGGGCTGGTGGATCGCAGCGCCGCCGGCATCGAGCGGGCCGGGCAGCAGTCGCTCGACCGGTTCCGCCAGCATTGCCGCGCCATCGAGGAAACGCTGGACATGATCGACGGGCGCATCGCGGAACAGGCCGACAAGGGCTCGGCCTGGCTGGAAGCGGCGGCCGGCGGCGCGCAGAAGCTGGCCGACCAGTTCGACGCGCTGGAGAAATCGACCATCGGGCGAACCGAGCGGCTGGGCACGGCGATGATGCAGCTCTCCGGCGAGACGCGGCGCCTCACCGATGCGCTGGCGGTGGGCGATGAGTCCTCTGAGCAGCTCATCAAGCGGGCCGAGGCACTGCTGGTGGCGCTCGATTCGGGCGTTCGCGAGCTGGACGAGAGCGTGCCGGGCGCGATCGGGCGGGTGGAGGAACGGATCGCGGCCATGCGCCAGAAGATCGCCGACGCCGTGCCCGGCATCGAGACGATCGAGGCCGTCGCCAATTCGGTCTCCGGCCATATGGAAGAGACGAGCAAGATGTCCGCCGGCCATGCGGCCCAGCTCGACGCGGCCCTGGCGCGCGCGCAAGCCGCCCTCGCCGACCAGCAGACCCAGATCGCCGCGCTCGCCGATGCCATTGCCGCCTCAGGCGAACGACTCGCGACGCTCAGCGACAAGGCCGGCCCGCAAATGGTCGAGGCCCTGGTGCGCGTGCGCGAGACGGCGGACGCCGCCGCCGGCAAGGCGCATGATGCAATCATGGCCGTCATTCCGCAGGCCGCCGCGCGCCTGGGCGATGCCGGCAGCGAAGCGGTGCAGGCCGCGGTCGCCCAGACGGTGGACCAGCAGCTTGCGCGCCTCACCGATGCAGCCGACCAGGCGATGCGAGCCGCCAGGGACACCGCCGCCACGCTCGACGCTCAGCTCAATGCGCTCCATTCAGGCAGCGACGCGCTGGAGCGCCGCCTGGCCGCGACGGCGAAGGAAGCGCAGGCACAGGATCGCGAGTTGCTCACCAAGCGCTCGGGCGAGCTGATCGAGATGCTGAACAGCCGCGCCATCGACGTCTCCAAATGGCTGGGCCACGACATCAGCCAGACGGAATGGGCGGCCTATCTCAAGGGCGACCAGGGCATCTTCGCGCGCCGCGCCGTGCGCATGCTGGGCCGCACCGAGGCACGCGCCATCCGCACCATCTACCGCGAAGACGCAGACTTCGCCGAACATGTGAACCGCTATGTCCACGATTTCGAGACATTGCTGAAGAGCGTGCTCGACGCGCGCGACGGCAGTGCGCTGGCGGTCACCATGCTCTCGTCCGACCTGGGCAAGCTCTATGTCGCCCTTGCCCAAGCCAGTGAGCGACTGAACGCCTGATATTTCCTTTTATTTCAACAGGTGATCTGGCGTACCGATGATTCCGTGGAAGCTCTCCGGCGTGATCCATCCGAACATGTAGTTGAGATAGAAGAGCGCGAAGAAGGCGGCCGACAGGAGCGATGTCCGCAGGATCATCCGCCAGACGTTGAAGTGATGCGGCGCACTCTCTGCCTGGCCCGGCACCAGCTCGCCGCCTTCCTCCTCCGTGGTGCGAACACCGAAGGGCAAGACGAGGAAAAGGCTGATGAACCAGAAAAGGAAATAGATGGCCGCGATGGTGGTGGGCTTCATGTCGGTCGCTCCGTGATGGCAAGCGTCATTGCGAGCAACGACAAAGTCCCGCGGCAATCCGGCCCGGCCCTGTGCCGCCCGTGAACGGCTTCGTCCGGCTGAGCCGGCCCCGCAATGACGAACGCTTCAGCATGAAGTGACCCGCCCTCTAAAGCTGCACGATCGTCACGTCGACGACGGGCTTCTTGCCGGTCCAGTCGTTCGCGACCCGCCGCACGGCAAGACGCGCCACTTCGCGGACCCCTTCCAGATCGCCCTTGCGGCTCGTCGTGCACAGCGCGCGCGCCAGGGCGTCCTGCGCGGCTGCCAGAAAGGTCTCCCGATCCTCCTCGACCGGCACGCCCTTCATGCGGATGTCCGCGCTGCCGACCATCTGCCCCTTGCGATCGAGCCCGAAGCCAACGCTCATATGGCCGTGCTGGAGGAGCTTGCGCCGCTCGTTCATGGTCGGGCCGTCCGCCGGCAGGATGACATCGCCATCCAGCACGAGGCGGCCGGCCTGCACTTCGCTGATCTTCTCCGGCCCATCGGGCGCGAGCCGCACCACATCGCCATTCTGCTGGACGATATTGCGGCGAATGCCATTGGCATGGCCGAAGCGCGCCTGCTCGGCCATGTGCCGCAGCTCGCCATGAACGGGCACGAGAATCTCGGGCCGGATCCAGCCATACATGGCCTTCAGTTCAGGACGGCCGGGATGGCCCGAGACATGGACATGGCTCTGCCGCTCGGTAATCATGCGCACATTCTTGG
>CBIMKI010000192.1:0-5398 GCA_966244395.1 uncultured Sphingobium sp. | reverse complement strand
TCTTCGGCGACGATCCCGCCGCCATGGTCGAGACGGCCGATCGCATCGCGGCGGTCCTGCGCGCGACGCCGGGTGCCACGGACATCCGCGTCGAGCAGGTGGAGGGTCTGCCCATGCTCGACATCAGGCCGCGACGGGATGCGCTCGCCCGGCTGGGTCTCAGCGCGGGCGCGGTGCAGGATGTCGTCGCGGCGGCTATCGGCGGGCGGGACGTAGGCCTCATCTTCGAGGGCGACCGGCGCTTCCCCGTCACCATCCGGCTCGATGAGACGGCGCGGAGCGATCCCGAGGCGCTGGCGCAAGTGCCCGTACCGCTCCCCAGTGGCCAGTTTGTGCCGCTTGCCAGCGTGGCGGACATCGCCGTGCGCGACGGGCCCAATCAGGTGAGCCGGGAGAACGGCAAGCGCCGTATCGTGGTGCAGGCCAATGTGCGCGGGCGCGACGTGGCGGGCGTGGTCGAGGACGCGCGTGATCGGATCGCGGCGGACGTGCGGCTGCCGGCCGGGCTCCATCTGGAATGGGGCGGGCAATATGAGAATCTCGCCTCGGCGCGCGATCGGCTCATGCTGGTGGTGCCGCTCTGCCTCGCGGGCATCCTGCTGCTGCTCTACGCCGCGCTCGGCAATGTGCGGGACATGGCCATCGTCTTCACCGGCGTGCCGCTCGCGCTGGTCGGCGGAGCGGCGGCGCTGTGGCTGCGGGGCATGCCTTTCTCCATCTCGGCGGCGGCGGGGTTCATCGCGCTTTGTGGCATCGCGGTGCTCAACGGCCTCGTCATGCTGAGCGCGATCCGCGCGCTGGCTCGCACTGGCCTCGCTGCGGCGGAGGCGGCGCGGCAGGGCGCGCTGCTGCGGCTGCGCCCGGTGGTGATGACGGCGCTGGTCGCTTCGCTGGGCTTCGTGCCCATGGCGCTGGCGCGCGGGGCGGGGGCGGAAGTGCAGAAGCCGCTGGCGACGGTCGTGATCGGCGGTCTCGTCTCCGCGACGCTGCTGACGCTGCTGGTGCTGCCCGCCTTGTTCGCGCTCTTCGGGCGGACGAAGCCGGAAAGCGAAGCCTGAAGAAGGCCGGCGCAAAAATGGACGTCCGCGCCAAGGCCGGGCGCGGACGTCTCCGTCTTGATGGTCGAACGCGCCTGTCCACGGCGCGGCACATCAAAGTTCGGGGAGTTCCATGCGTAAGATCCTGCTCGCGTCCACCTGCTGCCTCTGCTTCGCCACGGCTGCTCATGCGGAGACCAGCATCTCCACCAAGCAGACGGCCCCGGTCCGCACCTCCACGATCAAGCAGGGTGCGGCCGACGATATCAAGATCACGGCCGATGGCGGCATAGAACTCACCGCGCCCGCCACCGCCGTGACGGTCGACAGCGCCAACAAGGTGACGAACGCCGGCACCATCAAGATCACCAATGCGAACGATTCGACCGGCATCTTCGCGCAGAGCGGTACGTCCGGCGGCATCGATAACAGCGGCACCATCACTGTCGGCGAGACCTATACCGCCACGGACACGGACAATGACGGCGATCTCGACGGCGCCATGGCGCTCGGCACCAATCGCTATGGCATTGCGGTGGGCGGCGCCTATAGCGGCGCGATCTCGAACAGCGGGCAGATCGCGGTCAAGGGCAACGACAGCTGGGGCATCCTCGTCAACGGCCCGCTGACGGGCACTTTCACGCATGACGGTTCGACCGCCGTGGTCGGCGACCGCGCGCGCGGCATCGAGCTACAGGACGTCTCGGGCAATGTCCGCGTTGCGGGCGCCGTCACGGCGACGGGCCTCGATGCCGTCGGCGTCCATCTGCGCGGCGACATCGGCGGCACGCTGACGGTGCAGGGCGGCCTCAGTTCCACGGGCTATCGTCTCACCACCGCGCCCAGCGATCCTTCCAAGCTGGAGGCGGACGACCTGCTCCAGGGCGGCTCGGCCCTGATCGTGGAAGGCAATGTCGCGGGCGGCATCATCCTCGCCATCCCGCCCAAGGATGCCAGCACCACGGACAATGACGAGGACAAGGACGGCATCGAGGACAGCAAGGAAGGCTCGGCCGCCGTGCGTTCCTACGGCGCCGCCCCGGCCATGCGTATCGGTGCCGTCGGTGACGAGATTGCCATCGGCGCGGTCCCCGGCACCGGCACGGGCTATGGCCTCATCATCGAGGGCACGGTGCAGGGCGTCGGCGTCTATAATGGCGTGACGGCGCGGGGTCTTCAGATCGGCGGCCTTGGCGGCGACGTGCAGATCGCCGGCGGCATCGCCGTCTCCGGCTCGGTGAGCGCAGTCGCCAACAATGCCTCCGCCACGGCGCTCTTCGTCGGCGCGGGCGCTTCCATGCCGAAGATCTACGTTTCCGGCACGGTCGAGGCAAGTGGCAGCAAGACGGCCGGCACGGCATCGACCGCCATCGACATTGCGGCCGGCGCATCGGTGCCGACCATCTCCAATGCCGGCAAGATCACAGCGACCGCCAGTGCCGCAGACGGCACAGCGGTCGCCATCCAGGATCGCTCGGGAACGGTCACGCTCGTCGAAAACAGCGGGACCATCTCGGCGACAGGCGCCACGGCCGATTCGGGTCGCAATCTCGCAATCGACCTGTCCGGCGCCGCCGCTGGCGTCACCGTCAAACAGACGGTTGTCGCCAGTGGTTTCGCGGCCCCGGCCATCACCGGCAATATCCTGCTGGGCGCGGGCGACGACACGTTCGACGTGGCGGACGGCACGGTGACCGGCGTCACCAGCTTCGGCGCGGGCAACGACACGCTCAAGCTCTCGGGCGACGCGGTCTATGACGGCAAGCTGATGTTCGACAGCGGCTCGTCCGTCATGGCGATGAGCGGCACCGCGGTCTTCAAGGGCACGGCCGATTTCGGCGGCGGCGCGGGCACGCTCTCCATTGGCGGCAGCAGCGTGTTCAACGGCAATTTCGCCAATTCGGACAATCTCGCCGTCACGGTCGCCGGTGGCGGGCTCCGCGTCACCCAGTCCTCGCGGATCGCCAGCCTCAACATGACGGATAAGGGCGTTCTCGCCGTTTCGCTTGGCGAGGCGGGCAATACGACCGCGCTGCTCACCGTGACCGGCACCGCGAGCTTTGCCGCAGATTCCAAGCTGGCGCTTCAGGTGACCGACATCGCGAAGGCCGAGGGCAATCACCTGGTCCTGACGGCGGGCACGCTGACTGGCGCCGGCAATGTGACGGCCGAGTCCGTCGCCGTGCCCTTCCTCTACAAGGCGACGCTGAACGCGGGCGCGAACGATCTCACCGTCGCCGTCGCGCGCAAGACCAAGAGCGAGTTGGGTCTGAACGGCTCGGAGGCGATCGCCTTCGATCCTGTCTATGCCGCGCTCGGCAAGGATGAGGACGTGGCCGCCGCCTTCCTCAATGTGACCAGCCAGGAGGCCTTCAGCGCGACGTTGCGCCAGATGCTGCCCGACCATGCCGGGGGCACCTTCGCTGCGGTCACTATGGGTTCGCGCACGCTGGCGCGGATGCTGGAGGATCCCAAGGGGCCGTTCAAGGACGAGGGCCGCTGGGGCTACTGGATCAACCAGCAATATTGGACGCTCTCCAAGGCGATCGGCGACACGGCGGGCTATGACGTCACCGGCTGGTCATTCGGCGGCGGCGCGGAAGTGAAGACCGATGTCGGCAATTTCGGCGCCTCGCTCGCTTATCTGTGGAGCAACAATCGCGACAAGGGATCGGCCAACGAAGTGCGCGCCAACCAATATGAGGTCGCCGGCTACTGGCGCCTGCGCGAGGGCCGCCTGCGCGCCAATGTGCGCGGTTCCTTCGCTTATGTGGACCTCGCCGGCACGCGCAGCTTCGAGGGCTATGACGGCGAGGAGGCCGTCTCGCTCACTGCCTCGTCCGATCGCAGCGCCAAGCTCTATTCGGGCTCGGCGATGCTGACCTACGAGTTCGGCTCGCGCTGGACGGTGCTGCGGCCTGTCATTTCCGTCGATTATTACCGGCTGAACGAGAAGGCCTATACCGAGACGGGCGGGGGCGACGCATTCAATCTCGCCGTCGCGGCGCGCAAAAGCGATGAGCTGGCCGTCACGGCGAGCGGCGTGGTCGGCTTCAACTGGGGTGGCCAGGACCAGTGGGCAGGCTGGTCGCGCATCGAGCTGGAAGCCGGCCGGCGCGAGATCGTCTCGGGCGAACTGGGCAAGACCGTCGCCCATTTCACGGGCGGCCAGGCCTTCACCCTGGTGCCCGAGGCGCGCGAGAGCGGCTGGATCGGTCGCGTGCGCGGCATGGCCGGCAATGCCGGATTCCAGATCGGCGGCGAGTTTGGCGCCGAGGAAAATCAAGGCCGCATGGCGATGTCCCTGCGCGCCAGCCTTCGCATCGGCCTCTGAAGATGCCGGTGCAGGAGCAAGGGGGAGCCGTTTCATCCCCACCCCCTGTAGGGGGCTCCCTCTTGCTTTCCTGCATGCTGCGCCCATGCTCGCCGTGAACCGCCTCGGGCCGCCGCCGCGCCGCGCGCTACCGGCCACGCCCGGCTTGCGCCATGGCCGGCGGGCGGTATATGCCCGGCGCGACGAGGGGATGCGTAACCTGGTATCCGTGGGCACGGACGCCGGCAAATCGGGACGGAACAGCCGGGACGATCGGGCAATGAATGGCGAGCCTGCCTCCAGCGCGGCGCAGGGTATCGACGCGATACTCATGACGCATCGTGCGCAACTCCTGCGCTTTCTCCAGGCGCACGGCGCGGGAGATGCGGCGGAGGATTTGTTGCAGGAACTCTGGATGCGCGTGCGCGCCCAGCCCAGTGGCCCCATCGCCAATCCGCTCTCCTATCTCTATCGCGCTGCGAACAATCTCATGATCGATCGCGCCCGCGCGGACCGGCAGGCGCGGCTGCGCGACCAGGCCTGGACCGACGTGCAGGGCATGGAAGAGCGCTCCCACGAACCCACGGCCGAGGAACGGCTGATCGCGCGCCAGCAGCTCGCGCGCTACAGCGCAGTGATTGACGGGCTGGGCGCCCGCGCGGCCCTCTGCTTCCGGCGTTTCCGGCTCGAAGGCGTAGCGCAGAAGCAGATCGCGGCGGAACTGGGCGTAAGCCTCAGCACGGTGGAAAGCGACTTGCGCGGCGTCTATGCTGCGCTGCTTGCCGCGAGGAGACAGTCCGATGACGCATGACAAGACCGTCGCGGCTGCCGCGCTGGACTGGGTGATCCGTCAGCGCGATCCCGCCTTCGCCGAGTGGGAGGCGTTCACTGCCTGGCTGGAGGCCAGCGAGGCTCATGCCCGCGCCTATCATGAGGCGGTGCTGCTCGACGAGGATGTGGGCCAGCTCGACCTTGCCGCCGCTCCGGCCAATGACATGCCCACCGCAGCGCCCTCCACCGCGCGCGCCTTTGGTCGGCGCGCCTGGCT
>CBIMKI010000191.1:0-5479 GCA_966244395.1 uncultured Sphingobium sp. | reverse complement strand
GTCCGGCGCCTGCTTGGGTCGGATTGCGCACGCCGTCGTCACACCCAACGCAGGGCTCCTGCGCAGGCAGGAGCCCAGGGCGTGATCGCCTTGCCCTGGATGTCATTGCGAGCGGCAAAGCCGTGCGGCAATCCAGCGCTCCACGGGCCGCGACCGCAATGAGCGCGTGCCCCAAACCAAGATCACACGCCGGGGAAGCGCCTTCACGCCTTGGGTTCCTGCCTGCGCAGGAGCACTGCCGCTCATGCTCGGCTGCCTACTCCGCATGACCACGCAGCCCCTTCACTCCGGCGCGTAGCTCTCCAGAAAGCCGCATCGGCCGCAGCGATAGGTGACGACCGGAAGCTGCTTGCGCCCCTTCAGCTTGAGGCCGAACCAGCCCTTCTCCCCCGCGCCTTCGAGCCATTTCGTCGCGCAGGCCATGCCGTCCTTGTTCTCGATCAGCTGCCCCCGCGCCATCTGGCCCTGGCATCGCGGGCAATCCCTCCGGCTCACTTCCGCTCTCCTGTCCCGCCGAAGCGCGCGTCGATCCAGTCCGCCATGCGGTCGAGCGCCACCGGGGCGATGGTTTCATCGATCTGCGCATATTCGCCGACCGCGCCGGTCTTCGCCGTCTGGAAGAGATGGTTGAGGCCCGGCAGCTCCACGATCGTCACGTCCTTGTTGTCCTTGAGCGCGGCCCGGATCGCAGCGAGATTTTCCCGGGGCGGCACCTGCCGGTCGAGACTGCCGTTGAGCGCCAGCACCGGCACATGGATCTGCCGCAGATTGGCGGCCGGATCGTAGCGGAAGAAATAGCGGAACCAGGGCGTGCCGAGCTGCGCCAGGATGAGCCGCTTGTCCGTGTCGGCGGGCGCGCCGATGGCGCTCATCGCCTCCGGCGTCAGCAGCGCCTCGGCGGCCGCGCGCCCCTCCTCATAGGTTTCGCCGCTGGCGATGGCCTTGAACAGCGATGCCATCACCGGCTCGGCCCGGTTCATCTCCGCTTCGCTAAGGCCCATGGTCGCGCCGATCAGGCGGCGCTGGGTGAGCAGCAGCTGGTCGAGCGCCGTGCCCGGCCCCGCCATCATGACCAGGAACGCGGCGTCCCTGTTGTCCGCCATGGCGATGGGGCCGATCATCCCGCCCTCGCTATGGCCGATGAAGCCGATGGCGTCCGGGCGGATCTCCTTGCGGGTCTTGAGATAGGCGAAGGCGGCATTGGCGTCGGTCGCGAAATCGGCCGATGTGGCCGTGGCGACGCTGCCCCTGGACTGACCCACGCCCCGGTCGTCGACGCGCAGCACGGCAATGCCCCGGCGCGTCAGATGGTCGGCGATGACGGCGAAGGGCTTGTGCCCCATGATCGTTTCGTCCCGGTCCTGCTGGCCCGATCCGGTGATGAGAATCGCGGCCGGGAAGGGCCCCGCGCCCTGCGGCAGCGTCAGCGTGCCGGCGAGATGCACGTCCGCCGCAGCCGGATTGTCGAATGCCACCTCTTGCGCCGCATAGGGAAAGGGCGGCTGCGGCGTCTGCGGGCGGCGGGGCGGCTGGTTCTGCGCGCTCGCCTGGCTGCGCGCGAGGCTGAGCGGCGCACTGAAGCCCTCCTGGCTCCAGGTTCCGGCAAGCGTCTGGAGATCGGCGGACAGCGTACCCTCGAAGCGCCCGCCGACACTGGCGAGGCGGAAGCGCACGGCCTGCCCTTCGCGCGTGAAGTCCTGCACCGGCAGGCCGTTCGCCAACTGGTCGGGCGAATCCAGCGACACGTTCGTACCCCGCTCGCTCGTCGCGATGCGCAGCACGATGCGCAGGGCGACGCCGTTGCGCGTGATCGTCCCGTTCCACGTGCCGTCCAGCCCCGCGACCACGGGCTTGGCGGGGGGCAGGCCCTTCTCCAGCGTGAGCGGCAGGTCCGCGCCCTGCGTGAATGTGCCCTGCCAGGCTTGTCGCGCCGCGACCCACTGGCCCTTGAAGCTGGCGCCGAGCGGCGCGATCTCGAAGCTGAGCTGTTCGCCCTGCGCCTTGACGCCGCTTGCCGGAATCTTGCGGCCGGGCGCCTGGTCCGGGCTTTCCAGCTCCGCCTTGAGCGATCCGTCCTCGGCCCGGCTCACCGAGATGACGAGCATCAGTTCGCCGGCCGGCGTGGCGAGCGCGCCATGCCAGTCGCCCAGCGGATCGGGCGCGGCCTGTGCCATCGCGCCCTGCGTCATGCCCAGCCCCGCCCAGAGTGCGAAGGCGAAAGCGACTGTCCTCATCATCCCCTGCATGGCATCTCTCCTTCTCGTCATATATGTTTTCGGGTGCGTCAGCCGCGCTTGTCGGGCCGCCGCCTGCGGACCAGGTCCCGCATCTCCTCGGGCGAGACGATGTCGGCGCGGGCCAGCGTCCAGCGGATCATTGCCCCGATGATGAGGCCCGTGAGCAGCAGCATCGGCAGCACCGCGATGCCGACCCAGTGCTCCTGCGGCGTGCCGTCGAGCGAGGCGCTCCAGATCGAGAACGGAATATAGGGCAGGATGATGGCGGCCACCCAGGCCGCGCCCAGCAGCCAGCCGCGCGGCGTCTGCGGCGTGATGCTTAGCGTGAAGCGGCCCTTCACTGCCAGGAAATCGCGTCGCTCGCCGGTTCCGTCACTGCCTCTTGCCATGGTCCCTCACTCCTCGTTCGTTTTGCTTCGGTTCGATCCGGCCGGCCGCCCGCGTTTCGGCGCCTCGCTCCTGCCCACCTTGATGCCGCGCCGGGCGAGCGCCTCGCGCAGCAGCATCTCGATCTGCGCATTCACGCTGCGCAGGTCGCCCGCCGCCGCCCGTTCCAGAGCGTCGAACAGCAGCGGGTCGAGCCGCAGCGGGAAGGATTTGCGTTCGGTCACGGTTCGATCGTCCTCTCCCGCGCGGGGGAGAGCATGTCTGCGTTTACTGATAGAGCGAGCCGGCATTGACGACCGGCTGGGTGTCGCGCTCGCCGCACAGCACCACCATGAGATTGGAGACCATCGCGGCGCGCCGCTCGTCGTCCAGCTCCACCACTTCCTTTTCCGAGAGCATGGCCAGCGCCATCTCGACCATGCCGACCGCGCCCTCCACCAATGTCTGGCGCGCGGCGACCACGGCCGCCGCCTGCTGGCGGCGGAGCATCGCCCCGGCAATCTCGGGCGCATAGGCAAGGTGCGTGAAGCCGCATTCGTCGACGGTGATGCCCGCCACCGCGAGCCGCTTAACCAGCTCGACGCGCAATTCGTCGCCCACCTGATCGTGATTGCCGCGCAGCGTCACTTCGGCATGCTCGAAATCGTCATAGGGGTAGCGCGCGCCGATCGCGCGGACGGCCGCCTCGATCTGCACGGTGGCGAAGGCCTTGTAATCGTCCACGTCATAGAGCGCCTGCGCGGAGTCGTGCACGCGCCAGACCACCTGCGCCGCCATCTCTATGGGGTTGCCGCGCAGGTCGTTGACCTTGATCTTGTCCGAGATCTGGTTCTGCGCGCGCACCGAGACGCGCTTGCGGCCCATCCACGGCCAGACCCAATGCAGCCCGACCCGGCGCTCGGTGCCGAGATAGCGGCCGAACAGGCTGATCGCCGCCACCTGATTGGGCTGGAGCATGAAAAAGCCGAGCAGTGTGAGCACGAAGACCAGGCCCGTCACCACCACGACAAGGCCGAAGACGGGCATCGCCTGTACCTGACCCATGCTGAAGAAGAACAGGACGACCAGCCCGAGCAGGAAAAGCAGCATCGGATAGCCGCTCATCGTGAGCCGGGGCACTTCCCGGCTGACGGTCATGGCGGGGACAGCAGCAGTATCGGACATGGCACCCTCCTTAATTATGATATCATTATTATATCATGGCAGGCGGTCGCGCAAGCTTAGCCGACGCGCGCGGAGAATAGCGCGCGGAGCGGCGGAAAAACGCTTTTCGGGGATATGGGGAAGGGGCCAGCGGCGCGCTGCGGGGCGGTGCCGCGCGATGGCACGGGCGGGCAGCAGGCCCGATTCGGCCTTGAAGGGGGCGGGACGGCGCAGGCTCAGCCAGCGCCGTCCCGGCCGTTCATTCGACGACGACGGAGACCGCGCGGCGGTTCTTCGCCCAGGCGCTCTCGTCGGAGCCGAGCGCGTCGGGGCGCTCCTTGCCATAGCTGATCGTGGTCAGGCGGCCGGCGTCGACGCCCAGCGAGACCAGATAATTCTTGGCCGCATTGGCGCGGCGCTCGCCCAGCGCCAGATTATATTCGCGCGTGCCGCGCTCGTCGGCATGGCCTTCGATCGTGGCGCGCACCTGGGGATAGCGGGCCAGCCACTGGGCCTGGCTGCGCAGCACGGCCTGGCTTTCGGCGTCCACGTCGCTCTTGTCGGTGTCGAAGAAGATGCGATCCGCCGAGACGCTGGCGACGAAATCGGCCTGGCTGCCCGGGCGCGGGCCGGAGGGCTGCGCCGGCGGAGGCGCCGTGGGCGTGGGCGTCGGCGTCACGCTGCTCTGGGGCGGCTGGGGCAGGGTTTCGGGCTGCTTCTTGGAGCAGGCCGAAAGCGCGAGAGCGGCACTGCCCACCAGCAGCAAAATCGGTGTCTTCCGCATGTGTCTTCTCCTCGTCTTCAGGTTCTCGATGGTTCCTGTGTCGGTCCAGCAAGTCAAGACCGGTTGCAATACGACTTTCAGGGTAGAAGCGGTCCCCAGCTCGGGTCAGATCCGTCCACGGGCGTGGGGATGTGGCGCTCGTTCACGCCGGTGAGGTCCACCTGCCAGATGCTCGATTTGCCCTGCGCCCCCGGCGAGGTGCGAAAGAACTGGAGCACGCGCCCGTTGGGCGACCAGGTCGGCGCTTCGTCCTGACAGCCATTGGTGAGCAGGTTCATGCCGCCGCCGTCCGGTGTCATCACGCCGATGCGGAAATTGCCGGCGATGCGCGTGAAGGCGATGAGGTCGCCGCGCGGGCTCCATTCCGGCGTGGCGTAGCGCCCGCCGCCGAAGCTGATGCGCCGCTGGTTGGAGCCGTCAGCGTTCATGACATAGATTTGCTGTCCGCCCGATCGGTCGCTCTCGAACACGATCTGGCGGCCGTCCGGCGAGAAGGAGCCGCCCACGTCCAGGCCGGGCGAATCGGTGAGGCGCGTGGGCGATCCGCCGCTCGCGGAGATCTTGTAGATGTCCGTATTGCCGCCGCTCGCCATGGAGAAGAGCAGGGTGCGCCCGTCCGGCGACCAGCGCGGCGCGAAGATGGAACGGTTCGTTTCGTAGAGTGCGCGTTGCCGGCCCTGGTCCACATCATAGACATAGATGCGCACCGTCTTGCCGATATAGCTCACATAGGCGATCGACTTGTAGTCGGGCGACCAGCGGGGCGTGAGCGCGATGGACTGGCCGTTGGTGATGAAGCGGTGATTGGCGCCATCGGAATCCATGATGGCGAGGCGCTTCACGCGCTTGTCCTTGGGGCCGGTCTCCGCGATGTAGGCGATGCGGCTGTCGAAGAAGGGGCTCTCGCCGGTCAGGCGCGAATAGATGG
>CBIMKI010000190.1:0-5515 GCA_966244395.1 uncultured Sphingobium sp. | reverse complement strand
AACACAACTCAAACGTATAATCGCTACTCTTCCAAATGAGCAACGTCCAGAATCATGAAACCGTAATAATACTTGACTTCGGATCGCAGTACACACAACTCATCGCTCGTCGCGTCAGAGAAGCGGGCGTTTACTGCGAGATCCTTCCTTTCAGCGCCTCAATCGAAACGATCAACGCCAGATCGCCGCGGGGCTTGATCTTTTCCGGCGGACCTTCGTCGGTTTATGACGCGGCCGCGCCCAAGTCAAGCGGGCTGCGCGACCGCTGCGGTCAACCGCGCTGGAGATCCCCGTCAATGGAGAGCGCCGCGCCGGAAATGGAGCGGCCCGCCGGCGTCGTGAGGAAATGGGCGAGATCGGCGACATGCTCGGGCGCGACGACCTGCTTCAGTGACTGGTTGGCGAAGCCGGCCATCATCTCCTCCTCGATCGAGCGCCCGCTGAGCGCGGCGCGCCCCGCAATCACCCGATCGAACCGCTCGCCGCCCACGGCGCCGGGCAGGATTGCATTGACGCTGACGCCATCGGGCCCCAGCTCGGCCGACAGGGTCTTGGCGAGACCGACAAGACCCCATTTGGACACGGCATAAGGCGCCCGATTGGGATAGCCCAGGCGGCCCGCCGCCGAGGACATGATGATGATCGTGCCGCGGCTCTCCCGGACCAGGGGAATGCCCAGGCGCACGACATTGAACGTGCCGGTGAGATTGACGTCCATGACGCGCTGCCAATCAGCAGGAGAGAGGGTTTCGACCGGCTGGGTGGGACCGCCGATGCCGACATTGGCGACCAGAATGTCGAGCCCGCCCAGATCGCGGGCGACAGACCCGAACAGCGCATCCACCTGCGCCGCATCGGAGACGTCGCAGGCCATGGTGCGCAACGCCGGACAGCGCGCTTTGGCTTCATCGAGCGCCACCGCGTCAACATCGCAGGCGAGAACCGCGTCCCCATCGGCCAGAAAGCGCGCCGCAATCGCAAGACCGATGCCGCCGGCACCGCCCGTTACCAGGACGCGTTTCATCGATGGGATCTCCTTGCTGTGCATCATGGAGGCCCATGCGGCAGTCGAGGGAGGGACGCAATTCTTTGGAATCGAAGAAATAGCGATTTCGAGCGAATGCCGCGCGGCAGGCTAGAGCATGTCCCGATCAGATTGAATCGAGACATGCTCTATTTTCTTTTGTTTTCCGCATTTTCGCAAGTCGCCAGATGAAGCCATCTGACTTGAAAATGCTCTAGTCGCCCTGCCCGCCAAGTTCCTTGCCGATCTGCTGAAGCGCCGTGCCCTTCTCCATCAGGATCGCGCCGCAGCGCTGCCCTTGCGGCGCCATGTCCGCCTGTTTCAGGCCGGAGGCGACGCGCCCCAGCTCGGCCTTGAGGTCGATTCCCGGCGCAAGACCCTCGACATGGCCGACGAAATACATGACGCCGGCGGCGACCTGCATCTGCCGCTCACCTTCCAATGTGCTCGCCAGGGCCGAGAGAACCGCCACACAGCGCAAGTCATCCTCGACGGCCTGCGGCGGCTGCGCGATCACCGGCGCGCTCGTCCACAAGGCGGCCAATGCGGCTGCGAGACCAGCTTTCATCGAACCTCCCCCTTCTTCCGGCCGCTCAGAACGGCTTCACGACCGCCAGAATGACGATGAGCGTCACCAGCAGCGCCGGCACCTCATTGAGCATGCGCAGCGTCTTTTCCTTCATCGGTCGCGCGCCCCGCGCCAGCTTCCTGGCATAGCCCACGCACCAGCCATGATAAGCCGAGAGGATGAGGACCAGCGCAAGCTTGGCGTGGAACCAGCCGTCACTCCACGCGCCGATGTGGAAGGCGAGCAGCAGGCCCAATATCCAAACCATGACGATGGCGGGATTCATGATGATGCGCTTTAAACGCAGCTCGCGCTCGACCCACAGCCTGTCCTCGGCGGAGCCGGGCGCGGCCTGGTGATGATAGACGAAATAGCGCGGCATCATGAACAGGCTCGCCATCAGGAAGATGACGAAGATCACATGGGCGGCACGCACCCAGATATAGGCCGCGCCCAGAAATCCGATGCCGGGAAGGAAATCCATGGCCGCCTCGCGCTCCTCATGTTTGAAGGCGCCGATCAGCGCCCCGAGCCGCGCACCCTATCGACCAGCCGCTCGACATTTTCAATGGGCGTGTCCGGCAGGATGCCATGGCCGAGGTTGAAGATATGGGGGCGGCCGGAGAGCGCCTCGAGAATGGAATCGACGGCGCGGTCGAGCGTCTCGCCCCCGGCGATGAGCGCGAGCGGATCGAGATTGCCCTGCACGGGCAGGCCTCTTGGCAATTCGCGGTCCGCCCAGACCGGATCGAGCGTCTCATCAAGGCCCAGCGCATCGACGCCGGTGCCCGCGGCATAATCGATGAGCTTGGCGCCCGCGCCCTTGGGGAAGCCGATGATCGGCGTCTCGGGATGGCGGGCCTTCAGTGCCTTCACGATCGCCGCATTGGGCGCAATGACCCATTGGCGGAACTGCTGCGGGCTGAGCGAGCCGGCCCAGCTGTCGAAGAGCTGCACGGCATCGACGCCGGCCTCGATCTGCGCCGAGAGATAATCCACGCTGGTCTCGACAATCGCCGCGATGATCGCGCCGAAGCGGACAGGGTCCTGATAGGCGAGGCGCCGCGCCGCGCCATGATCCTTGGAGCCCGCGCCCGCCACCATATAGGTCGCGACGGTCCAGGGGCTGCCGGCAAAGCCGAGGAAAGTCGTCTGCGCGGGCAGCGCCGCCTTCACCTTGCGGACCGTCTCGATCACCGGGGCGAGCCGAGTGGGCGCGGGCGTCAGACCGGCCAGATCGGCGCCGGCGAGCGGCGGGGCGAGGCGCGGCCCCTCGCCGGCCTCGAACCACAGGTCTTGTCCGAGCGCATGCGGCACGACCAGAATGTCGGAGAAGAGAATGGCGCCGTCGAAACCGAAGCGGCGGATCGGCTGGAGCGTGACCTCGCAGGCCGCATCGCTATCGTAGCACAGCTCCAGAAAGCCGCCCTTTTGCGCCCGCAACGCGCGATATTCCGGCAGATAGCGGCCGGCCTGGCGCATGAGCCAGAGCGGCGGAACCGATGGACGCTCGCCGCGTAGTGTAGCGAGCAGGGGACGGGTCGAAACGGGATCGGACACCGGGCCTCATATCCTTCTAATAGACTCTTAGATTCTAGGTTGTTGGAGTCTGTTGGGGGCGTGGAACGTGGGCATTATGCGTTCGCCCCGCTTTTGCCAACAGCAGGGGCAGGACTGCGCGACGGGGACAGGGCGAGTCGTCTCCACTCGTTCCCGTTATTCACAGCCTGTGGATGGCCGGCCGCGCCTGTGGATGAGCAGTGAGCGAAAATCGAGTCAGTGGGGGCGGAATCGGCGATCCGTTTCATCCACAGCGCTCTCCCTTGAATTATCCCCGGATTGCCCACAGAGTTGTGCGCATGAGCCGCCTCAACCTGCATCTCCTCTCCGATTCCACTGGCGAGACGCTCGAACATATCGGCAAGGCGGCCATCGCCCAGTTCGAGAATGTGGAGACCGTGCGGCATTTCTGGCCGATGGTGCGCTCCGAGCAGCATCTGGCGCGCATCATCGAGGAGATCGTGCGCAATCCCGGCATGGTGCTCTTCACGCTCGCCAATCCGGCCTTGCGCAAGACGCTGGAGAAGAGCTGCCGGGCGCTCGCCATCCCTTTCGTGGCGCCACTCGATGCCGTGACCGATGCCATGTCGAACCTGCTAGGGCAGGAGATGCGCAACCGCCCAGGCCGCAAGCATGTGCTGGACGAGGCTTATTTCGCCCGCATCGACGCGATCCAGTTCACCATCGCGCATGACGATGGCGTGGGCTGGGAGAATTGGGAGGAGGCGGACATCGTGCTTGCCGGCGTCTCGCGCACGTCCAAGACGCCGACGAGCATCTATCTCGCCAATCGCGGCTACAAGACGGCCAATATCCCGCTGGTGCCGGAATCGCCGCCGCCCGCCAGCCTGTTTCAGCTGCGCCATCCCATGGTGGTCGGCCTGACGGCGGGCGCGGAGCGGCTGGTGCAGGTGCGGCGCAACCGGCTCCTCTCGCTCAACCAGGCACCCGCGACCAGCTATGTGGACATCGAGAAAGTGAACAGCGAGGTTTCCCATGCGCGGCGCATGTTCGCGGACAATGGCTGGCCGGTCATCGACGTGACGCGCCGCTCCATCGAAGAGACGGCGGCGGCCATCATCAATCTCTACCAGGAGCGGATCAAGGCCGAGACCTATCCCGCCCAGCCGGATCAGCCATGAGCTTGCGCCTGCTGCTGGCCTCGCAAAGTTCATCGCGCGCGCGCATGCTGCGGGAGGCGGCCGTGCCGTTCGAGACCGTGCCCGCAGGGGTAGACGAGGAGGCGGCCAAGGCCGCGCTTGAGGCCGAGGGCCTCGGCGCGCGCGACCTGGCCGATGCGCTGGCGGAATTGAAGGCGCTGCGCCCGTCCCTGCGCCATGGAACGGACCTGGTGCTGGGCTGCGACCAGACCCTGGAACTCGCCGACGGCACGCGGCTGGACAAGGTGGAGGACCGCGAAGACGCCGCCGCGCTGCTCGCGCGGATGAGCGGGCAGCCGCACAAGCTCCACAGCGCCGCCGTGATCGCCGAGGGCGGCCGGCCGGTCTGGCGCCATATCGAAAGCGTGACACTGCACATGCGGCCGCTCAGCGCGGATTTCATCCGTCATTATCTCGACCTCGATTGGGACGCATGCCGCTGGTGCGTCGGCTGCTATCGGGTCGAGGGGCCGGGCGCGCAGCTCTTCAGCCGGATCGCGGGGAGCCTGTTCGCGGTGCAGGGCCTGCCACTGCTGCCGCTGCTCGACTATTTGCGCACGCGCTCTATCATCAGGACATGACCGACAATCTCCCTTATGCCGAAGTGATCGGCGACCCGATCGCGCACAGCAAGTCGCCCACCATCCACAATTTCTGGCTCGGCGAGCTGGGCATCGAGGCGGAATATCGCAAGACGCATGTGAAGACGGGCGACCTTGCGGCCTATTTCCTCAAGCGCCGGGCCGATCCCGACTGGCTTGGCTGCAACATCACCATTCCGCACAAGATCGCCGCGCTGGATTATGTCGACGATCCGGGCGGCGTGCGCGAGCGGATCGGCGCCATCAACACCGTGGCCTGCGAGACGGGCGGGCCGCTCATCGGCACCAACACCGATGCGGGCGGTTTCCTCCAGCCGCTGATGCGCGACAAATGGACGGGCACGCGCGCGATCATGATCGGCGCGGGCGGCGCGGCGCGCGCCATTGCCTTCGCGCTGCGCTCGGTGGGCGTCGAGGACCTCACCATCGTCGCGCGCGACGGGGCGAAGGGCCGGGCGCTGCTCGACCGCATGGGCCTGGGCGGACAGGTGCAGGATTTCGATGCGCCGCTGCCGGCGGCCGACCTGCTGGTCAATGCGAGCCCGCGCGGCATGACCGGCCATGCGCCTTACGCGCCGGATCTCTCCGCGTTGCCCCGGCG
>CBIMKI010000189.1:0-5636 GCA_966244395.1 uncultured Sphingobium sp. | reverse complement strand
CCCCGCCTCCGCCGCCGCCCCCGCCGCAGCCTCCACCCCCGCCGCCGCCTCCCCCGCCGCCTCCGCAGCCGGTGGCTCAGTGCGCGCCGGGCCCGTACATCGTGTTCTTCGACTGGGATAAGGCGGACGTCACGGCCGAAGCCTCCAGCATCCTGGACAACGCCATCTCGGCTTATGCCAATTGCGGCAGCGCTCAGGTCATGATCTCGGGCTATACCGACCGTTCCGGCGCGCCGCGCTACAATCAGGGCCTGTCCGAGCGACGCGCTGAAGCGGTCAAGAGCTACATGACGTCCAAGGGCCTCTCGGCCGGCGCCATCACGACGAAGGGCTTCGGTGAAACGAACCTGCGCGTCGAGACCGCCGACGGCGTGCGCGAGCTTCAGAACCGCCGGGTCGAGGTGACCTACGGTCCGGGCTCCGGCAACTAGGCATTTTCAGGGTCGGATGCGACATATCAGGGTCGATTGACCCCGCATCCGACCCCCGGAAATGCGCCAGGCCCAATACGGCTAAACGCCCGACCGGCGTCATCGCGACCCCGCCGTTCGGACGACAGGAGAAGGGACCGGCTCCCCCCCGGTCCCTTCTTTTTGTTGGGTGAAGGCTGCATCCCCGCAGGAAAGCCGATTTGCCAATTCGGTAAAATTTTCTACTCGACAGTAACCGATTTGGCGAGATTTCGCGGCTGGTCCACATCCGTCCCCTTCAGCACCGCGACATGATAGGCCAGAAGCTGCACCGGCACCGCATAGACCATCGGTGCGATCAGCGGATGAACCTTGGGCAGCACCAGGCTGGCCATGCAGCCCTCGCCCGCCGCCTGAACGCCGTCATAGTCCGAGATCAGCACCACCTTGCCTCCACGCGCCTGGACTTCCTGCATGTTGGAGACGGTCTTCTCGAAGAGCGGTCCGGAGGGCGCGATGACGATCACCGGCACCGCCTCGTCGATGAGCGCTATGGGGCCGTGCTTCATTTCGCCGGCGGCATAGCCCTCTGCGTGGATATAGCTGATTTCCTTGAGTTTCAGCGCGCCTTCCAGTGCCAGCGGATAGGCCGTGCCGCGCCCCAGATAGAGCACGTCGCGCGCCGGCGCGATCAGCGGCGCGATCGCCTCCACCGATTCGTCATAAGCAAGCGCCGCGTTGAGGGCCGCCGGCGCTTCGGCCAGATGCCGCACGATCTCCCGCTCCTCCGCCTCGCTCAGCCGCCCCTTCGCCCGCGCCAGATTGGCGGCGAAGGCAGCCAGCACCGCGAGCTGGCAGGTGAAGGCCTTGGTCGAGGCGACGCCGATCTCCGGCCCGGCATTGGTCGGCAGCAAGAGGTCCGCCTCGCGCGCCATGGAACTGGTCGGCACATTGACGACCACGGCGATCTTCTGCCCTTCCGCCTTGGCATGGCGCAGCGCCGCGAGCGTGTCCGCCGTCTCGCCCGACTGGCTGATACAGAGCGCAAGGCCGCCCGGCTCCATCACTGGCTCGCGGTAACGGAACTCGCTTGCCACATCGAGATCGACCGGCACGCGCGCGAACTGCTCGAACCAGTATTTCGCCACCATGCCGGCATAGAAGCTCGTCCCACAGGCGACGATGGTAACGCGCGTAATGTCCGAGAGGTCGAAATCCGGAACCGGCAGCGAGACCTGCTCGTCGAGCCGCCGCAGATAGGAGCGCAGCGTCTGCGCCACCACCACCGGCTGTTCGTAGATCTCCTTCTGCATGAAATGGCGGTGATTGCCCTTGTCGATCATCGCGCCCGAGACGCCCGAGAGCGTGACAGGCCGCTCGACAGTGCGATTATCCTTGTCGAAGATTTCCGCGCCCTCGCGGTCGATGACCACCCAGTCGCCCTCATCCAGATAGGCGATGCGCTGCGTCAGGGGCGCCAGCGCCAGCGCGTCCGATCCCAGAAAAGTCTCGCCCTCGCCATAGCCCACGACCAGCGGCGAACCCAGCCGCGCGCCGATCAGCAGATCGGGATGACGGCGGAACAGGATCGCGAGGGCGAAGGCACCATGCAGGCGCGGCAGCACCGCGCTCACCGCCTCTTGCGGGCTTTTCCCCGCCTCGACCTGCTCGCTCACCAGATGCGCGACCACTTCGGTATCCGTATCGCTGGTGAACATGCGCCCGCGCCCGATCAGCTCCTCGCGCAGCGGCTTGAAATTCTCGATGATGCCATTGTGCACCACCGCAACCTCGTCGGTCGCATGCGGGTGGGCATTGCTGGTGGTCGGCGCGCCATGCGTCGCCCAGCGTGTGTGCGCGATACCGGTCGTGCCGGGGAGCGGATCGCCGGCCAGTTCGCGCGCCAGATTGGCAAGCTTGCCCTCCGCGCGCCGCCGCTCGATCCGCCCGTCTATTATTGTCGCGAGCCCCGCCGAATCATAGCCGCGATATTCCAGGCGCCTGAGGCCGTCGAGCAGCCGCCCCGCCACATCCTCGTTGCCGACGATTCCGATGATTCCGCACATGGGCTCAGGTCTCTGCTGCTTGAAGTTTATAAGGAATGCGGATGCCCAGCATGTTGGCCGGGAAGATCTGGGCATTGCGCGTCACGAGAATCCGGCCGGAAAGCTGGGCCGATGCGAGCACGATCGCGGCCGAGAGCGGAAAGGCCCGTCGCTGGCTCATCAGCAGCGCGCCGCGGCGGGCAATCTCGTCGGTTAGTTCCACCACGTTGAAGTGCCGCAGAAATCTTTCGATCCGGTCACCATCGTCCGGCAGGGCCTGTGCCATGATCTCGATCCAGCTCACGCGGCTCACATAGCGCCGCTTGCACTGTTCCAGCTCGCCCTGTGCCGCCGGGTGGCCGCGCAGGGCATCCAGCAATATGCCGGTGTCGAACAGCGCCTCGGTCATGAACGGGTCTTGATTCGGTCGGCCCAGATGCCGAAGAAGCACTCGATGCCCTCGCGTCGCGCTTCAGCCCGATAGGCAGCGACGGCATCGCGCAGAAGCCGTGCCCGCGACGTGCCGAGCTGGCCTGCGCGCTCGTCGAGCCAGGCGATATCGTCATCGGGCAGGTCCGCCAATATCCGCATTGATATGCCGATATCATATCATGATATCGCCGCAAGCCTTTTCGCGCCAATGAGAAGGATTCGCGCGCATTTCCGCATTTCCTGCGGAAGCGACCGCATGGTTCAAGGCCGCCGAAGCCGGATCAGGCAATGGCGGCCCACGCCGCCCCAGATAAGAATGGAGGCAGCCGCCAAGCCGCCTCCATTCTCTCCCACAACCACTCCCGCGCCCGGACGAACCGGCGCCGGAGCATGCTGGCGACACATTTGCCCCACGCAAACATGTCGGCAACGCCAGGCTCCCCACATCAAGCCCGCGCCGTCTTTTCGATGAGGCGGGCGCTCTCAGCTGCCCGGCCATCGGATCTCCATGCTGTCCGGTCTCACTGGCTCGCATGAAGCCAGCCGCCGGCGATGAAGCGACCCTATGACAGGTGGCGGGGGGCGTATTGGAAAGAATCGACGCCTGAGACGAACCGTTTGAGCTTGCCACGCCCGCACGATGCTCGACTCCAGGCTCGATGCGGCATTTGGAAGCCGCCCCTCGGCAGCCCCCTCATCCGCCTTGCAGCCATATCAAGCTTGGCGTTGCGCCTTCCGCGCGGCCATGCGTGCACGGAAGCGCGCTGCCCAGCCGGGCTTCTCCTCCTGGGGCGAGCGAACAAGCGCCAGCGCATCGGCACCCACGTCACGGGTGAGGACGCTGCCCGCGCCGACAATGGCGTTCTCACCGACTTTCACCGGCGCAACCAGCGCGCTGTTCGATCCGATGAAGGCGCCCGCGCCGATCTCGGTGCGATATTTGAAGAAGCCGTCATAATTGCAGGTAATGGTGCCCGCACCGATATTCGCGCCCGCGCCGATGCTCGCATCACCGATATAGCTAAGGTGATTGACCTTGGCGCCTTCGTCCAGCATTGCCGCCTTTATCTCAACAAAATTGCCAAGTTTTACCTTATCACTTATCACTGTCCCCGGCCGCAGCCGCGCAAAGGGTCCGATGCTTGCCTGAGCGCCGATCCTCGCACCCTCGATATGCGAGAAGGCATGGATCACACTGCCTTCCCCGATGCTGACACCGGGACCGAAGACGACATTGGGCTCGATCACCACGTCTCGGGACAACTGCGTGTCATGCGCGAAGAACACCGTCTCCGGCGCGATCAGCGTGATGCCCTCGCGCATGGCTTCGGCTCGCCGCGCCGCCTGCCAGCTCGCTTCCAGCGCCGCGAGTTCCGCGCGGCTGTTCACGCCCGCAACCTCGCCGGCGTCCGTTTCGATGACGGCACTCGCCCGTCCGTCGGCCGCCGCAAGCATCACGATGTCGGGCAGATAATATTCGCCCGCCGCATTGTCGTTGCCCACGCGCGCCAGCAGCGCGAAGAGATCGGCCGCGCGCACCGCCATAAGGCCGCTGTTGCAGAGGGTCACGGCGCGTTCGGCTTCGCTGGCATCCTTATATTCCACCATGCGGCCGATACGGCCGGTCTCGTCCGCGATGATCCGGCCATAGGCGCCCGGGTCGCCGGGCCGGAAGCCCAGAACCACGCAGGCCGGCGCATCCTCGCCGTGCAATCGCGCGATCATCGCCCGCATCGTCTCCGCGCGGACCAGCGGCACATCGCCATATAGAATGAGCACATCACCTTCGAAGCCGCCCAGTGCCTGTCCCGCCTGCGCGACCGCGTGCGCCGTGCCGAGCTGCTGCGCCTGCACTGCGATGTGGACCCCCTTGCCGGCCACCGCATCCTCCACCTGTTCGCGGCCCGCACCGACGACCACGACCTGCCGCGCCGGTCCCAATTCGCTTGCGCTCGCGAGCAGATGCAACAGCATGGGCCGCCCCGCGATCGGATGCAGCACCTTGTGCAGGCTCGACTTCATGCGCGTGCCCTGTCCGGCGGCGAGGATGACGATGGCAAGTGGCGATGTGGACAAGGGCGGCTTCCTGCTCTGGCAAATCGGGTGCGGGACCGATGCCATGTTTGCCTTGCCTGCGCCACAGGGGAAAGGCATGGCAGTGCCATGAGCTTAGCCACTTCCTCGCGCCTCACCGCCGGCCAGTCCCTGCCCTTCGACATTGTCGGCTTCGATCTCGACGGGACGCTGGTCGACAGCGCACGGGACCTCGCCGACGCTATCAACCACGCGCTGCAGGAAGTCGGCCTGCCCGCCCACAGCCTCGCGGACGTCAAGCGCTTCGTCGGCAAGGGCACGCGCGTGCTGGTGGAGCGCGCTCTGCGGGCGGACAATGCCTATAGCGAGGCGGCGGTGGAGGACGTGCTTCCGCGCTTCGTCGATTATTACGAGCGCCATGTCTGCGTGCACACCGTGCCTTATGCGGGCGCCATCCACATGCTTGACGCCCTCCAGGCACGCGGCGTGCGCCTCGCCATCTGTACCAACAAGCAGGAGCGCTTCACTCATCCGCTGCTCGAGACATTGGGCCTGCGCGATCGGTTCGACGCCATCGTTTGCGGGGATACGCTGGAGCCTGGCATGCTGAAGCCCAGGCCCGAACCCCTGCTGGCCATGGTGCAGCGCGCCGGAGGGGGGCGCTGCGTCTTCCTGGGCGATACGTCCAACGACATCGACGCCGCCCGCGCCGCCG
>CBIMKI010000188.1:0-5650 GCA_966244395.1 uncultured Sphingobium sp. | reverse complement strand
GCGGAACTCGAAGGCGACGCCGCGCAGCACCAGCCCCAGCAGCATGGCCGTCAGCGGCGCATAGAGCGCCGGCAGGATGATCGCATAAGCCAGCGGAAAGGCGGCAAGCAGCCCGCCGCCGCCCATCACCAGCCAGGTCTCGTTACCGTCCCACACCGGCGCGATGCTGTTCATCGCCCGGTCGCGGTCCGGCCCCGGCTTGAACAGCGGGAAGAGCAGGCCGATGCCGAGGTCGAAGCCGTCCATCACCACATAAGCGACGATGGCGAAGGCAATGATGCCGGCCCAGATGACGGTGAGGTCGATCATCATGCCTCTCCTTCCAGAACGGCCGGGGCCGGGGTCACGCCGGCAGTGCGGATCGGCTTGCCGTCGAGCGCGGTCTCATGCGCCTCGGGCGGCTTGTGCATCAGCCGCAGCAGATAGAGGATGCCCATGCCGAACACGACGAAATAGGTGACGACGAACGCCACCAGCGAGGCCGCCACGGCCGGCGCGTCGAGCGGCGAGACGCTGTCCGCCGTGCGCAGCAGGCCATAGACGGTGAAGGGCTGGCGCCCCACTTCCGTCACCACCCAGCCGGCCAGCACCGCGACGAAGCCGGATGGACCCATCACGAGCGCGGCCCGGTGCAGCCAGCCCCAGTCGTAGAGCTTTCCGCGCGCGCGCGCCGCGAGGCTCCACAGGCCCAGCGCCACCATCGCCGTCCCCAGGCCGACCATGATGCGGAACGCCCAGAAGACGATGCCGACCGGCGGCTCGTCCGCGTCGGGGATCGTATCGAGCCCGGCGAGCGGCGCATTGGGGTCGTGCTTGAGGATCAGCGAGGAGGCCTTGGGGATGGACACCGCATAATCGACGCGCTTCTCCGCGCTGTTGGGGATGCCCAGGAGGATGAGCGGCGCGCCGTCGGGGTGGCTCTCATAATGGCCTTCCATCGCCATCACCTTGGCGGGCTGGTGCTCCAGCGTGTTGAGCCCGTGAAAGTCCCCCGCGATCACCTGGATCGGCGCCACGATCGCTGCCATCCACATCGCCATGGAGAACATCTTGCGCGCGCCCGGATTGGCCCGGTCGCGCAGCAGGTGGAAGGCTCCCACTGCGCCGACCGCGAAGGCCGTGGTCAGATAGGCGGCGAGCACCGTGTGGACGAGCCGATAGGGGAAGCTGGGGTTGAAGATGATCGCCGGCCAGCTCGGCCCCGGCATGAACTGTCCGTTCGCGCCGATCTCATAGCCGGTCGGCGTGTGCATCCAGCTATTGGCCGAGAGGATCCAGAAGGCCGAGATGAAGGTGCCGATGGCCACCGCCAGCGTCGCTGTGAAGTGCAGCCCCCGGCCCACCTTGTTGATGCCGAACAGCATGACGCCCAGGAAGCCCGCCTCCAGGAAGAAGGCGGTCAGCACCTCATAGGCCATCAGCGGCCCGATCACCGATCCCGCCTTGTCCGAGAAGACCGACCAGTTGGTGCCGAACTGGTAGGAGAGGACGATGCCAGAGACCACGCCCATGGCGAAGACGACCGCGAAGATCTTGAGCCAATAGCGGTAGAGATTGGCATAGACCCCCTTGCCGGTCTTCAGCCACAGCCCCTCCAGCACCGCGAGATAGCTCGCAAGACCGATGGAGAAGGCCGGAAACAGGAAATGGAAGCTCACCACGAAGGCGAACTGGGCGCGGGCAAGTTCAAGCGCGGTCATCGCAAACGCATCCTTCGGCCGGAGCCTTGAGCGGAGCAGGCAGCGCCGCCGCCATAGACCCGCGCGCTGCCGTCGATAAGGTCATTTTGGCGATCAAGCAGACAGGCCGGATCGATAACGCCGATCGCGCGGCGCGGCTCCCGGCGCTGCGCTATCGGCAGCGCCGCCGCCGCGCGACCATCGCCTTCGGTGATCCTGCCTGCTCCGGAGCACGTCAGCTTAATGGCGCAATATAATATAATAAAATCGGTTACTTACAACAAATTTCCCGCGCCAGCGAGCACGGCCGCTATGGCGGCAAGTGGCCTTCTATACTGTACATCCCTGTACATCCTTGATCGTCAGGCGACGAGCGCGCGAAGTTCGCGCAGGGCCGCTTCCTCGCTGTCGGCGTCGCTGAGGACGGATTTGAAGGCGCCATCGCTGTCCATGAGAATGACGAAGGCGCTGTGATCGATGGTGTAGTCGCCGCCCTCCACTGGCACCTTCTGGTAGAAGACCCGGAAAGAGCGCGCGGCATCGGCGATCTGCCGTTCGCTGCCGGTGAGGCCAAGGATCGGCGTGCCGAACAGGTCGACATAGGCGCCCACATCGGCCGGCCGGTCATGGCCCGCATCCACCGAGACGAAGACGATCTCGAACTTGTCGCCCTCGGCGCCCATCAGCTTGCGCAGCCGCGCCATGCGCGAGAGCGTGGTCGGGCAGACGTCCGGGCAGCGCGTGAAGCCGAAGAAGATCGCATAGGGCTTCCCCTTCAGCGTGTGCGGCGTCACGGCCTTGCCGCTGCGGTCCACCAGCGAGAAGTGGCCGCCGATGTCGCTGGGCTGTGCCTGTGCGATCCGCTCATCCGGCAGCAGGCGCAGCGCCAGGCCGATGCCCAGCGCCAGCGCGGCGATGCCGACCAGCGTCCAGATGACATGGCGCAGGCGGCGCGGATCGCGGCTGGTTTCAGTGGTGACGGTCATGGCCGCCTCCCTGGCTCTCTCCCGCATGAGTGACCGGCTGCACCACGAACCGCACCGTTACCTTGCCTGCCTTGGCGAAATGCAGCGTGACGGGCACGGTCTCGCCGCGCTTCAGCGGGCGCTTGAGGCCCATGAGCATGATGTGCGCGCCGCCGGGCTTGAGCATCACCGGCTTGCCTGCCGGCAGTGCGAGCCCGTCCTTGAGTTGACGCATGCGCATGACGCCGCCCGCCATGCTCATTATGTGGACCTGCACCTGCGCGGCCACGGGCGCGCTGCCGCCGATCAGCCGGTCCTCGGCCTCGCCGCGATTGGTGAGTGTGACGAAGCCGCCGCCGGCGCTCTGGCCGGCCGCCGTCTCGCGCAGCCAGGCCGCTTCGGCCTTGATGCTGCTGCCTTGGGCCTGGGCGGCTTGCGCGCAAAGCGCGGAGGAAAGCGCCAGCATGGGCGCGAGGAGCCGCCCGGCGAGGCGGCATGGCGATGGAAACATGATTGGATACTCCGGCGAACCGGCGCGCATCCGTGCGGGCCGGTCAGGCTGACAAGCGGGGACTCAGATTGTCAGGCGAGGGCCGGAGGGCCGCGCAGGGGTGGGCGCAGATGCCGCTCGCGCCGCAGCGGTGGCGCCGGAAGCGCGAGGAGCGCGAAGGCGAAGGCGAAGAGGATGGCCGCGGCGCGCACCACCGGATCGGCCGCCGCCAGCGCCTGTGCGCCGAGCGCGGAGAAGGCGCAGGGGCTGTCACTCCCCTTGCTGTCGCTGGTCTTGCCCGCATCGCCATGGCCGGAGACCGGAATGGTGACGGTGACCGGACCCGTGCCGTTGCACATGGCCAGCGTCAGTGTCTTGCCCGCTACGCTCGGCATGTAGCCGGCCGGCATCAGCGCCTTTGCGAGCAGCGCCAACGCAAGGACGAGCAGCGCCCAGCGGCGATGTGTCATGGCGAGGCGGCCCAGCGCGAACATGCGCGCCCCTTAGGCCGATGGACGCGCGATGTCGACTGCCCGCCTCAGTCCCGCCAGCTCGGGTCGATCCTGTCGATCACCCGCGTCATCGCGTTGAATTCGGTAACGCCGAAATGGCCCGGCGGGCAGGCGCCCAGCATGTCGCGCTGGTGCACGTCGATCACCGCCTGCGGGATTTCCAGCGGCGTGCCGGCCTGCCGCGTCGCGATCTGGATCTGGCAGGCGCGCTCCAGCATGAAATAGCGGAAGAAGGCCTCGGGCACCGTCTCGCCCATGACGAGCAGGCCGTGGTTCTTGAGGATCATGAACTTCTTGTCGCCCAGGCTTTCCAGGAAGCGCGGTCCCTCCTCGTCGCGGATCGTGACCCCCTCGAAGTCGTGATAGGCCACCTGCCCCACGAAGAAGCCGGCATAGAAGCTGGTCGGCGTCAGCCCTTCGCGCGTCGAGGCCACCGCCATGCCGGCCGTGGTGTGCGTGTGCATGATGCAGTGCGCATCGGACACATGGCTGTGGAACAGGCTGTGCTGCACGAATCCGGCGCGGTTCACCGGATAGTTGCTATCGGTCAGCTTGTTGCCGTTGATGTCGATCTTGAGCAGGTTGGAGGCCGTCACCTCGGTATAATGCAGGCCGAAGGGATTGATGAGGAAGGCATCGTCCTCGCCCGGCACGCGCAGCGAGATGTGCGTATAGATGAGTTCGTCCCAGCCATAATAAGCGAAGATGCGATAACAGGCGGCGAGCTGCTGGCGCGCCTCCCATTCGGCGTCGGTCATCGGGCGATTCTTGAAGGCGGTGGCCATGGCCTCATTCTCCGGACTCATTTTTCGACCGCGCGCGGTCGCTCTCCATGGCGCGATCATGCGCTTGGGCAGATGAAAAGTCGAGGCTCGCCCGGCCGTCATGATGATCGAAGGCACGGCTCCAGTTCTTCTTCCGCCCGCCGGATCACCGCCCCTTGCGCAAGGGGCCGGGTTCGGGGTCCCATCCGAACCCGGCCGCGGCGCAGGTCATTCCAGCGCGCGCAAGGCCCGGCGCGACGAAGCGGGGTCGCAATCGCTTCGTTGCAGCCAGGCGATCAGGCAGCGTCTCCCCCGAGCATCGCTGCCGAACGGAAGTCATCGCACCCGCAGGGCCGAAGCGCGTAAGGGCTGGCGGTTCGCTGCGCAGCGTGCCGACGAAACGCAACTTCGTTCATTGAGAGTTCCCCACGATGCGCGACGCAAATGGCCCGGGCAGGCCCTTTTTGCATCTCCGTTGGCCCACCATCATGTTCTGCGCGGGAATCCGGCAACGTGGCTCACACCTCTTTGCGCGGACATGCTCTATCCGTCTCAAAGTGGGACTTGCGAGGGTCTGGCTATCACCATAAGCTCTTCTGGCGTGGGGAGAAAAGGGTGTGACGGACGCTTCGGTTGCCCGATTGCTCGGGGATTGGCAGGCAGGGGACGGGAGCGCCCGGGATCGGTTGGTCGCGTTGATGCTGCCGGATTTGCGGCAGATCGCGGCGGCGCGCCTGCGCGGCGAGATGAACAGTTCGCTCTCGACCGGAGATCTCATCAACGAGGCGGTCCTGCGCTTCATGCGCGTCGGCCATGGCGATGTGACCAGCCGGGCGCATTTCATCGCGCTTGCCTCGCGCATCATGCGCAATGTCCTCACCGATCATGCTCGCGCCAAGCGCACGGACAAGCGCCAGCATCACAAGGTCGAGCTGAACACTCAGATTGATGGCGGCCAGCGGGTTGACCTGGAAGCGCTCAATCTGGCGCTAATCCGTCTGGGCGCCATTGACGAGGCGCTGATGGAGCTGGTCGAGATGCGCTATTTCGGGGGCATGAGCATCGACGAGGTCGCGCTGGCGACGGGGCAGTCGGCCGCGACGGTCAAGCGGCGCTGGGGTGTTGCGCGGGCTTGGCTGACCGATGCGATGACCTGCCCGGTCGGCAAATGAACCACCTCGAACGCGAGCGCCGCGCTCTTGCGCTCTTCGAGGCCCTTTCGGATGTACCCGCCGCCGAG
>CBIMKI010000187.1:0-5661 GCA_966244395.1 uncultured Sphingobium sp. | reverse complement strand
GTCTCGGCCGGCAGCTTCTTGTTGAGCTTGGCGTAATTCTCGAACTGGTTGGCGCCCGAGCGCATCATCGCCTCGACCTCGGGGCCGGAGACCGCCTTCTCGACCTGCGGCGTCACCTGCGCGCGCAGATGGTCCTCGCCGTCGATCAGGGTCGTGAGCGCGGCGCGCTGCTTGCCTTCCACCAGCACGCGCACATTGCCATCGGGCAGCTTGAGCATCTGCACGATGCTGGCGATGACGCCCATGTCGTAGAGCGCCTCGCGGTCCGGATCGTCCTCGGCCGGGTCGAGCTGCGCGACGAGGAAGATGTCCTTGTCCGCCTCCATGGCCTTTTCGAGCGCAGCGACGCTCTTTTCGCGGCCGACGAAGAGCGGCGCGATCATCTGCGGGAAAACGACGATGTTCCGCAGCGGCAAAAGGGGCAGTTCAAGATCCATGTTCACTCCAGACTTTCGCGGCCGAGCCTGAATCGAGGGCCGCTCGTCACTTGTTCTTCATATCGGAGCGTGCGCATTCCGTTTCAATGTCTGACGCCCGCTCCTACCGCCGGCGGCATGAAGATTGTCTGAAACAGCCGCACGCGGCGCGCCGTTCAGAACGGCATCTTGAAGCCGGGCGGAATCGGCAGGCCGGAGGTCAGCTTGCCCATATGACTGCCCGCCGCCTCGTCGGCCTTGGCTCTGGCGTCGTTGAATGCGGCGACGATCAGATCCTCCAGCATGGTCTTGTCGGCCGGCACGATCAGGCTGTCGTCCACGCTGAGGCCGAGGATGCGGCCCTTGGCGCTGGCGCGGATCTTCACCAGTCCGCCGCCCGAGACGCCCTCCACCTCGATCGTGTCCAGCTCGGCCTGGGCCTTCTGCATGTCTTCCTGCAGCTTGCCGACCATGCCCATGAGGTCGCCGCCGAACAGGTCGTTCAAATCTTTCATGTCTTTTGATCCTCCATCAATTCCGGCCATCGGGCTCGGCCAATGCCGCGCCGGGAAAGGCCGCGAGGGCGGCCGCCACCACGGGCGTGGCGCTGATCGCCGCGCGCCGGGCGAGCGCCTGCGCGGCCTGCTGATCGCGCAGGCTCGGTTCGCCGTTCGCATCGCTCATCGTCACGGTCCAGGGCTCGCCCGTCATATCCTTCAAGGCCGCTGCGACCTGCCGGGCGAAATCGGCGTCGAGCGGCTGGAGCAGGCGGATGTCGAGCGCGGGCGGCGCATAGCGCACCAGGCTCACGCAATCGTGCAGTTCGGCCGCGAGGCGGGGCGTGCGCTCGTTCAACCGCGCCACCATCTCCGCAAAACTTCCCGGCTGTAAGGACGGCGCGGGTTCAGGCGCGGCGACCATCGGCGTCGCCGCCATCGACGGCGCCTCATCCGGTGCGGAGCCATGGGCAGGCGGTGCCCCGCCTTCGAGGCCAAGGCCACGCTCCTTGAGCAGGCGCGCAAGCTCGGCCGGATCGGGCATCTGCGCGGCATGGACGAGCCGCAGCAGCGCCATCTCGCAGGCGGCAAGCGGCCGTGCCGCGCCGGTGACTTCCTCATGCCCCTTCAGCAGGAGCTGCCAGAGCCGGTGCAGCGCAGGGAAGGACAAGGCGCCCGCCCATGTCTCCACGGCCTGCCGCTCGGCTTCGGCATGGAGCGCAAGGCCCGCGCCCTTCCCAGCCTTGGCCACGGTCACCGCATGGACCAGCTCCAGCAGTGCATTGACGGTGGCGACCGGCTCAACGCCCAGCGCCTCCTGTTCCGTGAGCGTCGCGAGCAGCGCCGCGCCGTCGCCGGCGAGGATATGCTCCAGCAGGCGCCGCGTCGCGCCGCGATCGGAGAGGCCGAGCATCGCGCGCACCTGATCGGCCGTGACATGCGGCCGGCCGCCGGCATCGGGCTCGGCATGGGCAATGGCCTGGTCGAGGATGGAGAGCCCGTCGCGCGCCGACCCTTCCGCCGCGATGGCGACCATGGCGAGCGCATCGGCATCGGCGCTCACGCCCTCCTTCTGCGCGACATGGGCGAAATGCTGCTGGAGCAGGTCTGCCGGGATGCGCCGCAGATCGAAGCGCTGGCAGCGCGAGAGCACGGTGATCGGCACCTTGTTCACCTCGGTCGTGGCGAACAGGAACTTCACATGTGCGGGCGGCTCCTCAAGAGTCTTCAGCAACGCATTGAAAGCATTGCGCGACAGCATGTGCACTTCGTCGATGATGTAGATCTTGTAGCGCGCCGAGACGGCGGCGTAGCGCACCGCCTCGATGATCTCGCGCACATCGTCCACGCCCGTGTGGCTGGCCGCGTCCATCTCGATCACATCGATATGGCGGCCTTCCGCAATGGCCTTGCAGGGCTCGCAGATGCCGCAGGGATCGATGGTCGGCCCGCCCTGCCCGTCCGGCCCGATGCAGTTGAGTGCCTTGGCGATGAGGCGCGCGGTCGAGGTCTTGCCCACGCCGCGCACGCCGGTCATCAGGAAGGCATGGGCAAGCCGGTCGCGCTTGATGGCGTTGCCCAGCGTCTGCACCATGGCATCCTGGCCGATCAGCTCGGAGAAGGTCTGCGGCCGGTAGGCGCGGGCCAGCACGCGATAGGCGCCGGCGGTCGCAGCAGGCTGAGCGGCCTGAACAGGCTGAGCGGGCTCGCCCAGGTCGAAGCCGAAATTGTCGTCGGAATCAGTCATCGCAATCGACTGTAGCGGCGAATGCCTGGCTTGTTTAGCGCTGAGACGCCGAAACGGTCTTTGGCGCCCAGAAGAAGGACATGGCGATGCCCGCCAGGATCAGCGCCATGCCGCCGATATGGTAGCTGTGCATGTCTTCCCCCAGGATCAGCGAGGCCAGGAGCGCGCCGAACAGGGGCTGGAGATTGATGACCTGCCCGGCATCGCCCGCGCCGATGGCATCGACGGCGGTGTTGAACAGGAAATAGGCGATGATCGAGGGGAAGATCGTCACATAGCCGATGCCGGCCAGCACGCCGGGCGTGACGTGCACCGCCCGGCTCTGCAATTCCATGGCGGCGAAGGGCGCCATGGCCAGCGCGCCGATGAAGATGGTGAGCGCAAGGAAGCTCAAACCGCTCATCGCGGGCCGCAGGCGCAGCAGCACCGTGTAGAGCGACCACATCACCACCGCGCAGAGCACCAGCGCGTCGCCATGGTTGAAATGCAGCGCCGCCATCGCCGCCGGATCGGCGCGGAAGATGATGATGAACACGCCCGCCGCCGCGACGATGCAGCCGGCGATCTGGGCAAGGCGCGGGCGCGTGCGGAAGAACAGGAGATCGAGCAGCAGCACCAATGCGGGAATGGCGGCCTGCACCAGCAGGCTGTTGGCGGCGGTGGTATATTGCAGGCCCGAATACATGAAGGCATTGAACGAGCCGACGCCGACCATGCCGAGCAGCAGGATCACCGGCCAGCGCGCGCGGATCGTCTCGCGGTCCTTGCGGATATGCCGCCAGGCGATGGGCAGCACGATGAGCGAGGCGCCCGCCCAGCGCATGAAAGCCAGGGTGAAGGGCGGCACATCGGCGTGAATGGCCCGCGCGACGATGGAATTGCCCGACCAGAGCAGCATCACCAGCACGAGCATCAGATAGACATTACGGCGCGAGGCGATCTGCACGAGCGAGGCCTTTTCCATGGATCGCCCGCCCTATGGGGCCCGCACGGGCGGCGTGCAAGCCGCTCCCCGCCCGGAGGGAGCGGCAAGCCCCCTCCGGACCGGGCTGGCGTCAGGCGACGCCGGCGAAGCGCAGCAGGTCGATCATCAGGAAATCGTCATGCTGGCGCGTCGGGTCGATGGTCGGCAGGGTCGGCTGCCATTCGGGGTCCTGCGAGAGATAGGAGCCGCCGTCGCCCTGCAGCAGGCCGATGAACACTTCGGCCACGATGCGCGCGCCGACCGGCCCCAGCCGCTCGCCATCCTCGATCGCCTGCGCCTCCCGCAGGATGTAGAACCAGAGCGGCGTGCGATCGTCGAGGCCATATTTGGCGAGGTCGGAAAGGTCCCCCTTGGAGAGCTCGGGCAGGTTCATCGCCCGCGCCACGCGCTGGCCCGAAGGCAGCGAGAATGTGAGGTGACGCAGCAGGTTGCGCTGCGCGAGCGAGGCGGGATTGGTCTTGGGCGCGGCATTGGGCACCACCGAGGCCGGCAGCTTGAAGAGCGCGCTCGACATGGTGGTGTCGATCTTCTTGCCCGGCCGCACATGGCTGTCCCCGAAGTCGAAGAAGGTCGGCCAGTCCACGAAGCGCCGCGGCGAGCGGCAGCCGCCCGAGAGATCGTCCGGATCGGCGGGGTTCGAGGGCGTGGGCGTGAAGATCATCGCGAAGAAGGGCTGCCCGCCCGGATTGCCTGTGAAATTTGCGCGATAGGAGGGGCGGATCTGGCTGTGGCCGAAGCGATAGGCCGCAACCGAGAACTCGACCGGGATATAGGGCTCGTTGTGCCACTTATAGTGCTTGCGGCCATTGGCGAGGATATCGTCCACCACTGCCGCGCCGCAGGTCTTTTTGAGGAATTCGTGGACGAGGATCCACTGATAGTGCCAGCGCACGATCCGCTGCGCCTCGGCGAAGACCTGGTCGGGATGGGTGAGCTTGATCTTGGCCTTCACATGATCGACCGCGGCGTTGTGGAACTTGAGGAAGGCGAGCTGGAGTTGCGAGATGATGAGATTCTCGTCGTTCCTGGGATCGCCGATCAGCGCCACATTCTGGCCGTTGCGCGGCACGTCATGCTTGCCCGCCGTACCGGTCTCCTCGATCAGGAACTTGATGCCCTGCCCCGCCTGCTGGTCGTAGAGATGCGGGCTGGCGCCGGGCCCCGCGCCATAGACATTGTCCAGCCCCAGCGAGGGCGTGCGGAAATTGAAGATATGCTCGGGGTCGGCCTGCCGCTCGAGGCTGGAGGTCGGATCGAAGGTGATGTCATGGTCCAGGAACTGGCCCAGGAACGTGAAGCCGGCCGTGAGCGCGGGATTGTTCCGGTTCTTGTTGGAGAGCGCCTCGTTGGTGATGAGGTTCACCGGCCCTTCCGCCAGCTTGTCCTTGGCGTCCATGATGCCGCCGGGCTTGCCGATATCGAGCAGCGCCTCGCGTATTTCGGGCGTATCGGAAGAAAATGCCGGCAATTCAGCGAAAAGCCGTCCAAATCGCCCGGAATCATAATATTTTGATTTCGGGGGAACGATGTCATGCGGGTAAATACCATGACGAGCCATTTCAAGTCCTCCTCTGCGGATCATTATCAATTATCTTTTAATTAAGACCGCGGCCCGTGATCCGATTATTATTCAAATGAGAATTCGACTCATTGTATATTTACGACACCGAAGAGCATCGTGCGGCGAATGCCCGATGAGCGGTTCTCCCGCTGCGGCAGACGCCAATATCGGGGCAACGCTACGGCATGCGGGCCGGTCCGGCGCGTCCGCGCGCAACGGCTTGCATTTGGCGGAAAACCCGCCTCTAACCGCCCCCGACAGCGCCTTTCCCAGGAATATGCCATGGCCATTGCCGAAGCCACGCCTTCGCCCACGCTCATCGATCACAGTGACCGCGCCTTCCTCGGCCATCCCAAAGGCCTGGGCTATCTCGCCTTCACGGAAGCCTGGGAACGCTTCTCCTATTACGGCATGCAGACGCTGCTCGTGCTCTACATGGTCAAATATCTGCTGCT
>CBIMKI010000186.1:0-5748 GCA_966244395.1 uncultured Sphingobium sp. | reverse complement strand
GAAACCCTGACGGTAACGGCGATCGAGGACAGCGAGCTGGTCCTGGTCGACGCCGCCTGACCAAGCCGGCGCGGCGGCGCGGCCCGCATTGTCACGCCGCCTCCCCGGCTGGCCTGCACATGGCGATCCAGGCTATTCTACCCAAGCCGCCGCGCCGGCCCCCTCTTTTACCGATTCGAAGGAGCGACCCGATGAGCCTGCGTGAGACAGACATGGACAATGTCGAGATGATTATCCTCCCGCCGGTGCGGGACCTGGGCGACGGCTTCACCGTGCGGCGCGCCCTCCCCTCGCCGCATCGACGCATGGTGGGGCCGTTCATCTTCTTCGACCAGATGGGGCCGGCATTGCTCGGCCCCGGCGACGGCCTGGACGTGCGGCCGCACCCACATATCGGCCTCGCGACCGTCACCTATCTGCTGGAAGGGCAGATCATGCATCGGGATTCGCTGGGATCAGTGCAGGAGATCAGGCCGGGCGAGGTCAACTGGATGACGGCGGGGCGCGGCATCGTGCACTCCGAGCGTTCCCCCGCGCACGCGCGCACCGGCGGCGCGGCGCTCTACGGCCTCCAGACCTGGGTGGCACTGCCCCGCGCGCATGAGGAAACAGCGCCGGAATTCTACCATCATGGCGCGGCAGAGATCCCGCAGGGGACGGACGGCGGCGTCTCGATCAGCGTGGTCGCGGGCAGCAGCGACGGCATGACCTCGCCCGTCCGCACCTTCTCGGACATGCTCTATGCTGACGTGGTGCTCGACGCGAACGCGCGCTACCGGCTGACCGCCGAGCATGTGGAGCGCGCCGCCTATGTCATCACGGGCGAAGTCGGCGTGGAAGGGCAGACCGGCGGCTTTTCGCCGGGCGAGCTGGTGGTCTTCAAGCCAGGCGCAGAGATCGTGCTGACCGCGCAGGGCGGCCCGGCGCGGTTCATGCTGGTGGGCGGCGAACCGCTCGGCGAACCGCGCAACATCTACTGGAACTTCGTCTCCTCCTCCAAGGAGCGCATCGAGCAGGCGAAGGAAGACTGGCGCGCGGGACGGTTCGAGGCGGTGCCGGGCGAGAGCGAGTTCATTCCGCTGCCGGCGTGAGGCTGTTGGAGCGCCTGGGACGACCAAGTCAGCGCCTCGCCTCAGTGCCGTCGCAGGAGCACAAATAGAGCGTGACGAGCCGCCGGCCGGTGATCCGGCCGGGCAGCATCGTCTATCAACGGGCGGCTTATTCCTCCAGCAGGCTGCGCAGCATCCAGGCGGTCTTTTCGTGGACATCGAGGCGCTGGGTCAGCAGGTCCATGGTGGGCTGGTCGTTGGCTTCCTCGACCACGGGAAAGAGACTGCGCGCGGTGCGGGCCGTGGCTTCCTGCGCGGAAACCAGATGGGCGACCATCTCCATGGCCTTGGGCACGCCGCCCACTTCCTTGATCGAGGCAAGGCCGCTGAAATCCTTGTATGTGCCCGGCGCCGGGAAGCCCAGCGCGCGGATGCGCTCGGCAATGAGGTCCAGCGCGTTCCACTGCTCGGTATATTGCGTCATGAACATGAGGTGCAGGGAGTTGAACATCGGCCCCGTCACGTTCCAGTGGAAATTGTGCGTCATCAGATAAAGCGTGTAGCTGTCGGCCAGCAGGCGCGAGAGACCCTTGGAGATGTCCTTGCGCTGCTTGTCGGTGAGGCCGATGTTGATCGCGTTCGACTTGGCCATGAGGGGCTCCCTATGTTCGCCGGATGAGAGACTTTGCGGCGCCACTATCGCGCCGCGACGCACGGAGGGCAAGCGGGACGCGGGGTTGCTTTTGGATGTCCGTTTTGGGGTGGGGAGCGGCCATTGAGCCATAACCGCCGTTCGCCCTGAGCGAACGGATTTATTGTCTGCTTTTGCTCGAAAGCAGACATTCAAAATCGCCCAGCACGCGCCGGCAAAAGCAGCGCAGCGCGCGACCGCTCCCTTACTCCCGATCCATTTCCTGCATGGCCTTCTCGCGGGCGAGTTGCACTTCGGCATTGCGCATCAGCACGTCGAAGGCGGTCATGAAGTTGTTGAGCTGGGGCGTGGGTATGCCCTGGAAGAGGAACTCGCTGCGGCGCGCCGCCATGCCGTTGATGATGGCGGCGATGCGCTCGCCCTCCGGCGTGGGCGCGAAGAAGCCGTGGCGGCGGCCGGGCTTGCCGCTGCGCTCGACCAGGCCGATCTCCATGAGGCGCTTGACCGTGCGCCCGGCCTGGCTCTGGTCGCGATAGAGAGCGAGGACGAGCTGCGGCCAGCTGATCGGCGGATCGCGGCAGACCTCCACCAGCACCCAGGTATCGAAATTGGAGAGGCCGGTCTTGCGCTTGTATCCCAGCGACCCGCCCCGCATCATGTAGGAGCAGAGCGTGATGAACGGCGGCATGATGCGCGCGCGGTCGACAGGCAGGTGGCCGGCGTCCGGCTCGCGGTCCATCTCCTTGTGATCCGGGAAGTCGATCTCGGCGTCCTTGCCATGGGCGGCCGTGGCGAGCTTGCGCTCCTGTTCGTAGAGCGACATGGCACGCGCCAGCAGGATGTCCAGCACGGCGAAGAGATCGACGAGCTGATCGTCCGCGATGCCGAAGGTGAGTTCGCGATTGCGCAACTCGGCGAGGCGCACCAGCCGCTCGGCAAGCTGGCGGCCGCTGGCGCTGAGCTTGAGCGGGCTGCGGATGCCTGAACGCGCGATGAGTCCGACCTGGCCAAGGCGCTTGATGGCACGGCTCACCTGCGCCTTGTCCACGCCATTGGCCAGCGACACGGCAGCAAGCGTCAGATCCCCTTGCGACTGGAGCAGCAGCAGGATGCGCCGATCCAGCTCGTTGATGTGATCGGCGCGGGCAAAGGCGATATTGGCGCTGTCGCGGGCATTGCGCAGCAGCACCCAGAGACTCGCCTGAAACTTGCGGTGCTTGGCCGCCGCGCCGCCCCAGGCCCGCGTGAGCGTGATGCCGGCCAGCAGGGTTTCGAGCTGGCCTTCATAATCGGGCAGCGTCTCATCTTCCGCCAGCGAGGGATGGGCCTGCTCCGCGATCACCCAGCCGCAGGCGAAGCGATCGATGAGCTGGACGGCCGCGCCGGCATCAAAGGGCGAGAAGCCGGCCTCGCACAAGCGGGCGTGAACATCGATATCCGGCCCGTTGACGCGCGGCAGCGCCAGCATGCCGGAAAAGAGCAGGCCTCCATCGCGCCGCGCGAGCATGACCTGCCGCATGTTGATGGCGCGGGCATGGAGCAACTCACGCCAGCCGCCGCTCTTCAGAGGCGCGAGCGTCGGCACGAGGCGGTCGGCCATGGCCTGGCCGAGGGCGTGGAGAAGATCGGCGGATGCAGGGAAACAGGACGCGACCTCGGCCACCGCATGGCCGATGCGACCCGCGATGGCAGCCATGGTCAGTCCTTGCAGCCCCTGTTCGTCCAGCAGGTCCATGGCAGCGGCCAATATGGACTGATGCAACTGAACAGAGGCCGGCCGCTCTATGGCGGCCCCTCTCCCGGTCGGCATGTCCTTTTTCTCCCCTCAGGCCTGTGCCGCGCGCTATCGATGTGGCCGCCATCGTTGAGCGCGTTTCGCCCGGCGGTCAACCATTGACTCTCCGAAGGATCGCACTGGCGCAAATCCCGCAAGGCGCATATGCAGCCTTGACCGGCGTGCCCGTTCGCGCCGAGAAATCGAATTTTGACAGGGACGCGCCACGCACGGCGGGGGGTCCGAAGGGAAGAGGAACTTGAAATGCGGATTGAACGGTTGATCCTGGCCCTGGCTACGCTGACGGCGACGGGCGGCATCGGCACGGCGGCCCATGCGATAGATCCGCTGGACGCGATCGGCGTATGCGCGCGCATCAACAAGAAGGACGCACGGCTGGAATGCTACGATCAGGTGGCGCAGGACGCCGCGTCAGGCCGGCTCCAGAGCAATGCCCCCGCCGCCGCGCCGCGCAGCTGGGACGCCCCGCCGGTGGGCGGCGCCGTGGCCCGCCCGCAGGCGCCGGCCGCACCCTCCGCATCCTTCGGCGGCGAGAATCTGCGTGCCAGCCCCAGTCCCAGCGCCGCCGCGCCGGCCGGCCCCGGCGTCCAGCAAAACGGGCCCGACGAAATCCGCGCCGAAGTGGCATCCTCGACGGACAACGGCCTGCTGCAGTGGCGCGTGATGCTCGCCGACGGCGCGGTCTGGCAGATGACCGAACGCGCCGGCGCGGGCTTCCGTCCCCCGGCGCCGCGCGAAGTGGTGACCATCCGCAAGGGCGCGCTCGGCAGCTTCCTCATGGAAGTGGGCCAGCAGCCCTCCGTGCGCGTGCGCCGCGTGCGCTGACGCCGATTGGCCGGCGCCGTCCGCAGGGCAGGCGCCGGCCCACTTGCCTTCACTTTCCCGGCTTGTTGCGGAGACGGCGCGCGCCCATGGGTAGCCGCGCCTGGAGAAATTCCGCCCGTCTTCATGACGACGGGCGACGGACCGCCTGCCGATCGCTTTTACCCCGCTCATCCATGTAAACGGCCGGAGCGCATCGCCTGCGCGCTGGAGCTTGTCCAGCGGCGGCGGGGCAGCCGCCGGCCATGCGGTCCGCGCCGGACCATGCGCCTCAGCCACGACAGGGTTCGACAGGGTTAAACGGCAGTGCGGACGCGGGACCACGCGCGGACGCCGGGCGACATGGGCAGCGCAACCGCAAATCATTCGGAATGAAATGATGATCTGCCAGAACAATTTACCGCACAACCAGATATCAATCCGATATCTTGTAATCAATTCCAAATCTTCTCGTAGACATGTTCAGAATCATACATATCCATTTCGCTTCGATATTTGATTATTCCGATTCATATCATGCTTCTTATGGAAAATTCATAGTGGAAGTATAAAAATAATCCCCACTTCCTTTGTCCTCAACTGGACAAAGAGAATGTTGATTCTTAAAATCAGCTCGCGCCGAGTCCCGACGCGGGGCCGGACGACATCTGCAAGGGGGGAGAGATCGGGCCGGCCTGCCGCCGGGCTCGGAGGGATTGTCGCGCCCGGTGCACAGGGCGCCGCCACATCGTCTTTCATCCTCGATTCTTCGCCGCGCGACCGGTGGCCCGGCAAGCCACGGGCCGCGATGCCGGGTCGCGCGCGACGCGCGGCGCCCTTCAGTTCCGCTCGCCTCCGGGGGGAGGACGAGCCGGGTTCGGCCTCCCTGGAGGCCCAAGAACAGAAAAGAGCCAGGCGGCCGGCTTCTCGGGGCGGCCGCCATTTCCGGAAGAACAAGGGAGAGAATGACATGAAACATCGCACATCATCCGCCGGCCGGCTACGGCGCTTCGCCTTGCTGGCAAGCACCGCCGGCCTCGCCGCGACGGGCTGGTCGGCGCCCGCGCTGGCCCAGGGCAATGCCGCGGGGGAAGAGAATGAAGCCGCCGCCATCGTGGTGACCGGCTCGCGCATCCAGCGCCGCGACTATACGGCCACCAGCCCGATCGTCACGGTGGATTCCGAGCTGGTCGAGAAAAGCGCCTCGGTCAATCTGGAAGCGAACCTCAACAAGCTGCCGCAATTCGCGCCGGCGCTGACGCAGTTCGGCCCGCCGGAAGGCCGCGGCGACATCAACTCGACCGCCACCAACACGCCGGGCGCCACGACTATCAGCCTGCGCCAGCTCGGCGCGAACCGCAATGTCGTGCTGATCGACGGCCGCCGCCCGACGCCGATCAACGGCACCGGCGTGGTCGACATCAACTCGATTCCCTCGGCGGCGATCGAGC
>CBIMKI010000185.1:0-5786 GCA_966244395.1 uncultured Sphingobium sp. | reverse complement strand
CGAGCATCGCCACGATCATGCCGAGGCCGATGCGCGAGAGGCTCACCATGAGGAAGGCGCCGAGCAGGCTGCCGGGATGGGCCGGCATCGGCATGCCCAGCAGGGCCATGGCCAGGGCGATCTGAATGGCGGCGGCGGAGACGAGCAGCAGCAGGCGGCTGACGACAAGCCCGGCGACGAATGTGCCCGTGCCGGCGGGCGTCGCGCGATAGCGGCGCCAGATGCCGCGCTCCCGCTCCGCGACGATGGCGGTGGGCAGGCCGAAGCAGGCCCCGCCGAGCGCCGTCACCGTCAGCAGTTCGCCCAGATGGGCAATGATCGGCGCGGGATCGTGGCGGTAGAGAATTGCGAAGGCCGCAAGGAAAACCAGCGGGAAGAGATAGCCATAGATCATGGCCATGCGATTGCGCAGGTTGAGGCGCAGCACGAAGCCGGCATAGGCAAGGGCGGCAGCGAGGTTCATGCCGGCGGAGCATTCTGCGTGAGCGAGAGGATGACGTCCTCCAGCGTCGCTTCGCTGATGCGCAGGGCCTCGATCCGCGCGCCTTGCGCCTCGATGGCGGCGATGAGCGCGGAAAGGGCTTGGTGCGCATCCCGCGCGCGGCAGTGGAAATCCGCGCCGGCGACGCTCAGCGCCGCCAGTGCGGGCATGCGTCCCAGATCGAGCGCCTTGTCCGCGCGGCCCGCGATCGTGGCGTCCATGTCCGCATGGCCGACCAGCTCGGTCGGCCGCCCCTGCGCGATGCTTCTGCCCTTGTCGATGACGACGATCCGGTCGCATAGCCGCTCCGCCTCGGCCATGTCGTGCGTGGCGAGCAGCACGGCGCGGCCATCGGCGGCGAGGGTTCGGATGAGGCCGTGCAGATCGTGCCGCGCGGCGAGGTCGAGGCCGGCGGTCGGCTCGTCGAGCAGGAGGAGGGCGGGGTCGTTGACGAAGGCGAGGGCCAGCGCGACACGCTGCTTCTGGCCGCCCGAGAGCTGGCCATATGGACGCTCGGCCTGCGCGCCCAGTCCGAAGCGGTCGAGCAGGGCGCTTTCATCCGACCGCACGCCATAGAGATGCGCGAAGAGGCGCAGCGCCTCGCGCGGTGTTGCGGCATCCTGCATGGCCATGCTTTGCAGCGCGAGGCCGATGCGGCCGCGTCCCTCGCGGTCCAGCGGCCCGCCGTCGAGCAGGATCGTGCCTTCGTCCGGCTGGATCAGGCCCGCCACGCTTTCGAGCGTCGTGGTCTTGCCCGCGCCATTGGGGCCGAGGAGGCCCACGATTTCGCCGGGCTGGACCACGAAGCTCAGGCCCGCGAGCGCCTCATGTGCGCCATAATGCTTGCGCAGCCCGTTGATCTCCAGCCGGGGAGGCGCCGGGGCGGGCACCGTTACTGCTCGAGTTCCTTCTCCGTCCAGGGCGTCTGGCGATGAGCGTAAGCCGCGCGCCATTCCTTGACCGACGCGGGCTGGACGGGCGCGGCCCGGTTGCTCCAGCTTGCGCGAATATAGGTCATGATCGACGCGAGTTCCTCATCCGACATGGCGGCTCCGGCCGGCGGCATCAGTCCGATCGCGCCTTCCTTGCCCGAAAGGAGGATGCGCGCAAGCACTTCCGGCCGCCCGCCGACGAAGCGGGAGCCGTCGAGATTGGAGGCGATGGCGGAATCGCGGCCCTGAGCCTGGTGACAGCCCTGGCAGACATTGGCGTAGATTTCCCGCCCGGCATTGAACAGGCGTTGCTCCTCGGGCGTGCGCTGTGCGGCGGCCGGTGCGGCGGGCTTGCCGGGCCAGTCGAGCAGGGCAAGCAGCTTGGCCGCCGCCGGTGCCAGCTCGTCCTTGCCGCCAGCAAGCGCGAGCAGTGCGCGGGGCTGGGCGCCGAGCGTCAGCAGCCGGGGCGGTTGCGCGCCGGGCATGGGCGGCCCGAGGCGCGGCGCGCCCTGGAGGCCGGTCTGCAACCCCGCGAGCAGGGCGAGGCGCGTGGCGGGCGCCTGTGTCGCGGCATTGGCCTGCGCCAGCACGGCTTCCACCCCGTCCGCCTGGCGGCTGCGGCCGATCGCGCCTGCCAGTTGCTGGATCGCGTCGGCGGGCGTTGCCGAGGCGGGCTGGGCGAGGAGGCGGTCGAGCATGTCGGCTTCCACTCCGGCAAGGCCGCTGATGACCGCATCCACCGTGGCGGGATCGTCGCCATGATGCTGGAGGATGGCGAGCAAGGGCGCCATGCGCTGCGCGGCCGGCGCTTCGCCGAGGGATGCGGCGGCCTGGCGGCGGACGCCGAGATCGGTATCGTCCGCCAGTGCCGTGACGGCGGCGAGCGCGGTCTTGTCGCCCTTGCGCAGCCGCTCTTCGCTCAGGCGGACGGCGGATGCGCGCATGGCCGGATCGGCATCGCGCAGGGCGTGGTCGACCAGCCGGTCGTCCGTGGCGCCCAGGCCGTCGATGGTCCACAGCGCATGCAGGCGCGTGCGCGGATCGGCGGCCGATTGCGCCAGCTTCGTGAGTGCCGGCACAACCGAGCGGTCGCCGCGCTGCACGAGCAATTGCTGCGCCCTGTCGCGCCACCAGCCGTCAGGATGGGAGAGATGGGTCACCAGATCGGCGGATGACTGGCGGCTCATGCGCGGCCGTTCATGCGTCTTCATGCCCTCCCGCACGACCCGGTAGATGCGGCCGTAGTTGATGCCTTCCCACAGGCCCCGCTCCTGGATGTAGCTGCGCAGATAATCGGTCTGCAAAGGGCCGTCCTGCGAGACGCCGCGATACATGTCGACGATGTAGAACGTGCCGTCCCAGCCCGGCGCCATCGAGATAGGCCGGAAGCGCTCGTCGGTGGAGGCGAGGAACTCGCCGCGCTCATAGAAGTCGACCGTGGAGAGATTGCCGTCCGCCTGCGTCTTGAAGCGCAGCAGGTGCACGATGTTGGTCGGCCCGTCGACCACGAAGGGCTGGCCGCGCACCTCCTCGGGCAGCGCCGTGCCGCGATAGATCATCGGCGATGAGACGCCGCCATAATAAAGCGAGGAGCCGTCCTCCCGATAGCCCTCGGCGCGATAGCCCCGGTTGATGCCGAAAGTGGGGCGCACCGGCCAGATGCGCGATTTGGCGGGGTCCGCCAGCACCTCATAGAGGCCGCGCGTGCGCACCAGATTGGGATTGCGCGCATAATAAGCGGGTTTCAGATAATCGACGAACAGCGGATCGGTGTTGAACACGCGGTAGACGCGGCCGGCATCGTCCTGCGTCAGGCCCCATTGGCCGCGGCTGAGGCTGGGGAGGATCGTCGCCTTGCCGCCCTTGAGGCTGAGGTCCCAGTCGTTCTGGGCAATGACGATGCTGTTGTCCATCGCCCAATAGAGGCCGTTCGCGCCATGTTCGACGACGCCCTGCGTCGCGAACTTGTCGGAAATCAGCACCTTGTCGTCAGCCTTGAGGTCGCCGTCGGTGTCGCAGGCTTTCCAGAGATTGGGCGGCGCGCCGACGAGCGCGCAATTGCCCGCCAGTATCTTGAATGCGCGCGGCATGACGAGCTTGTCCATGAAGACGGTGCGCTTGTCGTAGACGCCGTCGCCATCGGTGTCTTCCAGCACGACCAGATCGTTGATCGGCTCGAAGCTGTTGTCCATCTGCCGGTTGATGGCGAAGCCGTGCATCTCCAGCACCCAGAGGCGCCCGTCCGCGTCGAACTCGCTCAGGATCGGGTCGCGCACCAGCGGTTCGGCGGCGACCAGTTCCAGCCGATAGCCGGGCGGCATGTGGAAGGTCTTGAGCGCATCCTCCGGGGAGAGGGGCGGCTGGCTCTCCGGCACGCTGGTATCCACCGATGCCGGCCAGGGCCGATCGGGGATGCTCGACAAAGGTCGGGATGGTGAAATCTGGCTGAAGGCGAGATAAGGCAACCCGCAAGCCAGCAGGCCCATGCCGAGCCAGGCACCAATACGCATCCTCTTCACGCTCCTGTCACTTTCAAATTGCATACTGTGTACAGAATGGCGAGTAAAGGACGGTTTGTCGAAGGAGAGAATTTGCGTGCCGGGCGACCTGAACCAGCCTGCCGGTGAGGGCCATATCCTGCGCTGGCTGGCGCTGGTGGCGCTTGTCCTCGCCCTGATCCTCATTCCCTTCTTCCTGTTCGAAGCGCCGCTGACGGCTCTGGTGACCGATCTGGTGATGACCGCCCGCGATCATGCCTTTCTCGCCGGAGCGATCATTGCGCTCATTCTCCTCGCCGACATCCTCTTGCCGGTCCCGTCGAGCCTCGTCAGTGGACTGGCCGGCGCGCTGCTCGGCTTCTGGGGCGGCGTGTTCGTCATCTGGTTCGGGATGAGCGGCGGATGCCTGCTTGGCTACTGGCTGGGTCGCAGCGCTGGCCATGCGGCGATGCGCCGGATCGTGGGGCCGGCGCAGACCGCGCGGGCGCGCGCCCTGTTCGCCGGCAAGGGCGGGGTGGCACTGGTCGTCACGCGCGCCGTTCCCGTGCTGGCCGAGACGATGGTGCTGGGCGCGGGCGCCGCGCGCATGCCGCTTGTGCCTTTCCTGCTTCTCACCGGCGCGGCCAATCTCGCGGTCGCGCTCGCTTATGCCGCCGTGGGCGCGCTCGCTTTGTCGGAAGGCTCCTTCCTGCTCTTCTTCTTCGGCCTCGCTGCCTTGCCGGCGGCCGGCTGGCTCATCTCGCTCAAGTTCAGGACATGATGTTTCGCAATTCCATCGTCACGGCCATGATTTCCATGGCGGCCGCATCCGTCAGCGCACAAGGCCCCGGCGGCGGCGACATCATCGTCACGGCCACGCGCGCGCCCGCGCTGCTGGGGCGGCAACCTTATTCGGCGACCGTCATCGATGCCCGGACGCTGGAGGCCGGCGCCAGCATTGCCGACGCACTCGCGCACCTGCCGGAGGCCTATGTCCAGATGCCGGGCGGGCGCAGTGGCTTCGCCTCGCTTTTCCTGCGGGGCGCCGATCCCAACTTCACGGTGGCTATGCTGGAAGGCGTGCCGCTCGACAGCCCCACCAACAGCCGGGGCGGCGCCGTCAATCTGGCGGCGGTGCCCCAGGCGGCGATCGATCGGGTGGAACTGGTCGCGGGCACGGTCTCGACGCTTTACGGATCGGGCGCGCTGGCCGGCGCGGTCAATCTGTTCCTCGCGCCGCCGAGTCCGGGGCATCGCCTGACAGGCACGGCGTCGCTCGGCAGCGAGGGCGATCATATGGTCTCCGGCCGGTGGCAGGGGCCGCTTGCAGGGGGCTGGGGCGGATCGCTGACCGGGGTATGGGACGATGCGGGGCGAGGCGTGCCGCAATCGGGCTTTCGCGCCCGCTCGCTCGACCTGCGCCTTGCCCGGCTGAATGGGCGGCGGGGAAAGCTGTTGCTCCATCTGGCGGACACACGGTCACATGGCTTCCCGGACAGCAGCGGCGGGGCCGGGCTTGCGGTCATTCGCGCGGTCGAGCAACGGCGCTCGGATGAACTGATCGTTGCGTTCGATCAGCCGGTTCTGCGGTTCGGACGCGGGACATTGGGCCTGGCCGGCTCTTATTCTTCGCGCGGTGATCGGACAGTCTCTCCCGGTGTCGCGCCTTCCGCCTATTCGGCGAGCGGCGTCCCGGCGGGCGAGGAGGATATCCGCTATCGGCGCGGCATTGTCCGGCCGGACCTGAGCCTGGACTTTGGCGCATGGCATGTGGCGATCGGCGCACAGGCACAGTGGGAAGCGGCCCGCAGCACGGGCTATCTGGATTTCGGCTTTCCCCTCCCGGCCTGCGTCTTCCGCGGCGGCAGCTACGTCACCGAGCTCGACAAGCGCACG
>CBIMKI010000184.1:0-5805 GCA_966244395.1 uncultured Sphingobium sp. | reverse complement strand
GGCCGCCCAGGCGAGCGCGCTCTTGAGCGCCGCGCGCGGCGGCAGCGTGATCCGCGCCTCGCCCTTAACCGGGTCGAAGCGCATCCGCATGCGCCGCGCCTGGGCATGGCGCCGCACGATGATCGGCACGGTGAGCCCGTTGGCCAGCTGCAGGCTGTGCTCAGAGCACCCGGTCGACAATATGGTTCTCCAGATCGCCCGCCAGTGCTTCGGAGATCGTCCAGCCGCGCACGGACATGCCGGCGCGATGGACGGCCTCGCGGTCGCCGCAGATGAGATAGTGCCAGTCCGGCAGCGGCTGGCCTTCGGCGCGCAGGCGATAGGCGCATGTGTGCGGCAGCCAGTGCGCGGTCCGCAGCTTGGCTGGCGTCAGGCGCAGGCAATCGGGCACGAAGGCGCGGCGCAGGCGATAGTTGGAGCATCGCGCCGTCTCGCGGTCGAGCAGGCGGCAGGCCACGTTGGTGGGGTGAATCTCGCCGGTGTCGGCATCCTCGATCTTGTGCAGGCAGCATTTGCCGCAGCCGTCGCACAGGGCTTCCCATTGCGCGCGGTCCAGCGTTTCCAGCGGGCGCTCCCAGAAGTTCACTTCACCCATTTTTCGAGAAAGGCGTGCATGGCCTCGGGCGCGGCTTCGTCATCCTGCGTACCTGTATCGTCGATGGGCACGAGCGCGATCGGCGCGCCGTCCGGGCCGAAGAGGAAGGGCGTGCGGGTGTGGCTCACCAGATAGTCCTTGGTCGCCTTGGCGTCGCCTTCCTTGCTGGCGACCACCACGAATTTCTTCTTCACTGCCTCGATGTCCGCAGCCGGACCCGTGAGGCCGATCAGCCTGGGGTGGAAGGCGCGCACATAATTGCCCACCGCCTCGGGCGTGTCGCGCTCCGGGTCGACGGTGATGAAGATGAGCTGGAGCCGCGCCGCCTTGGCCGGGTCGCTCTTCTCGAGCAGCTTGTAGCCCGCCACGATCTTGCTGAGGTCGAGCGGGCACACGTCCGGGCAATAGGTATAGCCGAAATAGACCAGCCGGGACTTGCCCTCGAAGTCGCTCCAGCGCACCGGCTTGCCGTCCTGGTCGGTCAGTGTGAACGGCCCGCCGATGGCCGCGCCGACGAGGTCGCCCTGCTCGTCCTGCGCCGCCGCGCCGCCCGGATTGCCGCCGCTACAGGCGGCAAGCAGCAGCAGGGGCAGGAGGATTCCGCGGCGGATGACGGCTTTGTTCATGACAGGGCCAGCCATGCCCTGCTATGCGGGCGATGGCAACCGCAACGCTCGGCAAACGAAGGGGGAAAGGCGCGTGAGGCAGCATATCGGGTCGGAGAAGAGGGGGGGCAGCCGCATGCGCGCCTTGCTCGCCGCGGGCGTCCTGTCCCTGGCGGTGGCCATGCCCCAGCCGGCCTTCGCGCAATTCTCCGATAGCTACAAATTCCTCGAAGCCATCCGCAAGTCGGATGCCGATGCCGTCATCAAGGCTGTCGAGCAGCCGGGCGTCACGCTCATTAACACCAAGGACCGCACGACCGGCGAGACCGCGCTGCATATCACCATCGGGCGGCGGGATCTGCGCTGGACCACTTATCTGGTCAATCACGATGCGCGGCTGGACATTGCCGACAATATGGGCCGCACGCCGCTGTTCGTGGCGGCCGAGCGGCGCTTCGTGGAGGGTGCGCAGCTCCTGCTCAGCAACAAGGCCAACCCAAATCAGGCGAACAGCAGCGGGGAGACGCCGCTGATCCGCGCCGTGCAGCTCGGCGATCTGGAGATGGTGCGGCTTCTCATCAGCGCAGGCGCGGACCCCAGCCGCCGTGACACGATCGCCGGCATGTCCGCCATCGATTATGCCCAGCGCTCCAGCCGCAGCCAGGCGCTGCTCGAGGTGCTGAATGCGGGCGTGAAGGCACCCAAGGCCAAGGGCGTGCAGGGCCCCCAGCTGTAGCTCGGTCGGCTTCGGCCCTGACGGCGCGCAAATCCCGCTTTGTCCGCTGGGCCGTGGCGAGGCCTTCTCGCCATGATCTCCGCCGAATTGGCGCGAAGCGAGCCGGCCATGAGGCGCTGGGCTCTCGCCCCGTCGCCGGCGCCGTTCAGGCGACGCGGCGCGACTTGCCGCCTGTCGGCTTGGCGGGCGGCGTCGCCAGTGCCTCTGCGCGAGAGAACTGCGCCAGCTCATCGGCCGCCGTTTCCAGATAGCCCGCCACGGCGGACGCCGGCATGGGCTTGGCGAAAAAATAGCCCTGGCCGCCCGAGCAGCCCTGTTTCACGATATATTGAAGCTGTTCGATCGTCTCGATGCCTTCGGCGACGACCGTGAGGTTGAGCGATGAGGCAAGGCCGGAGATGGCCTGGATGACGGCGCGGGACTCGCTGCGCAGTTCCACATTGTTGAGGAACGAGCGGTCGATCTTGATCGTATCGAAGCGGTGCCGGCACAGATGGCTGAGCGAAGAATAGCCCGTGCCGAAATCGTCGAGGCTGAGCGAGGCGCCGATCCGCTTCAATGTATCGAGCACGTAGCGCACGTCCGGGTCGTCGGCGAGCAATGCCGTTTCGGTGATCTCCAGATGCAGGCGGCGCGGCGGCAGGCCGGTCTTGAGCAGCGTGTCGGAGACCATGTTGGGCAGCGTACGGTCAGTGAGCAGTGCCGCCGAGATGTTGACCGCGACGGTGATATCGCCCGGCCAGCCCATCGCCTGGGTGCAGCTCTCGTGCAGCACCCATTCGGTGATCGAGCCGATCTGGTGGCTCGTTTCGGCAATGGGAATGAAGAGGCTGGGCGGCACATTGCCGTTGGTCGGGTGATGCCAGCGCAGCAGCGCTTCGAAGCCCTTGATGCGGAAGTCGGTGAGGTCGACGACCGGCTGATAGTGGACCTCCATCTCGTCATTGACGAGGGCGTGCTTCAGGTCCCGCTCGATCTGCTTGTTCTCGAGCAGGCGGCGTTCCATCTCCGGATCGAACAGGCGGATGCAGTTGCGTCCCGCGGCCTTGGCTTCATAGAGCGCCACATCGGCATGGCGCAGCAGCTCGTCGCTGTCGCTCGTCTCGTTGGAGATGGAGATGCCGATGGAGCCGCTGATGTCGACTGTCAGGTCGTGGAGCTGCACCGGCTGGCGGATGGAGCGGATGAGGATCTCGGCCGTGGCGAGTGCCTCGTCCTCGTCCCGCACCGGCAGCGTCACGATGAATTCATCGCCGCCGAAGCGCGCGATGCGTCCGCCGCGTTCGTGCATGATGGACAGGCGCTGCGAGATGGCGCGCAGGACGGCATCGCCCGTGGCATGGCCCAGCGTGTCGTTGATCTGCTTGAAGCGGTCGAGGTCGAGCCACAATATGGCGATGCGACTCTTGCCGTCCTCCAGCAGCTTGTCGAGATTGGTCTTCAGGATCGTGCGATTGTCGATGCCCGTCAGCGGATCGGTCTTGGAGAGATGCTCGTAGACCGTGGCCATGCGCAGCTTCTCCTGCCGGTCGACGAAGGCATCGAGCACGGTCTTGTAGGTGCGCAGCGTGATGTCGGTCAGCACGGCGATGTAGAGCAGGTTCGCGATGGCCACGACGATGATCGGCAGCGACGGCGCGAACAATGCCGCGATCGACAAAGGGAGGGAGCTGGCGAGGAGCTGTGTCAGTGCCAGCAGCGGGCGGCCGGTGTTGCGACCGCAGGCGCCGGCCGCATAGCCCGTCGACATGAAGGAGGTGACGAGCTGGAGGCCCAGATCGTCGCTGAAGACGAAGGACAGCAAGGTGAGCTGCCCCACGAAGAAGGCATAGGCAAAGGCCCCCATCTCATAGATCCGCTCCCAGACCTGCGCATTGGCATCGGCCGAGCCAGGCTTGAACATGCCAAAGCTCAGCACGCGCAGCAGGCCGGTGGCGACGATCAGGCAGCCGCACAGGATGATGAGCGGGTGCGGTGCGTACCAGGCGGCGAGCGCGGAGATCGCGAAGCCGAGCGTGGTGCCGATGATGAGGGAGAGGTGCGAGGAATAGAGCGCCTTCAGCAGCGCCACCCGCACCGCGACCGCGAGGTCGGTGTCGTCCGTCCGGATCTTGAAGAAGTTGAGCAGCACGGCCCTCAGTCTCCCGCATCGCCACGGATGGCCGCGCAGGGCAACAGATGGGACTGCGCGGCGAACTCCGGGATGCGAGCGTAGCGGCCCACGCACCGCGCCAACGGCGCCGGCACGTCGAAGTGCCAGCTTCCGCCATTGGCTGTCGGCAGCCAATAGTGCACGCGCCCCGGTGGCGTGCTGCCCAAGACTCTCTTCCCTCTTGGAGACTGCATTGGCCGGTCATGCCCGCATCGTCCTGAAAGAAGAGTTAAAACTGTGCCTTTTCGTAGTAAATTATTGGTTTTTGAGTTTGGATGAGATGGAATTTACCTAAAAAATTATGCTACTTCGTTAATATGAGTTTACAATATTTAACGAATATTCGTGCCCGTCGGATAGGCACGGCCCGTGCTGCGCTCTTCGTCCAAAAGTATGAGAGCGATATCCGGGGTCTCGATTTTCAAGTTGCAGAAGCGAAGTGGAGATGATGGCCTTGTCATGAGAAATGCCTGCTGTGGCAAGGATTCCAGGAGTAAAGGGATTTGTGCACCGGCCTTCATTTTCATGTTGCAACGCACAATAAAATCTGATTCCATCTGAATGTGGGGCAACAACTGCTTAACGGCCCGCTAACCTTGTCGGGCGCATAAGCGGTCAGCGCCACACGAGGATGGAGGCAGAATTGGGTCAGCACGCCAAACCGTCAGAGGGTTCGATCGCGATTGCAGAGCTGCGCGAGTTCGCATCGTTTCCCGCCGCCACGCAGCGTTATATCCGCCGTTCGCTTGATGTCGCCTTTCATCGTGGCGATGCCATGGAGACGTGGGGCCGAGATGTCGTGGAAACCGCAAGCATCCGCGCGCAATCCCGCTTCTACGAGCGTCTTGGGGAAATCAAGGCGCTCATCCCGGACGATAGCGGCCTGGATCAGGTGGAGCCGTTCATGGCGCCGCTGGTGACGGTCAGCGCCTTCGATCTCGGTCAGAACCGGCTGGGCAGTTTCTCCGCCTATCGCTTCCTTTACGAGCGGCTGATCGGCGCGAGCGCGCGGCCCTGGCTGCCGGGCGCCTTCTGCGCTGCCGCCAGCCTGCCGCATCTCCATCCGGAGCGCCGCCGGCAACTCCTCCAGTCGATCAGCGAGGCGGCTGCCACCGCGCCGGGCTGGTCTTCGCGGGAGCCGACCTTCTATCCGGAATGGGTCGAGAAGGTCGATATCGACAAGCAGCCCAACTGAGGGCTGGACAGGCGACAGGGAAGGGGCCGGCTGGCCCCTTTCTTGTGTGCGATGCTTCGGCGCCGTTTCCACCTTGTCCTATTATTGGGCGGCGATGTGCGGAGCGGCATTCAGGCCGTTGCTTTTGTCCTGAAGATCGGCTCATCTCCAGAATAGGGATGGCGCAGGGGGTACGCGCCTGATGGGGGATGGATGGCGTCGCTGGTCGCGGGCCTCGAGCTGGCGCGTAACGAATTGCTTCTTTTCGCGGGCATCGGGCTGCTGATCGGCGGTCTCGACGACCTGTTGCTCGATGCGCTCTATTTCATACGCAAGGCATGGCGCGACGCGACGGTCTATCGCCGCTTTCCGCGCATGTCCGCGCGTGATCTGCCCGCGCCCGGCACAACCGGCCCGATCGCCATCTTCGTGCCGGCGTGGGACGAAGCCGGGGTGATCGGCGCCATGCTGCGCCGCTGTCTGGCGCTGTGGGCCCGTGAGGACATGGTGATCTTCGTCGGCGTCTATCCCAATGATCCGGAG
>CBIMKI010000183.1:0-5816 GCA_966244395.1 uncultured Sphingobium sp. | reverse complement strand
CGCGCCTTTGGTCGGCGCGCCTGGCTCTCCGGCGCGGTCGCGGCTTGCCTGGTCGCGGTGGTCGGCTATCAGAGCCTTGATCGCACGCCGGACAGCTATCGGGTCCAGACGGCCATGGGCGAGACGCGCATGATCGCGCTCGCGGACGGCAGCCGCATCTCGATCAACGGCGGTTCCTCGCTGGTGCTGAGCCATGACGCGCCCCGCTTTGCCACGCTGGAGCGCGGCCAGGCGCTCTTTCATGTCGTCCACAGCGACACCGATCCCTTTGTGGTGAAAGTGGGCGAGGCGGAACTGGTCGATCTGGGCACGGTTTTCGATGTCGCGCGCAGCGGCACGCGCACCTCTGTCGCGGTGTCGGAGGGCGCGGTCGCCTATAATCCGGCGCAGGAGAATATTCGCGTCGATGCGGGCAAGCGCCTGAGCGTCGATGAAGCCAGCCGCAATGCCGAGATCATCCGTGTCGAAGCCAAAGCGGTAGGCGGCTGGACGAGCGGGCAGCTCGTCTATGACGGCGTGGCGCTCGACGAAGTGGCGCAGGAAGTGACCCGCACCACCGGTGTCAGGGTCCGCACCGACGCGGCGGCGGGCGCCGTGCGTTTCCGCGGCGCGCTGCGCACCGGCGGCAGCGAGGCGCGCATGGTGGAAGACCTCGCCGCGCTGTCCGGCACCAGGGCCACGCAGGATGGCGGAGGGTGGACGCTCAGCAAGTGATTCGCGCTCTCGCCGTTCCCCTGGCCGCCGCCGCGCTGCTGTGCGCCGCCGCGCCCGTGCGTGCACAGGCGGAAAAGCGGATCGATCTGCCGGCGGGCCGCCTCTCCGAGCAAGTGCCTGAACTGGCACGGCAGGCCGGGGTCAGCATCAGCGTGACGAGCGAGGCGATCTGGCGCGCGCGCGGCAAGGCGGTGCGGGGCAATTACGCACCCGGCGCTGCGCTGGCCCGGATGCTGGAGGGTACGAAGGGGCGCGCCGTCCAGCTCAGTGCGACGAGCTGGCGCGTCGAGCCCCGGCCGCGCGGGGTTCGCCCGCCGCCGGGCCAGTCCGGGCCGGTTGTCGCCACGGCGCGTGACGATGCCGAAGAGCCGATCATCATCACAGCGAGCAAAATCGACCAGAGCTTCGAGAATTTTGCTGGTTCCGTACATATCCTGCAAGGCGGCGACCTCAATTTCGGTGGCGAGCGGGGCACCGAAGCCATCCTCTCGCAGTTGGCCAGCGTTGCTTCCACGCATCTGGGATCAGGTCGCAACAAGCTCTTCATCCGGGGTCTGGCCGATTCGAGCTTCACCGGGCCGACCCAGTCGACGGTGGGGCAATATCTCGCGGACCTGCGCCTTGCCTACAATGCGCCGGACCCGGACCTGCGCCTGCACGACATCGCCCGGGTGGAGGTGCTGGAGGGCTCGCAGGGAACGCTCTACGGTGCCGGCTCGCTCGGCGGTATCATCCGCATCGTGCCCAACGAGGCCGATCCGACCGGATTCACGCTGGATGGTTTCGCGGGCGCGAGCTTCATCCAGCACGGATCGCCCGGCGGCGACATCGGCGCCACGGTCAACCTGCCCATTGGCGAGAGCGGCCATGCGCTGCGCGTCACCGGTTACGGCATCAGCGAGGGCGGCTATATCGACAATCCCCGGCGCGGCGAGGATGACGTTAACCGCACCCGGATCGGCGGCGGGCGCGCGGCGCTGCGGCTGGATCTGGGCGACGACTGGATCGTCGACCTGGGCGGCATCTACCAGGCGACGCGCATGGACGATGCGCAATATGCCGAGAAGGACGGGCCGCCGCTCACCCGCTCCAGCCTGGTCGTGCAGAATGCCGGCGCGGATTACAGCATGGCTTCCATCGTGGTGCGCAAGCGCTGGGGCGACGTGCTCTTCCAGAGTTCCAACGCCATTGTGAGCCATGAGCTGACCGAGCGGTTCGACGCCAACCCCAAGGGGACCACGCCCGAGATCTTCGACCAGCACAACGAAACGCGTATGCTGGTCAGCGAGACGCGCTTCTGGCGCCCGGTGCGCGACGGCTGGGGCTGGGTGGTGGGCGTGAGCGCCATCGACAATCGCAACGAGCAGCGCCGCAAATTCACTCAGCGCGCGACGCGCCGGCCAGCCACCGGCGTCTCCAACGACGTCACGGAGCTTACGTTCTACGGCAAGCTCAGCGTCGAGCCGGTCGAGGGGCTGGCGCTCGGTGCGGGCGGGCGCTTCACCGAGAGTCGGCTGGGGGGGCAGGGGCAGGATGTGCAGCCGCAATTCACGCTGGCGGGCGCGGCGATCATTGCGAGTCGACACGAGCGCGAGTTCCTTCCCTCGGCCGACGCCCTGGTCCATGTCCTGCCCGGCCTCGCTCTGTTCGCGCGTTATGAGGAGGGCTTCCGGCCCGGCGGCCTCGCCATTGAGGGGCCATTCGTGCGCCGCTACCGCAACGATCATGTGGCGAGCTGGGAAGTGGGCGCGCGCTGGGGCCGTCCGTTCGACGTCATGTCGGGCAGCCTCTCGGTCTCGCACGCTTACTGGCGCGACATCCAGGCCGATTTCATCGACGGCAACGGCCTGCCCAGCACTGCCAATATCGGCGACGGGCGGATCACCTCCATTGCTGCCACGCTGGCGTTGCGGCCCTCGCCCTTCTTCTCCATGGAGCTGGGCGCGGTCTACAATGACGGGCGCGTCATCGCCCTGACGCCGGAAGTGGCGCGGCTCTCGGCCGCCATGCCCAGCGACCTGCCGGTCACGGGCGATCGCGGCGGGCTCGTCGTTTCGATGCCGGGCGAGGCGGGGCTGGGCGGCCTGCTGGGCGCCTTCAGTCCCGCGAGCGACTTCGGCAAAGTGCCCAATGTCGCCGAATATGCCCTCCAGGGCCGGTTCGACCATGTGCTGCCCATGGGCGCCAATGACCTCCAGATGGGCGGCTGGGTCAAATATATCGGCCCCTCGCGCCTGGGCATCGGCCCGGTGCTGGGCGACGAGCAGGGCGACTATGTCGACACCGGCCTTGCCGCGCGTTTCGGCAACGCCCGGCGCGGCGTCACGCTGACGCTCACGAACCTGTTCGACGCCAGGGGCAATCGCTTCGCGCTCGGTACGCCCTTCGACGCGGCAGCGGGCGGCTTCATCACGCCGCAGCGGCCGAGGACAATCCGCATCGCCTTCGACTACCGGCTCTAAGGCAAACACCCACCAGTGCTCCTGCGAAAGCAGGAGCACACGCCCTCCTTGTTGCCAAACCGTTTCCGGCAGTTAAGCTGCCCGGCAGAGGAGAGGGGAAAAGGCAATGAGCAAGGAGTCGGACGAGGCGTCCGCCGCGCCTGCCGTGGGCCGTCGCGCATTTCTGGGCGCGGCGACCTTGGGCACAGGCGCGGCGCTGGTGGGACTGGGCACAGGCGCGGTCCATGCGGCGGAACCGGCCGGGCCATCGCCGCAGGTCGACTTTCCCGATACGCCGGGCAGCTTCGGCAGCGGCGGCAGTGCGCGCGGCGCGGTCAATCGCGCCGAGATCGACCTTTTCGACTGCGAGGTGGAGGGCAAGCTGCCCACCGATCTCGATGGCGTCTTCTATCGCGTGGGCCCCGATCCCCAATATCCCAAGGACGCAAAGCATGCCGGCGACATCGTCTTCGACGGCGAGGGTCATGTCAGCATGTTCCGCATCAAGGACGGGCATGTCGACTACAAGACGCGCTATGTCCGCACCCAGCGCTGGAAGGCGCAGAATGCCGCGCGGCGCTCGCTCTTCGGCATGTATCGCAATCCCTGGACGGACGACCCCAGCGTCGAAGGACTGAGCCGGGGCACGGCCAATACCCAACTCTTCCTGCACCATGGCAAGCTGCTCGTGCTCAAGGAGGACAGTCCGCCCGTCTACATGGACCCGCACACGCTGGAGACCATCGACGATTATTACACCTTCGGCGGCAAGATGCAGAGCCAGACGCACACGGCGCATCCCAAGATCGACCCGCTGACCGGCGACTATATAAGCTTCGGCTACGAGGCGACCGGCATGGCGTCCAAGGACATCTACGTCTTCTCGGCTGACCGGCATGGCCAGGTGAACTGGTCCGTCATGGTGCAGGCGCCCTATTCAGGCATGATGCACGATTTCGCCGTGACGCAGAAGCACATTGTCCTCTTCCTCACCGCGATGGTGCCGAGCCTGGAGCAGATGAAGGCGGGCGGCGTCCATTTCGCCTATGATTCCAAGCTTCCCACTTATGTGGGCGTGATGCGCCGTGGCGGGGACGGCAAGGACCTCAAATGGTTCACCGGCCAGCATCTCTTCTGCACCCACACCATGGGTGCCTATGACGATGGAAATCGCATCATCCTGGACATGGACGGGGGCGAGGGGAACCAGTTCCCCTTCTTCCCCAATATCCACGAGCCGTTCGATCCGGCCAAGTCCACCGGCCTCCTGCGGCGCTTCACCGTCGATCTCTCCAGTCGCACCAACGACCGCTATCAGGTCGAGACCATGTTCCCGCAGATCAGCGGCGCACTGGCGCGGCAGGACGATCGCTACCACACGCTCCCTTATCGCTACGGCTATTTCAACGTGTTCGGGCCGGGCGGAGGCTCATGGGCCCTGGTCGACCATGCCACCAAGAGCGTGCAGATGGCGCAGGTGGCGGATTATTCGCTCTCCGAGATGACGTTTGTGCCGCGCAAGAAGGACGCGCCAGAGGGCGACGGCTATCTGATCGGCATCGGCTCCAGCGCCAAGGAAAATGGCCGCTCGGACCTCATCCTCATCGATACCAAGGATGTCGCCGCCGGGCCGGTGGCGCGGGTCAAGATGCCGTTTCGCTGCGTGGGGCAGGTGCACGGCTTCTGGGCCGACGCGGGCGCATTGCCGGCGCAGAAGGTGGCGGCTGCGTGATCCGGCGCAGGGCGGGGCGATGGCCGAAGCTGGGGATCGCGATGGTGGCGCTGCTGATCGGTGCCTCCACGATCGGTGCCAATGATCTCACCGTTGAGATCAAGATCCCGCCCATCGAATGGGATTCGACCGGCAATGGCCCGTCCGAGCAGCATTTCAGCGCGCTCGGACAGATCAACGAGGAGAATGTGGGGCAGCTCGGCCTTGCCTGGTATGTCGACCTCCAGACCGACCGGGGCCAGGAAGCCACCCCGCTCGTCGTAGGCGGCATCCTCTACAATAGCGAGCCGTGGAACATCACCACTGCCTATGACGCGGCGACCGGCAAGCAATTGTGGCGCTACGATCCCAAAGTGCCGCTCAAATATGGCCGCAGCGCCTGCTGCGACATCGTCACGCGCGGTGTCGGCTATGGCGACGGCAAGATCTTCATCGGCGCGCTCGACGGGCGGCTGATCGCACTGGACGCCAGGACCGGCACGCCAGTCTGGTCGGTGCAGACGACCGATCCGAATAAGCCCTATACCATCACCGGCGCGCCGCGCGTGTTCGACGGCAAGGTCTTCATCGGCAATGGCGGCGCGGAAATGGGCGTGCGCGGCTATGTGACCGCCTATGACGCGCGCACCGGCAAACAGCTCTGGCGCTTCTTCACCGTGCCGGGCGATCCGGCCAAGGGCTTCGAGAACAAGGCCATGGAGATGGCCGCGAAGACCTGGACAGGGGAATATTGGAAGCGCGGCGGTGGCGGCACCGTGTGGGACAGCATGGCCTATGATCCCAAGCTGGGCTTGCTCTACATCGGCACCGGCAACGGGTCCCCCTGGGCGCAGAAATATCGCAGCCCCGGCGGCGGCGACAATCTGTTCCTCGCCTCCATCGTGGCCCTCAAGGTCGATACGGGGGAGTATGTCTGGCACTATCAGACC
>CBIMKI010000182.1:0-5843 GCA_966244395.1 uncultured Sphingobium sp. | reverse complement strand
CAAGCTCCGTCGCGACGCCGCCAAAGCCGCCGGTCGCATTCTGCAGCGCATCCACCGCCGCCTGCTGGAGATTGTTGGCGAGCGTCGAGTTCTCCGTCTCGGTCGTGGTCGTCACGCTGCCATTGGGATTGGTGACGGTGGTGGTGCGTTCGTTGAGGCTGGTCGCGGCGATGGCGCCGCCTATGGTCAGGATGTTGGGCCGGGCGTTGGAATAGTTGGTGGCGGCAAAACCGGTCTTGGTGCTGCCGATCAGGAACTGGACGCCCAGGCGCTTGGCCGCGTCATTGCCGATCTCGACGATGATCGCCTCGACCTGCACCTGCTCGCGACGTGTATCGAGCTGGCGGATGACTTCGCCAACCTGGCGCTGCACATCGGCATTGGCCGCGACGATGAGCGCATTGGCGCCGTCATAGCGCGTGACCACGGCGGGGCCGCGCGTCGCGATGCCGGCGCCGCTGCTCGCGGCAACAGCGGCCTGCGCGGCGGCAGGCACGCCATTGCCAGCCGCGGGCGTCGCGGCGGGGGTGGTGCTGGCGCCCGAAAGCGCGCCCTGCCCCAGCAATTGCTGGAGCACGGGCACCATCTTCTCGGCATCGGCATGGTCGAGCCAGTAGACGCGCACTTCCGTGCCGGCCGCCGCGCGCTTGTCCAGATCCTGCGCCATGGCGACGAGCTTGTTGACGGTCACGCTGTCGCCACGCAGGGCGACGCTGTTGGAACTGTCGATGGCGACGACCGTCACATTGCTCTGGGCCCCTTCCCCGCCGCCGGAGAGCAGCGCCTGAAGCGACGTGGCGATTTCGCGCGCGCCGGCATTGGCGAGCGCGACGACGGTGGTGGTGCTGGCATCGGTGTCGATGCGGGCGAGGACCTGGCGGATGCGGGAGATGTTGTCGGCATAGTCCGCGATGACAATCGAGCGGCCCGAGCGATTGGCCGAGACCGTGCCCTCGCGGCTCACCAGCGGCCGCACCGTGTCCATGGCGGCCTGCGCATCGATGGCGCGCAGGCGAATGACCTCGGTGATGAACTGGTTGCGATTGGCCGAACTGCCCACCGCACTGGGCTGGCCCGCCGCGCCGTCCGCCGGCTGGATGCGGAAGGCGCCGCCCGAGGAGGGCACCGCGACCAGGCCATTGGCGCGCAGGGTGGAGAGGAAGATCTCGAAATATTCCGACTGGCTGAGCGGACGGTCGGTCACGACCGACACCTTGCCCTGCACGCGGCTGTCGATGATGAAGGTGCGGCCGGTCGCCTTGGCGGCATCCTGAATGAAGGCGCGGACGTCAGCATCGCGCACGTTGAGACTGAGTTGCGCGAGCGCGGGACTGGCACAGATCAGCGCGGAAACGAAAAGGGTCGCGACGCGGCGGCGGAAACGCTGGGATGTCATTTGTTGTCCGGAATGATGAGAGCAATGGGGACGGTGGCGGAGCCGCGCTCGACCATGAGCGTGATGCGGGCGCCGGGCTTCAATGACGCCCGGAGGTTGGAAAGGTCTTCAGCCGAGCGGATCGGCGCGCCGTTGACCTGCGCGACGACATCGCCGGGCCGGAAGCCCGCGCGGGCGAAGATATCGCTCGATCCCTGCGGATTGAGGGCGATTCCGGTCACGGCGCCGTTCTCGAGACGCGGCGCAAAGCCGATGCCGGATGTCAGGGCCTGCGGCGAAAGCGAGTCGCCCGTGACGGGCGGTGTCGTGACGCCCGGTCCGCCGCTGCCGCTCACGGCCCCGGCGTCCGGCACTGCACCCTCGGCCGGCGCGCCGCCCGACTGATCGAGATAGAGCGTCTCGGCGACACCCCCGCGCGAGATGGTGACATGATCGTAGGCCACCGCGCTCAGCGTGACGCCCGGCGCAATCTCCTCGCCCACGGCGAAGCTGGTCTGCACGCCCGATTCGTCGGCGATGATCGCCGAGCCCTGACCGGACCCCTCGTTGAGCCGGATACCGAAAAGCTGAAAGGGCAGCGAGGTGACCTGCTGCACGCCCTCTCCCTGCGCCGCCGACTGGCGATAGAAGGGATCGAAGGCGGAGAACAATGCCAGCCGGGCCTGCTGCGCGGGAATGGCGGGCTCGTAGGGGCGCCAGTCCCCGAAGCTGCCCGACGGCGCGAGCGCCACCCAGAACAGCCGCGCGACCTGCACGGCCAGAACGAGGAAGAGGAGCGCCTCCATCCAGCGGCCCAGCCTCGACGACGAACGCGAAGGTGCCGCCCAGGGCAGGCCAGTAAAGCCCTTGAAACGCATGATCGTGCTGACAGCCTCCCGAAGCGCGCACTGCCTATGCCCGCTGTATGACCGATCCACTACAATATGGTTAACAAAAAATGACGAAAGATGCGCATCTCTTCCCGGTTGATTGCGCCATTTGGGGCCTGCTAGAGCGGTCATGACCACATCATGTCAGTCTTCGATGCGCCTCTTCTTGCCGGCCAATCCGGTATCCAGCGTTTCCCCCGGCCGGAGCTGGAGCTGTATGTCCTGCGCGATTTCCTGAGCGGTTTCGACTGCGCGGGCCTGATCGAGCGGATCGACACCAATCGGCGCCCCTCCACCATCGCGGACGATCTGGGTTATGAAGCCTTTCGGACCAGCGAGACCTGCGATCTCGACGGCAGCGACCCCTTCATCGCCGCGATCGACGCCAAACTCGCGGCGGTGAGCGGTCTCGATCCGGTGCATGGCGAACCCCTGCAAGGGCAGCGTTATGCCGTGGGGCAGGAATTCAAGGCGCATACCGACTATTTCGAACCCAATGGCCGCGACTATCAGACTTATTGCGGCCGCTCCGGCAACCGCACCTGGACCCTGATGGTCTATCTCAACGAACCGCGCGACGGCGGCGCGACGCGCTTCACCCATGTCGACAAGATCATGAAGCCCGAGCGCGGCAAGCTGCTCGCCTGGAACAACCGCCTGCCCGATGGCGGCGTCAATCCCGCCACCATCCACCACGGCATGAAAGTGCGCAGCGGGACCAAATATATCATCACCAAATGGTATCGCGAACTGCCCTGGACCGGCTGACCGGCGACGGGGGGCGGCACCTCGCGGACGATGCATGAAGCCGATGGCGGCGCCGGCCACACAGGGACACGGCGCCGCCGCGATCAGAACTTCACCTGGATCGACGCGCTGACTGTCCTGCCGGGCGTGTAGCGATTGTAGATCACGGTGTTGGTGCCGTTGCTCTGATCCTCGCGATAGACGCGGTTGGTGATGTTGCGCGCCTCGAGCTTGAACTCGAAAGCCTTGCCGAACAGCGTGACGCCCTGACGCGCCACGAAATCCAGCGAGAGGCCCGGATGCTCATAGATATCCGGCAGAGTCACCGTGCCGCCCAGGCTGCGCGTGGTCACGCGGTCGCTCGCATAAGAGAGGATGAACGTCTGCTGCGAGAGCGAATCCAAGTCCTCAAAGCCGAGCTGGAGATTGACCAGATGGTCCGACTGGCCGGTGAGCGGCGCCCCGTCGCGGAAATAGACCGAGGCGAGCTGCACCGGAATGCCGGCGCCGTAGATTTCCGTCGTGTCGTCGGCCGCCACCTTCAGCTTTGACTTGGTGTAGGTGTAGTTGGCGATGGCGACGAGCCGCCGCGAGGCGAAGAAGGCCCCGTCCGACCAGTTCGACATGTCGAAATATTTCTGCATCTCGATCTCGGCGCCATAGAGATCCGCCTTGGGGGCATTGGCATAGCCGGTCACGAACTCGCCGCTCTGCGAGCGGGTGTAGGTCTCGATCGGATTGTCGATCTTCTTGTAGAAGCCGGCCAGCGAAAGCCGCTGGTCGCGCCCGAAATACCATTCCCAGCGCGCCTCGGCATTGAACAGCTTGCTGTCCTTGAGCAGCGGGTTGCCGAAGAAGGTCCGGTTGCTGTCCGGATCATAATATTGCTGGAAAATCAGTTCGCGGAACTGCGGCCGCGCGATCGTCTGCGAGGCGTTCAGGCGGATCTGCATGTCGGGCAGGAACTGCCAGGTGAGCGTGGCGGCCGGCAGCCAATATTCCTTCTTGAGGAAAGTCGAGGAGGCCGAGCCGGGCGTGGTGAACATCTGGATCGGGTCGACGCTCTGCCGCGCCCGCTCGAAACGCACGCCCGCGTCGACGAGCAGCTCCGGCGTGGCCTGCCAGCTCAGCTTGCCATAGCCGGCATGGGTGGTGAGCCTGGCACTGAAGGCCGGCGCGTTGGGATCGGTATCGACGAGCTGGATGCCGAATGCATTGATGACATTGGTCGAAAGCAGCAGGTCCGGCCGCAGCATGTTGACGCCATCAGGGAAGTCGCCCGGCGCACGGCAGAGATATTCGCGGCGGATGCTGGTGCGATGCGTGTTGGTATAGGCATAGCCGGCCGAAAGCGTCACGCCGTCGAGCGGCCGCGCGGAGATATCCACGCCACCCGCCCAGAGATCCTCGTTGAGGTCCGAGTAGCGGATCTTGGCATAGCCGTCCGCATTGTTCAGCGGATTGATGAAATAGCCGCCGAGCGGCAGCGCGGCATTGTTGCTGCGGGTATATTGCGCCGAGAACTCGTTCGGCGCCTCGCGCTGCGAATTGGCGTAGCTGCCGCGCAGGTCCAGGCTGATGTCCGGCGTCACCTTGAACTCGCCGACGATCTGGGTGTCGATGAGCTGGCGCTCGAACCAGGCAGTGTCCTGCTGCATCACGTCGGCGGTGGACTCGTCCTTGCGGCCCAGGCCAAGGCGCGTGTTCTTGAGCGTGTCGCGGATATAGAGATTGGTCCAGCGAACCTTGTGGTCGCCCATCTCCAGACCGACGCCGACTAGGCCGTTGACGACAATGCGGTTATCGGTCGTCACGCGCTCGAAATCGCTCGCCAGGATGCTGAGATCCTCGCTCTCCGAGCGCTGCTGGATAGCGTCGCGCGTCTGCCATTTGTTCGAATAGCCGGCCGTCGCGATAAGGCCGAGCGTGGTGTCGCTGCCCAGCTCGAAGGCGGTGCCGCCCGAAAGCGAGACAGACCAGTTGGGCGCGACCCGGCCGACGCGCTGCACCGCAGCGAAGCGCGGGCTTACCAGCTGCGAAGCCAGGGCCGTATTGGCCGCGTCGTCGAGATCGGTGATACGCTGCCCGCTCGCCCAATAAGCGGCCAGGGCCGGCTGCGTGTTGCGCGAGCCGTTGTCGAAGCCGGTCCAGTCGAGATCATTGCCATAATGATCGTAGCCGTGCTGCCCTGTCGTCTCGCTGTTCATGCCCATGCCGAAGCTGGCGTTGAGGAAGGATTCGCGCGGCACGGCGTTGGTGGTGAGATTGATGACGCCCCCGCCGAACTCGCCTGGGAAGTTCGCCGAATAGCTCTTCTGCACGAGCGAGGAGGACACGATGTTGGTCGGGAAGAGATCGAGCGGGACGACGCGCTTGAGCGGCTCGGGACTGGGCAACGGCGCGCCGTTGAGCAGCGCGAGCGAATAGCGGTCGCCAAGGCCGCGTACATAGACGAAGCCGCTGCCGACGACCGAAAGGCCCGTGACACGGGCGAGCGCGCCCGCAATATTGCCCTCGCCCGTCCGCGCGATCTCCGCCGAGGAGAGCACCGAAACCACGGCCGTCGACGAGCGTTCGAGATTGGCATTGCGGCGGCCGACCACGACGACGGTGCCGGGAATGGACACGTCGGGCCCGGCATCTTCTGCCGCAGCGTCCTCGGCGCCCGCCGATCCCCCATTCTCGTCGATCTGGCCGGGCGCGGCGGCTTCCTGCGCGAACGCGGCGGGCGTGACCAGTGCCGAGGTCAGGAGCAGCAGGCTCGCGAACTTGAGCGGCATCGCCATCGAAATTCCCCTTATGGATAAGATCTTGATTGCTGGGCGGGCGAG
>CBIMKI010000181.1:0-5876 GCA_966244395.1 uncultured Sphingobium sp. | reverse complement strand
GTCCTGACCGTCATGCGCATCGCGGCCTCGTCCCGGCTCGAAGACGAAATGGCGACGATGGCCCGCGCGGTCGACCGTCAGCTCGATCTGCTGCTCGCCGTACCCGCCGACCAGCGCGCGAGCCTTTACGAGGCCATGCGCTACAGCGCCATCGGCGGCGGCAAGCGGATGCGCCCGCTGCTGGTCAAGGCAAGCTGCGATCTCTTCAACGTCGGCGAGGAAAGCGCGATCCGCGCGGGCCTCGCGGTCGAGTGCATCCATGTCTACAGCCTGGTGCACGACGATCTGCCGGCCATGGACGATGACGACATGCGGCGCGGCAAGCCCACGGTGCACCGCGCCTTTGACGAAGCGACGGCCATATTGGCGGGCGACTGCCTGCATGACCTCGCTTTCTCCATCCTCGTCGACGAGCGCACCCATCCCGATCCGTTCGTGCGCTGCGAGCTGGTGAGGGCCCTCGCCCTCGCCAGCGGCCCGGCCGGCATGGCCGGCGGCCAGATGATGGACCTTGCGGCCGAGACCTGCCAGTTCGACCTGGCGACCGTCACGCGGCTCCAGCAGCTCAAGACCGGCGCGCTCATCACCTTCTGCCTTGAGGCGGGCGCCATCATGGCGCGGGTGAGCGAGGAGGCGCGCCACGCGCTGCGCGGCTATGCGCGCGATCTTGGCCTCGCCTTCCAGATCGCCGACGATCTGCTCGACGTGGAGGGCAATGCGCAGCTCGCCGGCAAGGCCGTGGGCAAGGATGCCGCCGCCGGCAAGGCGACCTTTGTCTCGCTGATCGGCGTGGAGCGCGCCCGCGCCCAGGCCCGCGCGCTGGTCGACCAGGCCAAGGCGCATTTGAACGGCTTCGGCGCGCGGGCGGACCTGCTGCGCGACATGGCCGATTTCGCCATCAGCCGGTCCCACTGAGGCGGAGAGACACATCCATGCGCATCGGCCTTTATCCCGGCACGTTCGATCCGGTCACGCTCGGCCATCTCGACATCATCCGGCGCGGCGCGACTCTGGTGGACAAGCTCGTGATCGGCGTCACCACCAATCCCAGCAAGTCGCCGCTGTTCACGCTGGAGCAGCGCCTCGACATGGTGCGGCGCGAATGCGCGGACATGCCGACGCAGATCGAGGTGGTCGGCTTCGACACGTTGCTCATCGATTTCGCGCGCTCGCAGGGAGCCAGCATCATCCTGCGGGGCCTGCGCGCCGTGGCGGACTTCGAATATGAGTATCAGATGGCCGGCATGAACCAGTATCTCGACGACAGCGTCGAGACCGTGTTCCTGATGGCCGACGTGGCGCTCCAGCCCATCGCCTCGCGTCTGGTCAAGGAAATCGCGGCGCTGGGCGGCGACATCTCCAAATTCGTGACGCCCACCGTGCGCGCGGAGGTTCTTGCCCGAATCGCCGCGCAGGACGCACGGCAGAGTTGACGGGTCATTGCCCGTTCAGCCAAGAGCGGGCATGAACAGACGCATGACAAGGACGACCATGGCCTACTCGCCTCGCTTCATTGCCGGCAGCCTTGCAGCGGCGCTGCTCATGACCGGCGGCGCGCCCGCGCTGGCTCAGCGAACCCGGGAGGATGTCGCCAAGGAGGCCGAGATGGCGGCCCGCGCCCGCAAGGATGCCGATGCCATACGCGCGGAGGAGGCGAATGCGCCGCGGGCGCCGCTGCTCGCCACCGTTCCCGTCACGCCCGAGAACACCTGGGTGCTCGACCTGTCGGATGGCGCCAAGGTGCGCATCCTGCTCCGTCCGGACGTGGCGCCGGGCCATGTCGAGCGCATCAAGTCGCTGACGCGCGAGAAATTCTATGACGGCCTGCCCTTCCATCGCGTGATCGACGGTTTCATGGCCCAGGGCGGCGACCCCAAGAAGGACGGCACCGGCGGCTCCGAACTGCCCGACCTCAAGCAGGAGTTCAACTGGCTGCCGCACATGCGCGGCACCGTCTCCATGGCCCGTGCCGAGTCCGAGGACAGCGCCAACAGCCAGTTCTTCATCATGCTGATGCCGCGCATGCAGCTCGATCACAAATATACCGTCTTCGGCCGCGTCATCAGCGGCATGGACGGTGTCGACAGGATCGCCAAGGGCGAGCCGCCCGAAGAGATGACCACGATCGTGCGCGCCTATATCGAGGCCGACAGCAGCCAGGCTTCCGCCCCGGTGCCCGCGACCGGCGGCTGATCCGGGCCGGCTGCGGCTCGCTCCTTTTCGCATGACGGCGCTTGCCCGCCTCGGGTTGTAGCATCTGGCCCCATGGCATGCGCCCTCGCTTTCGCGGGACCGGGTCGTTTCAGTCTGTTTCACGCCACGGGGGTGGCCGCTCCCCACGGCGAGCCGGGCACCTGGCAGGATAAGCGCGGGAACTCTCAAGATAATATGAAGACTCGTTCTCTTCCCTTGGAAGTAGAACTGAACGCCCTATGAATAAAATCGGACTGTCTTCCAAATGCAACAGAGGGCCTCTTCCACTTTTATGCCACAATTCATTCGGGAACGGTTCATGCGCCGAAGTCATTTTTGGCCATGCGTCCGGCGCAAGACCGGTAGCGATCAGGCGGCAGGACCCGCCTTACACACAATAGAAGGTTCAATATCATGAAAGCTCTTACCCTCACGACCCTCGCTCTCGCGCTCGGCGCAGGCATGTCGGTGCCGGCCATGGCGCAGGACGATGCCGGCTCCTCGAACCGCATCGAGCCCTATGTCGGCGTGCTGGGCGGTATGCACGATTTCGACAATGACCAGTACAAGGGCGCGCCGCCGAGCGGCTATCGCGGCTGGCTGGTCGAAGGCGTGGCCGGCGCCAACTACAATCTGGGCAAGATCGTCCTGGGCGTGGAAGGCAGCGCGGCCAAGGGCGTCGACAAGGACATCGACTGGGAGTTCGGCGCGGCTGGCCGACTTGGCGTGAAGGCCGGCAAGGACAGCATGTTCTTCGGCAAGGTCGGCTATCAGTGGACCAAGTTCGACGAGTCCGCGCGTCCCGTCGTCTCGACCAACCGTTATTATGACGGCATGGTCTATGGCGTCGGCTTCGAGCTTTCGACGGCGGACATGGGCGGCTCGGCCGAGCGCAGCAATCTGCGCCTGCGCGGCCAGATCGACACGCGCGGCGACTTCCACAGCTTCCGCCCGATGGTCGGCGTCGTCGCCAAATTCTGATCGCCCCGAGAGGGACGAACAAGAGAGCGGCCGGGAGAGATTCCGGTCGCTTTCATTTTTAAAAACAATATCTTACGTCAATTTATCTGCCGCGCAGTCATGTTTCGACCCTGTCGAAGCCTGTCCTTGCTATCCCGCCGCCGGCACATCCACCGCCGCCGCCGGGTCCACCGCGCGCTTGTAGCCATAGTCCGTCCCGATCGTCGCGCCGCCCTTCGCCGCCGATTCCAGCATGGCGCGCATCAGCCGCATGTCCTGCAATCCTTCCTCGCCCGGCGTCACCATCGGCGCGCGGCCGCGCACGACATCGGCCATCCAGTCCATCTGCCGGGCGAACTGGTCGATCTCCACGATCCGCGGCGCGGGCGTGCGCGTGCCCACCAGCGTGAGTCGGTTGCCATTGTAGAAGCAGCCCGGGTCCGCGACGATCCGGCCGTTCTCGCAGGTCGCCTGCCACGCCATGGTGCCCGGCTGCGAGAATGAGGTCGAGCCCTCGCCGATTGCGCCGGAGGGGAAGCGCATCTGCCAGGCAATCTGGTCCTCGACCGTCTGGAAGCGCGGGTCGGACTTGTCGGTCCGCGCCCATGCGCGCAGCGCGACCGGCTCCTCGTTCAATAGATAGCGCATGGCATTGAGCCCATAAATGCCCATGTCGAACAGCGCGCCGCCGCCGGACATCGCCATGTCCAGCCGCCATTTGTCGGCGGGCACGTCGAGTCGCGTCTGCTTGCCCATATTGGCATGGATGATGCGCGGCTTGCCGAGCGCGCCGCTGCGCATGAGGCGCATCGCCGCGAGGTTGAGCGGCTCGTAATGGCAGCGATAGGCAGTCATGAGATGCCGGCCCGCCACCTTCCCCGCTGCGATCATCGCCTCGCCGTCGGCACTGGTCGTCGCCAGCGGCTTTTCGCACAGCACATGCTTGCCCGCCCCGAAGGCGCGGATGGTATATTCGGCATGCAGGCTGTTGGGCAGGACGATGTAGACGATCTCCACATCCTTGTTGTCCGCCAGCCGGTCATAGCTCTCGTAGGAATAGAACGCCTTTTCGCTCAGGCCATATTGCGCGGCGGTGCGCTTGGCCTTGGCGGGATCTCCACTCACCAGGGCGGCGAGATGCGCCTTCTTCGTCTTCGTAAGCGCAGGCAGCAATTGCCCGGCCGAGAGCAGGCCAATGCCCACGATCGCCACGCCGACCGAATCGGGTGCGCGTCGAGCCGCCGCCCCCGTTGCCGCAGCACCTTGCGCACGGGCCGTCTCCGCGCCCAGAGCCAGCGCCGCGCCGACGCCCAGCCCGATCACGCCCCTGCGCGACAGATCCTCGCCCATGGTTCCTCTCCTTGCCCGATGATCGCGCTAACATGCCATTTTCGACACCGGGTCTGTAGCCCCAAAATACCGCGCGGCGCCGGGGAAGAGCGGTTCCGCCCTAGCCGCTGTTCCGCAGCGCCGTCGCAATCGCATTGATCGACAGTTCGATACCCTCGCGGATGCGCGGATCGTCCTCGCCGGCACGGTGGCGGCGGAGCAGCTCAACCTGTAACAGGTTGAGCGGCTCGATATAGGGCAGGCGCAGACGGATGGAGGCGTCGAGCGCGGGATTGTGTTCGAGCAGGAAGCTCTGCCCAGTCGCGCCCAGCAGCCCGTCATGGGCCATCTGCCAGCCATCGCGGATGCGGCGAAAGATCGCCTCGCCCGTCTCACGATCCTCGACGAGCGGAAGATAATGGGCGGCGATGGCAAGATCGGACTTGGCCAGCACCATCTCCATATTGCCGAGGCTCGCCTTGAGGAATGGCCAGGCATCCGCCATTTCGCGGAGCAGGCCCTTGTCGCCGAAGCCCGCCAGCGCATCGCCCACGCCATACCAGCCCGGCAGCATCACACGCGCCTGCGACCAGCTGAACACCCAGGGAATGGCGCGCAGATCCTCGATGCGGTTGCTCTTCGTCCGGCTCGCCGGGCGCGACCCGATCTTGAGGCCGCTGATTTCCTGAATCGGCGTCAACTGGCGGAAGAATTCGCGGAATCCCTCCGTCTCGTAGACGAGATCGCGATAGGCGCGGAAGGCGGCCGCGCTGATCTCATCCATGGCGCGGGAGAAGCGCGCGCTGTCCGCGGGGGAGAGATGCTCAGGCTCCAGGCTCGCGAGCAGCGCGGCGCTGGTCATGGCTTCCAGATTGGTGCGCGCACTGTCCGGCGTGCCATATTTGGCGGCGATGACTTCGCCCTGCTCGGTGATGCGGATACGGCCCTGCACGGTGCCGGACGGCTGGGCCTGAATCGCCTGGAATGAGGAGCCCCCGCCCCGGCCGACCGCGCCGCCCCGGCCATGGAACAGTTGCATGGCGACGCCCGCGGCCTCGAACACGGGGGCCAGCGCCTTGCTCGCCTCGTGCAGGCTCCAGGTCGACGTGATGTAGCCGCCATCCTTGTTGCTGTCCGAGTAGCCGATCATCACTTCCTGATAGCCGCGCGCGCGCACCAGCGCGCCGACCTCCGGCAGGCCGAAATAGGCGGTCATGATGGCCGGCGCCCGCTCCAGGTCCGCGATGGTCTCGAACAAGGGCACAGCCATGATCGCGACCTGCGCGCTATGGCCATTCTCCGCCGCCCGCCACAGACCTGCCTCCTTGAGGAGGATGTTCACCTCCAGCATGTCCGAGACGCTTTCCGCCTTGGAGATGATGTACTGGTCGATG
>CBIMKI010000180.1:0-5978 GCA_966244395.1 uncultured Sphingobium sp. | reverse complement strand
GATAAGCCGCTGCAATATATGCACTTTGGTCAAATCACCTTCGGCGTAGACCAGCGCGGCGAAGTCGGCATGCTGACCCGCAACATCCGCATCCAGGCGTCGGAGGATGCGGAGCGCTCCTATTTCGGCGGGCATATCATGGCGATGCCGGCCTCGCAGGTTCATGTCTCCGGTGTCGAGTTGTTTCGCATGGGCCAGCATCTGACCCTCGCCCGCTATCCGATGCACTGGCATCTCGTCGGCGAGGGACAGGGGCAATATATCCAGAACTCCGCGATCCACGATACTTACAGCCGCTGCGTGACGGTGCACGGCACCAACAATGTGCGGGTGGAAAACAATGTGACCTTCAACACCGTGGGGCACTGCTTTTTCCTGGAAGACGCCGTGGAGACGGGCAATCAGTTCATCCGCAACCTTGGCATGCAGACCAAGTGCCACCCCACCCAGCCCTGCATGCCGACGAACCTCGCCCCCGGCCGGCCGGTCATCGGCCCGGCAGGTCAGGCTTCCAAGGAGATCCTGATCCCCTCGGACAATACCGCATCCACTTTCTGGATCACCAATCCCGACAATATCTACCGGGATAATGTGGCGGCGGGCTCCGACCAGATCGGCTTCTGGTTCGCACTGCCGGAGCATCCTACGGGCGAGTTCGAAGGCACCGAGAAAAGCAAGAACACCTGGCCTCGCCGTACGGGCGTGCGGGAGTTCAAGGGCAACACCGCCCATTCCAACTTCGATGGCATGATGTTCGACCGCGGCCCCAAGCCTGATGGCACGTTCAGCGTCGCGGGCAGCAACTATCATTTTGCCTTCACCGACCCGGCCGACCCCAACAGCCCGCCGGTGGTATCGCACTTCGAGGATTTCACGGGCTACAAGAATCGCAATGGCGCCGTCTGGGGACGTGGCGAGTTGCATCTGTTCAAGAATCTGAGAGTGGCCGACAACGCGATCGGCTTCACGCATGCAGCCTCCGCAGTCGGGCGCACCGCCTATACCTCAAAGGTCGTCGATGCGGTGTTCGTGGGCGAATCCGACAATATCGGCAACCCCAGGACGCCGGAGGAAGTCGCCTATGGGCGCAGCCTGCCGAGCGAGCACGCCGATTTTCCGATCCGCGGCTATGAATATTATGACCTGCGCCATGACGTGGAGAACACCACCTTTGTGAACTTCCAGCCCAATGACACGCGCGGTGCGGGCGCGATCTCCTACCTCATGTACACCAGCTTCGGCATGAGTTCGGAGAACGCCATCAAGGGCGCAAAATTCGTCAATGCCAAACGTGTCGATTTCCCTGCGGTGGTGCGTCGATGGGCCTCCGATTTCGGAAGGGGCAATGCCTGGAGGGGCGCGGCAATCCATGATCTGGACGGCACTGTCGGCGGCGTCCCCGGCGCCTATATCGTCCTCGACAACGGCATCGCATCCGATGATGAAGCCTGCGAAATCAAACCGAGTTGGAACGCGGCAGTGTGCCGGGGGGATTTCGGCCGCTTCGGCGTCGGCGGCAATTTCGGCTTCGGGGATGGCCCCATCGCTGATCCGGTCATGCTCAGCCGCAACGGCCGACGATATGAATATACCGGGGAAACCACCATCCGCAGCGGCGCCGAGGTCAGAGTCGAGACCGCCAGAAAATCCCTGTCCCTCTCCCTCGGCGAGATGGACGATGGCTCCTGGGTGATCTTTCAGCTTCCCGGCTTCACGACTGTTGCGGCAGGCGCACAGCAAACCAGCCTGGCCGCGCTGCGCGCCGCGCGTGACACATCCTATTTCAAGGATGGCGACGCTTTGTGGGTCAAGCTCGTGGTCGCCAATGCCGGCGGCGCGGGCGGCCCCGGCGGCAGCGGCCCGGCGGCCAGAACCGGCCTCGAAGTCAGCAAATAAGCTCAGGTCTTACCAAATGAAGTCATCCAGGCGCAGGTTATGCGCCGGGATTGGCGACTTGTGCGGCTGCGGACGCTTGCCCTGCGGCTCTTGCTATCGCTGTGACGGTCAAGCGAGCGCCATGACAGGCATCAAGATACGACCGCGCATCGCATGGACCCCGGTGGAGCGGTCATGCTCTTGCATTTTCCACGACGTAACAATATAGTTTGAATGTCAATTCAATTTATTGTTGTGGATGATGTCGTCACCTTCCCGCCTCCGGTTCGGAATCAGCTTCTCGCTTCTGGCGCGCCGCTGGCGCCGCGCTCTCGACGCACGCTTGGCGGAAGCAGGTCTGACCGCCACGAGTTGGGTCCCCCTCATTCACCTTGAGGAGGCCCGCGGCGGCATCAAACAGAAGGAGCTTGCGCTCCTGGTGGGCGTGGATGGTTCGAGCCTGGTACGCGTGCTGGACATTCTCGCCAGAGAAGGCTTGATCGAACGCCGCCGGGACGAGGCGGACGGCCGCGCGCGGCTGATCCACCTGACCGATCTGGGCAAGCGCCGCGTCACTGCGATTCGGCACGAACTCGGCCGGGGCGAAGAGCAGATGCTGGCGGATCTGTCCGATGCCGAGATCAAGGCCATGCTCGAATATTTCGCGCGGATCGAGCGGCGTATGAAGGCAATCGAACAGCCCATAACGCAAGGCGGCGCATGATGCCGCTGCCTCCCCAGGATCGCCCCGAACAGGATGAGCCACTGGCTGTTCGCCGTGCAGATGCAATCCGCCATCTGCTGCATCCGCGCCAGTTGCGAGCTTCGCTGGCCCTTGCTCCACAACCTTCCCTGCGCAACGCCTCGCTGGCCGGGCTCCAGTCTGCGACCGCCGCGGCGATCGCGCTGCCTCTCGTCTATCTTTCGCCCTGGTCGCATCTGATCGGCTATGCAGCGCTCGGCACGCTGATCGCACTGTTCGGCCGCTTCGCCCCGGCACGCAGCCGCAACCATATCCTGTTCCTCTCCCTGATCTGCCAGACCCTCGCCGTCTTCGTCATGTCCACCGCCGGGTGGATGGGGGTGCCCGCGACCGCAAAACTCGTCCTCCTGGCGCTGGCCTGCGGCATCTTCTTCCTTGTCGCGGTCGCAGGACGTTTCGGACCGCCAGGACCGCTCATCTTCATTTTCGCGGCAGGCGCCGCGATGCGCGACCTCACCTCCTTCCAGCAGGTGCTGGAGCGATCCGCCGCCACGGCTGCAACCGGTCTGCTGGCCTGGGCCATCTGTGCGGCTACGGAGCGTCTCCGACATCATCCGCCCGAGGAAGATATGGCTCAAGCCGAGGGTCCGCACCTTTCGCGCAATCTCGTCATCGCTGCCACGCGCAGTGCGGTCGCGGCTGGCGTCGCCGCCTTCGCAAGCCTGGCCTTCACGGCGGACTATCCGTTCTGGGCCGCGATGGGCGCGCTTGCGGTGCTGCAGGGCGCTCATCTCCATATCAGTATGAACCGCGCGCTCCAGCGCATGGCGGGGACGATAGTGGGCGCGCTGCTCGTCTGGGGCATTCTCGCCCAGAACCCGTCGACCTGGACGATCATCGCGGTCCTCGTGATGCTGCAATATGTGACCGAGGTCATCATCGGCAGCAATTACGGCCTCGGGCAGATACTCGTCACGCCGATGGCGCTGCTGATGACGCATCTTGCCGCGCCGCAGACGGCCGGCGCAATGGTCTCGGAACGCATATTGGATACGCTGCTGGGTGCCGGCATCGGCATCGGCATCGCAATCCTGTGGTCGTCACTGGATGATCGGTATCATCTCGCCCGCCATGCCCGCCACGAGGCGTGACGGATCGGACGCACCCGCAGGCATGCGGAACCCACATGAGCCGGCTCGGCTCGATTATATGTTGGTCTGCTCGGGCGGCACGTCGGCCGGCAGGCCCGCCGCGCCGGTCTCCCTGGTCGCGGGGCAATCCGCCGCGCCGGCCTGATAGCAGGTCATGGAGAGTGACCCCATGGCATAGCCGCGCACGAATGGCTCGATCGCCGCCTCGTCCACCGCCGCCAGCCCTGCGATATAGAGGAGCGGAATGAAGTGATCGGGCGTCGGCACGGCCAGCGGGTAGTCGGGATGCTCCACCAGCTTGAGAATGGCCGAAGGATCGTCGGCAAGCTGTGCCATGGCCGCCTCGTCGAAGCGTTCGGCCCAATCGAACACGGCGTCGGGCTGGCGCCACTTCACGCGCTGAAGATTATGCACGACATTGCCGCTTCCCAAGATCATGATCCCCCTCTCCCGCAGTGATGCGAGACGCGCGCCGAGATCGACATGATAATCGAGCGGCTTTAGCGCGTTGATGGAAAGTTGGACGACCGGAATATCGGCGTCCGGATAGAGATGGGCCAGCACGCTCCAGGTTCCGTGGTCAAGGCCCCACTGGTCCCGATCAAGGCCTATCCAGAGCGGCTTGGCGACTTCCGCCACCTCAGCCGCGACATCCGGCGCGCCCGGTGCCGGATAGTCAAAGTCGAACAGCGCCTGCGGGAAGCCGTAGAAATCATGGATAGTGCGCGGGCGAGGCATGGCCGTAACGGCCGTGGCGCCGAAGAACCAGTGCGCCGAGATGACGAGGATGGCGCGCGGCCGCGGCAGCCGGTCGCCGAGCGCACGCCAGGCATCGGTAAAGCCGTTGCGCTCCAGCGTGTTCATTGGGCTGCCATGGCCGATGAACAGGGCCGGCATACGGGCGGCGGCGCTCACGGCCGGACACCTCCGGCGCGAACGGCGTCGATGCTCCAGGGACCTCCCCCCGCGAAGACGAGATAGAGAAAGACGAAGCAATAGAGGATCGCGGCGTCACCGCTATTGTTGACGGGAAATGCGTTCTGCGGCGCGTGCGCGATCCAGTAGGCGACCGCCATGGTGCCCGATGCCAGGAACGCCGCCGGCCGTGTGAACAGGCCGAGCGCGACGAGGAGGCCTGCAACAAGTTCGACGATGCCGGCAAAGCTTGCCGGGCTGTCGAACGCCGGGCCGCCGCCCGCCATCTGGCCCGCGGGGAAGGAAAGAAACTTCTGCGTCCCATGCTCGAGGAAAATGAGGCCTGTAACGATACGCAGGATGCTCAACATTCCCGGAGACCAGCGGGTCAGCCATTGGTTCATGCTCTTTCTCCCTCCTCCCCGTTGGGCCGGGCTTCGCGGGATCGCCGGGGCGGTCCCGGCGATCCGCTGCAAAGGTCGCCATCTCCGAGCGGAGGGGCGGCCTGGTCCTTCAGTTCATCGAAGTCACGCCTCGCCCATGCCCTCGGCCGGCTGGGGGGCGCCGCCCCTGCGGACCTTCTCCTCGATCCGGCCGCCCACATCGGCATCGATGCTCTTCCAGTAATCGAGCGCCCGGCCCAGCACCGGCTCGCGCACGCCGCCAAGCAGACTTCCCGCCACCTGGTCGACCAGCTTCGCTCTCTGGTCGTCATTGAACACCTCACGCACCAGGATGCCGGGCTGCGTGAAGTCATCATCATCGGCGCGCAATGTGTAGGCCTGGCGCACCATCGCGCCGTCCGCCTCCCAGCCGTCATGCATCGCCCCGGTTTCGTCGGCCCACGGTCGCCCGCCGCTGTTGGGGGCGTGGACGGGTGCGGCGCCGCTGTGATGATAGTTCATCGGCCCATCGATCATATAGCTGTTCACCGGCACCTTGGGTTGATTGACCGGCAACTGGTGGAAGTTGGTGCCGATGCGGTTACGCTGCGCATCATTGTAGGCGAAGGCGCGGCCGAGCAGCATCTTGTCCGGCGAGAGGCCGATGCCGGGCACGGTATTGCCGGGCGAGAAGGCTGCCTGCTCGATCTGCGCGAAGAAATTCTCCGGATTGCGGTCCAGGGTCATCGTGCCGACCGGGATCAGCGGATAATCCGCATGCGGCCAGGTCTTGGTGAGATCGAACGGATTGATGCGGTAGGTCTTCGCCTCCTCATAAGGCATCACCTGCACCGACACTCGCCAGCTCGGATGCTCACCACGCTTGATGGCGTCGAACAGGTCGCGGCGGTGGAAGTCGGCATCGCTGCCAGCCATGTCGGCTGCCTCTGC
>CBIMKI010000179.1:0-6070 GCA_966244395.1 uncultured Sphingobium sp. | reverse complement strand
CGTCGGCGACGCACGCAACGGCGAGTCCGATGTCGGCGGCTTCGCGGCCCGACATGGCATGGTCGGCGTCACCCTGAACTATCGCCTCGCGCCCGCGCACCAATGGCCGGCGGGCACGGACGACATGGCGCTCGCGGTCGACTGGCTGCGCGCCAACATCGCGCAATATGGCGGCGATCCCGATCGTATCTATCTCATGGGCACGTCCGCCGGCGCCGTCCATGTCGGCAGCTATGTGGCCCTGCGCGAGCCCCGCATCGCCGGCGCGATCATGATCTCGGGCGGCTATGACATGACCAGCATCGACCGCAACGAGATGCACGTCGCTTATTATGGCGAGCGGCCGGGCGTCGAGGCGGAGGCGAGCACCACCGCCGGCCTCATCGCCAGCGACGTGCCCTGCCTCTTCACCGTCTGCGAATTTGACCCCGCGCAATTCCAGAAGCAGGCCGCGGCCCTATGTGATGCCTGGGCGCAGGCGAAGGGCGTGTTTCCCCGCATGCTCTGGCTGCGCGGCCATAATCATCAAAGCTCGACCGTCTCGATCGGATCGGGCGAGGACAGTCTGGGGCCGGACATCCTGCGCTTCATCGCCGATACGGCGGGCTGACAATCAATACGCCCTGTCCCTGAAGGGAGGGGATGGAAAAGGACAGGAGAGAGAAGATGGTCGAGCCACTGCGTTTCCCCGAAAACGATCTGTTCAAGGGCTGGGGCGAGCCGCTCCGCTGCGAGACGACCATCGAGGGGCTGGAGGTCATCCAGGGCGAAATCCCCGAGGGGCTGGAAGGCACGCTCTATCGCGTCGGCGCGGACTGGCAATATCCCTCCAGGCGTCCCGATGACATCTTCATCGACGGCGAGGGGATGATCCACAGCTTCCGTTTCGAGAAGGGGCAGGTGAGCTATCGCAGCCGCTGGGTCCATACCGATCGATACAAGCTCCAGACCCAGGTGAAGAAACAGGTCTTCGGCCGCTACCGCAACAAGTTCACCAACGAGCCCGAGGCGGGCGATACGGACATGGGCACGGCCAACACCACCGCCATGTTCCATGCCGGCCATCTCTATGCCCTCAAGGAAAGCGACCTTCCCTACGAGATCGATCCGGACACGCTGGAGACGGTCGGCAAGACCGATCTTTCGGGACAGATCACATCCGTCAGCTTTACCGCGCATCCCAAGGTTGATCCGATAAGTAATGAGCTATTGGCATTCTCTTATCAGGCGCGCGGTGATGGTACGACCGACATTGTCTTCTACCTGTTCGACAAGGACGGGAACAAGCGCAACGAAATCTGGTTCGAGATGCCCTATGCGGCCTGCGTCCATGATTTCGCGATCACGGACGAATGGGTGGTTTTCCCCTTCTTCCCGCTCATCACGGACATGGAGCATGTGAAGGCCGGCGGCGCCTTCTACCAGTGGAACCCGGACCAGGAGACGGTCATCGCGCTCGTCCCGCGCTATGGCGACGCGAGCGGCATCCGCTGGTTCCGCGGCCCCGCCACCAGCGCGGGCCACATGATGAACGCCCATCGCGACGGCGCGAAGATTCATCTCGACCTCTGCCTATATGAGGGCAATTGCTTCCCCTTCTTCACCACGCCGCAAGGCGAGCGCACGCCGCCCGTGCCGCCCTTCCTCACGCGCATCACGCTCGACCTCGAGCGCAATGACGGCGCCTTCACCAAGGAGCGCAAGCTGGGGCCCAGCTGCGAGATGCCGCGCACGGACGACCGCTATCTGGGCCGCCCCTATCGCCATGGCTACATGATCGTCTACCGCGCGCAGGACGGCTCCTCATCGACTGGCCATCTCGATTTCGAGACCGGCGCGCTGGACGTCTACGCGCCCGGCCCTGGCGACACGGTGCAGGAATGCCAGTTCGTGCCCAGGCGGCCGGATAGCCCGGAAGGCGACGGCTGGCTCCTTGTCCCCGTCGCCCGCGTCTCCAAGGGCCGCAGTGACCTCGTCGTGCTGGATGCGCAGAATCTCGCCGCCGGCCCCGTCGCCACCATCAAGCTCCCCGTGCGCGTGCGCGCCACCTTCCACGGCTGCTGGGTGCCGGCGGAGTCGCTGAGGACGGGAGTGTATGATTACGCGCTGACGGAGGGGTGATTCACTCCACCGTCATTCCCGCGTGCGCGGGAATCCAGTAGCAGCAATGCCATGTCGCGCGACGTTGATCCCACATCGGGAAGGAACTTTCGGCGGCTTTACGGCCGAACATGGCGTCCGCATGCTTGTCTGGTTCGAGCAGCACGGGATGATGGAGCGCGCCATTCTGCGCGAGAAGCAGATCAAGAAGTGGCGGCGCGCCTGGAAGATCGACCTGATGAACAGGGCAATCCGGACTGGCGTGATTTGGCCCTCGACTTTGGTTTCGACCCGCTGGGCTGACTGGATTCCCGCGTGCGCGGGAATGACGGAGTGAAGTCATGGTCGGCAGGATGCTCTTGACGGAAAAAGGCGGAAAAATCTTCTCGCCTCAATCCACCCAATCGAGCCCGATGTCCCGATAGACGAAGCGGTCCTCGTCCCAGCCTTCCTTCACTTTCACGTGCAGGTAGAGGTGGACCTTGCAGCCCAGCAGCTCGGCCAGTTCCGCGCGCGCCCTGGAGCCGATTTCCTTGAGGCGCTGGCCGTTCTTGCCCAGGATGATGCCGCGCTGCGTGGGCCGCGCGACGAGGATCTGCTGGTGGATTTCCACCGATCCGTCCTGTCGTTCCTTATATTGCTCGGTCTCCACCGCGCTCTGATAGGGCAGCTCGTCATGGAGCTGGTGATAGAGCTGCTCGCGGGTGATCTCGGCGGCCAGCAGCCGGTCGGTGATGTCGGAGACCTGATCCTCGGGGAAGTGCCACGGTCCCTCCGGCATTGCCGCCGCCATCGCGGTCTTGAGTTCGGGAAGCCCGTCGCCGGTCGCCGCGCTCACATAGAAGGTCTCGGCGAAGTCCAGTGCTTCATGCAGCCGCTGGGTGAGCGTGAGCAGCTTGTCCTTGGCCGCGATGTCCACCTTGTTGAGGATCAGCCACTTCGTCTCCTTGCGCGCGGCGAGGCCCGCGAGGATCGGCTCCATCTTGGGTCCCAGGCCCGCGCGCCCGTCCACGACCAGCGCGATGAGGTCCGCGTCCTGCGCGCCGCCCCAGGCCGCCTGCACCATGGCGCGGTCCAGCCGGCGGCTGGGCGCGAAGACGCCGGGCGTATCGACCAGCACGATCTGCGTCGCGCCCTCCAGCGCCACGCCCATCACGCGCGTGCGCGTCGTCTGCGCCTTGGCGCTGGTGATCGCGACCTTCTGGCCGACCAGCGCGTTGACCAATGTGGACTTGCCCGCATTGGGGGCGCCGACCACGGCGATGACGCCGCAATGCGGCTCGCCTTGAAACTCTGAATTATCCAAGAAATACTCCGTTCGTCCTGTTCGAACGAGTCACATGCCTCATTCGAATGTCCAAGGACGTTAGCTTCCCTTTATCGGCCTTGCCGATTCTGCGCGAGCTTGGAAATGAGGGCCGAGCCGCTCACCGACTAGAACCGCGCGATCCTATCCCCCCAGCCGCTCCAGCATGGCCGCCGCCGCCGCCGTCTCCGCTTCCTGCTTGGATGTTCCTTCGCCGCGCGCCTCGCCGGCGCCGCGGATCGAGACCTGCACGGTGAAGCGCAGCGCGTGATGCGGCCCCGAACGGTCGAGGATTTCATAATGCGGTGCCTTGCGGCCATTGCTCGCCGCCCATTCCTGGAGCGCGGACTTGGGGTGCTTGGGCGCGCTGGCCCTGGCGTCGATCCGGCTTTCCCACAGGCGGCGGATCATCGCGCGCGCCGGCTCCAGGCCTCGGTCGAGATAGAGCGCGCCGATCAGTGCCTCCATCACGTCGCCGAGCACATTGTCGCTCTCCACCGCGCCGTCGTCGCGGGCCTGCTTGCCGAGCTTCATATGCGCCTGCACGCCGCATTCCCGCGCGATCTGCGCGCAGGTGCCGCCCGCGACCAGCAGGTTGAAGCGGCGCGAGAGCTGCCCTTCCTTCTCGTGCGGGAAGAGCGTGTAGAGCCATTCGGCGATGACGAGGCCGAGCACCCGGTCGCCCAGAAATTCCAGCCGCTCATAATGATCGGCGGCATGGCTGCCATGGGTGAGCGCCTGCGCGTAGAGCGGGGCATCTCCCGGTGCGGCGCCCAGCAGGCCCACCAGCCAGTCGTCGAGCGGCGGCGCGCTCAAAAGCCCACTCCGATGCGCTCGAAGCGCGTGGTGCCGGTCCATGTCCAGGGCTTGACGATGTCGCCCGACCCATCGGTCGAGTAGAAGGAGACGAGGGCCCGCCCGACCAGATTTTCCAGCGGCAACATGCCCACGCCGCCATTCTCCACGGCGAAGCGGCTGTCGCGGCTACGATCGCGATTGTCGCCCATCACGAACACATGGCCCTCCGGCACGCTATAGACCGGCGTATTGTCGGTCTCGCTGTCATAAAGATCGAGCACGTCATAGCTTTTGCCATTGGGCATCGTTTCGCGAAAGCGCGGATAGCGGCAGGAGCGCCGATTCCCGGCGTCCGCTTCCTCGAATTCCGGCAGGAAGCAGGGCGAGGGCGCGTCATCCCGCTTGGCCGCGGCGGTCATGTTGGGCGTCACGGGAATGACGAGGTCGGCAATGCGCCTGCGCGGCACGGGAGCGCCATTCAGGTGCAGCGCGCCCTTCACCACCTGCACCTTGTCGCCCGGCACGCCGACGACGCGCTTGATCCAGTCCTCGCCCGGCGCCGCCGGCGCATCGAAGACGACCACGTCGCCCCGCTCGGGCACGCGCGCCAGCAAGCGCCCCTTCATCGGCACCATGTCGCGCGGGAAGCTGTAGCGCGAATAGCCATAGGGCCATTTGGCGACCAGCAGATAGTCGCCGATCAAGAGGCGCGGCTGCATGGATTCCGACGGGATGTTGAAAGGCGAGACGAGCAGGACCCGCACCAGGACAACGAACAGCACCAGCTTCAGCAGGAAGAAGATGAAGTCCAGCGTCTCGGACCTGGCGGACTTGGTGGGCATCGGAAGGCAGGCTTTCCCTCGAGACGGGCCGCATGAGCGCGAGAGGCCCGTCTTTGGGCGCGGGGCGTGCGGGCGTCAAGTCCGGGTGGCGGTGGAGTGGCGGGCCGTTCTTGCAGGTTGGTTTCGGATGAAGGCAGGCCGCCAACACGCCTCCCCCGTTCGTGCCGAGCAGGCTAATGAGGTGCGCCGTATCGAAGCACCGCTGCGTGCATAGGCTGCCCTTCGATACGCCACTTCGACAAGCTCAGTGGCTACTCGCGATGAACGGGCTTGCTGTTGGACAAGCGCCCGCCTCAACGCAACCCACCTCGCCAAACCACTCACGGCGCCCGGCCCCCATTTCGCGCCTTCGCACGTGCAATCGCGGCCCGGTTTGGCTAAGCCTGGATCGACCCGAACAGGAGAGCGTTCCAGTCCCATGACCGATCATGCCGCCATTGCCGCCGCCTGGGCTCATCTGAAGTCGCTCCCCGTGCCGGACCTGCGCGATCTCTTCGCCGCCGAGCCGGGCCGGCTCGATGCGCAAGTGCTGGCGGAGGGCGGGCTGCGCTTCGACTTCGCCAAGACGCATCTGACGAGCGAGGCCGTGGCCGGCTTCGTCGCGCTGGCGCAGGCGGTCGATTTCGCCGGGCGCCGCGCCGCCATGTTCGCGGGCGAGGCGATCAACGTGACCGAGGGGCGCGCTGTCGAGCACAGCGCCGAGCGGGGCGAGGGCAAGGCGCAGAGCGTGGAAGGCGCGCGGATGCACAAGCACCGCATGCGCACGATCATCGACGCGATCGAGGCCGGCGCCTTCGGCGAGATCCGCCACATCCTCCACATCGGCATCGGCGGTTCCGCGCTGGGTCCGGACCTGCTGGTGGACGCGCTCGCCCGCCATGAGAGCCGCTACGATGTCGCCATCGTCTCCAATGTGGACGGCGTGGCGCTCGAGGCGGCCATGGCGAAGTTCGATCCGCACGCGACCCTGCTGGTCATCGCCTCCAAGACCTTCACCACCACCGAGACGATGCTGAACGCGGCG
>CBIMKI010000178.1:0-6081 GCA_966244395.1 uncultured Sphingobium sp. | reverse complement strand
AGAGCCCCCTTCGACCAAGCTCAGGACAGGCTTCGACTTCGCTCAGGGCGAACGGATGTATTGACAGCTTTCACTCGCAAGCCGGCATCCAAGCACCGGCGGTCGTCCCGATCATGCGTGCCGTCGCTCTCAGAGAATCACGGCCGTCCCGGTCGCGGAGACCATCAGCATGGAGCCGCCCTTGCCGACCACTTCATAGTCGATGTCCACGCCGATGACGGCATTGGCGCCGATCCGGGCGGCGCGCACGCGCATTTCCGATATGGCGTTCTGCCGGGCGTTCTCCAGCACTTCCTCATAGGCCGCCGAGCGGCCGCCGACGATGTCGCGGATGCCGGCGAAGAAATCGCGGAAGATGTTGGCGCCCGCGATCACTTCGCCTGAGACGATGCCCAGATAATGCTGCACCGGCCGGCCGTCGATGCCGGGCGTGGTGGTGACGATCATCTCGTCCGCGGATGTCTGCCGCCAGGGTCCTTCGCTCATGCCTCTCTCCCTTCTCCGTGGCGCCTCAAGCCGGCCTCGCCTTGGCGAGGCGGGCGGAGATGGCGCCAAGGCCGGTCTGCATCGCCGCGACGGGCCGCGCAAGTGCGCCGTCGCGGTCAGGGCCCACGCCGGGCCGAGTCATGCCGCGCGGCGACGCTCGGCCGCGCCGGACGGCGGGAGAAGCGGGCGATCCGATGATCCGCATGGCGCCGCTCCTCCCGGGGTCGCGCGCCGGATCAGTCCAGGCCCAGCGCCGCCTTGTAGGTCTCCAGCAGGGCTTCAGCCTCCAGCCGGTCGTTCTTCTCCATCTTGCGCAGGCGCACGATGGCACGCATCGTCTTGGCGTCATAGCCCGTCGCCTTGGCCTCCGAATAGACGTCGCGAATATCGTCGGCGATGCCTTTCTTCTCTTCCTCGAGGCGCTCGATGCGCTCGATGAACAGGCGCAGTTGTTCGGCGGCGATGGCGGGTTCGCTCATGGGGCGTGTGTCTCCGGCTGAAAGAAGTGAATCGCACGAATGCGGGAGGCCGGTCCTATCCACGCGCGGTGAGGCCGTCCAGAGCCGGGACGAAAAGAAGGCGCGGACCGCGAATGTGAACCCGTTTCACAAATTTCCTACCGTTTAAGGCATCTTCAACGAACCGGGCTTAACAGCGGTCTCGCTCAAGAACTGGGTGGGGGAGAACTTGGTGAGCAAGAAGAGCCTGAATCGCAAGACCGCCGAGGAAGCTCTGCGCTTTCTGGACGGCCATATGCTGGAACCGACGCCATCCAACTATAAATTCGCCTATCTCTATGTGACGGGCGCGCATGGCTGGCTCCGCAAATCCATCGACGGCATGACCGACGGCGGCGTGCGGCTGACGCAGAAGGACGTCGACGATCTCATGGATCAGGCGCCGAGCGAGACGGCCAGTCCGGCCGGCATGAAGGCGGCGCTGGATCAGCACCAGGCGCATCTGCGCCACCAGATGCTGAGTTTTGCCGAGCTGACCGCCGTGGCCGCGCGCAACACCGGCGATTTCAATCGCGATCTTGAGGAGAGCGTGGGCCGGGTCGAGGGCCATGAGGAGCTGGGCGGCGTCATCCACGCGATGATCGAGCGCACGGCCGCCATGGAGCGCAAGCTGGCGGAAACGCGCCAGGAAACCGAGCGTCTCAAGCAGGATCTGGATGCCGCCCGCGACGATGCGACGCGCGACGCTTTGACGAACCTGCCCAATCGCCGGGCGATCGATCGCCAGCTCGAGGCGATCGGCGAGGCCGGCAAGCAGCTCTCGGTCGCCTTTTGCGACATCGATCATTTCAAGTCGATCAACGACCGCTATGGCCATGCCGTGGGCGATCGGGTGCTCAAGGTGGTGGCCGAGACGCTGGCCGAGACGCTGACGCCGCATACGGTCGGTCGTTTCGGCGGCGAGGAATTCGTCGTCGTCCTGCCGGAAACCGGGCCGGCCGAAGCATATGAACTGGTCGAGCGCGCGCGTGAGGCGCTCAGCAAGCGGCATTTCCGGGTGCGCGACACCGATGAGCCGATCGGCCAGGTCACCTTCTCGGCGGGCATCGCCGTGACGGCGGGCGATCCGCTCGAGGCCCTGCGCACGGCGGACGATTATCTCTACGAAGCCAAGCGCGCCGGGCGAAACTGCACGGTCTGGAAACAGGCGGCCTGAACGAGAAAAGCCCCGGAGCGATCCGGGGCTTTTCCTTTCAGTGGGTCGCGGCTTTTCGCGTCAGGCCCGGTCGCATAGCACTTCGGCGATCTGCACGGCATTGAGCGCCGCGCCCTTGCGCAGATTGTCGCCCACCACGAACAGGGCGAGGCCGTGCGCGACGGTCGGGTCCGGGCGGACGCGGCCGACATAGACCGGGTCCTTGCCGGTCGCTTCCAGCGGATTGGGTACTTCGGCCACCACCACGCCGGGCGCTGCACCGAGCAGGGCCAGCGCCTGTTCGACCGAGATCGGCCGCTCGAACTCCACGTTCAGCGACAGCGAGTGGCCAGTGAACACCGGCACGCGCACGCAGGTGCCCGAGACGGGCAGGCCGGGAATGTCGAGGATCTTGCGCGTCTCGTCGCGCAGCTTCAGCTCTTCCTCGGTGTAGCCGTCTTCCATGAGCACATAGTTGAGCGGCACGACATTGTGCGCCATCGGCACCGCCCACTTCTCGGCGGCGGGCACGAAATCGGCCGATCCGTCGAAGGCGAGTTCCGCGCACTTGTCGCCCACGGCGACCACCTGCCGCTCCAGCACGCCGATGCCTTCCATGCCGCCGCCCGAGACGGCCTGATAGGTCGAGCAGGTCAGGCGCTTCATGCCGGCCGCGTCATGCAGCGGGCGCAGCACGGGCATGGCGGCCATGGTCGTGCAGTTGGGATTGGCGATGATGCCCTTGGGCACATCGGCCAGATGCTGTGGATTGACCTCGGCGACGACCAGCGGGACCTGCGGGTCGCTGCGCCAGGCGGAGCTGTTGTCGATCACCAGCGCGCCGGCCGCCGCGGCCTTGGGGGCGAGCGCCTTGGAGGTCGAGCCGCCGGCCGAGAAGAAGACGATGTCGAGACCGGAGAAATCGGCGGTCGCGGCATCCTCGACCGTGACGGGCGTGCCGTTCCACTCGATGCTGGTGCCGGCCGAGCGCGCCGAGGCGAACAGGCGCAGGCTCGCGACCGGGAAATTCCGCTCGGCGAGAAGCTGGCGCATCATCGAGCCCACAAGGCCCGTGGCGCCGACGATGCCGATATTGAGGCGCGCATCGCGCGGGAATCGTGCAACCATGACTTCAAACGTCTCCTTCCTGTTTGCGAAGGGCGCGGCGGTCAGGCTTTCGGACTTGAAAGGGGACCCCGCGCTTCTTCGCGGGGGTTCCGGTCCAGTGGCTGGCCGTCAGGCCGTGCGCACGAGCCGAACCGCCCCGCAGAAGCGGGTCGGTTTCGTAATGTTCGGCTTGGTGGCCATGCTGGACATGGACCGGCGCTCTAATGGCCAGAGGTTAAGAAGTAAACCCGCTTTCGCGCGGCCGCCCCATGCCGCTCAGGCGGATACATGCTTCTTATCGGGCACGAGGCGGATGAGGCCGTAGCGCAGCGCGGCGGGATAGAGGGCCTCGTCCTCAGCCATGACCTGCGCGTTCAGCCGCGTGACGATCCAGTCGGTGGCGCGGCCGAAATTCTTCCAGTCGCGGCGGATATTCTCCTCGCTCCATTCGCGCAGATAGAGCGCCCACTCCTCCACCAGATCGCCGAAGCGCTCGCCATGCTCGGCGGCAAGGGCAGTGAATTCCGCGCGGCCGTGCTGGAGGTCGACGTTCAGGAACTCGTCCTCGGCCCGCAAATGCATGTCGAGCAGCCGGGAGAGGCGGCGCAGCGCGACGAAGGCATCCTCCATCCTGGGCTCGGCGGCCTGCGCGATGGTGGAGAGGTTCTGGGTGGCGGCAAGGATCAGGGCATGATCCTTCATGAGTTCGACCAGGTTCTGCATGCGACACATCCGTTTTTTTGTATGCAGAAACTATGCCGGTAGGGTGACCATGAGGTTACCGCCCGTTCCTACTTTCGATGGAATGGCGGCCGGCCGGCAGGGCCTGCCCGAACGACCGCCCGGCGCCCCCCCCAAAGCCACCGTTCAGTGCCGGTTGCGGGCCACGCTCTCCTTCATGCGCTCGAGCTGCTCGGGCGTCGCCTCGGTCTGATGTCGCGCTTTCCAGTCGCCATAGGGCATGCCGTAAACGATCTCGCGCGCCGCGTCCTTGTCCAGCGCGCCCCCGGCCGCATCGGCGATCCAGTCCGAGAGGCAGTTGCGGCAGAAGCCCGCCAGCCCCATCAGATCCACATTCTGCGCGTCGGTGCGATGCTGCAAATGCGTGACGAGGCGCCGGAAAGCCGCCGCCGCCATCTTGTCATCGAGCGTCTCTATCGTCATTGATTGCTCCACTTGTCGCTTCCTTGTCGTGCAACTGGGAATGCAGCACCATCGCCGGCGCCGCCTGATCCAGACCGGGTTTACCCCCATTTGGGCATGGCGGCCCGCATCGCAAGAGGTTGTCGCCCATCATGAAGAAGCTTGCTCCGCGCTCCCGCAAGGTCCGTATCCTCGCGACTCTGGGCCCGGCGAGCAGCAGCGAGGCGATGATCCGCCGCCTGTTCCTGGCCGGCGCGGATGCCTTCCGTCTCAACATGAGCCATGGCCTGCATGAGGTTCACGCCGCCAATGTCGCGCTCATCCGCGCGCTGGAGCGGGAATATGGCCGGGCGACCACCATTCTCGCCGATCTTCAGGGGCCAAAGCTGCGCATCGGCACCTTCGCGCAAGGGCCGGTGATGCTGACGCCCGGCGCGCGCTTCCGGCTCGATCGCGATCCCGCGCCCGGCGACGCGCAGCGGGTGAGCATGCCCCATCCGGAAATTTTCGCGGCGCTGCACGAGGGCAGCCGGCTGCTGCTCGACGACGGCAAGCTGGTGCTGCGCGTCAAGAAGGTGACCGACGATATGATCGACACGGTGATCGAGGTCGGCGGCGCGCTGTCCGAGCGCAAGGGCGTCAACGTGCCCGACGTGCTGGTGCCGATGGCCGCGCTCACCGACAAGGACCGGCGCGATCTTTCCTTCGCGCTGGAGCAGGGCGTGGACTGGATCGCGCTCTCCTTCGTCCAGCGCCCGCAGGACCTTGCCGATGCCCGCAAGCTGATGGGTGGCTATGGCCAGCTCCTCGCCAAGATCGAGAAGCCCGCCGCGGTCGATCGGCTGGAGGAGATACTGGAGCTGTCCGACGCCGTGATGGTCGCGCGCGGGGACCTGGGCGTCGAGTTGCCGCCGCAGGCCGTGCCGCCGCTCCAGAAGCAGATCGTGGAGACCGCGCGGCGGCTGGGCAAGCCGGTGGTCGTGGCGACGCAGATGCTCGAATCGATGATAAAGGCGCCCACGCCGACCCGCGCCGAAGTCTCGGACGTCGCCACCGCCGTCTATGACGGCGCCGACGCCATCATGCTCTCGGCGGAAACGGCGGCGGGCGAATGGCCCGAGCAGGCCGTGGCGATGATGGACAGCATCGCCCACAGCGTCGAGCATGATCCGGGCTATCTGGACCGGCTGCACTTCACCAAGACCGTGCCCGATCCGACCACCGCCGACGCGCTCGCCGAGGCCAGCCATTCGATCAGCAATACCGTCTCGGCCAAGGTCATCGTCTGCTTCACTTCCTCCGGCAGCACGGTGCGGCGCATTGCCCGCGAGCGGCCGAGCGTGCCTATCCTTGCATTGACGCCTCGGCAGGATACGGCGCGGCGCATGGGCCTCATGTGGGGCGTCCATGCCGTGCGCACCAAGGACATCGGCAGCTTCGAGGAGATGATCGCCAAGGCCAAGCGCATGGCCCTGCGCCACGAATTCGCCCGTGGCGGCGACAAGATCATCATCCTCGCCGGCGTTCCCTTCGGCACGCCGGGCTCCACCAACGTCCTCCACGTCGCCACTCTGCGCGGCGACGAACTGAAGGGGCATACGGACTAGCGCTATGCGGCGATGAGGCCCAGTCCCACGCCCTTGACCGCCGCCGAGGTGCGGTCGGATACGTCCAGCTTCTCGTAAATGCGGC
>CBIMKI010000177.1:0-6101 GCA_966244395.1 uncultured Sphingobium sp. | reverse complement strand
CTGCTCCGCTACGGCCCGGTCGATGCCCAGCACGCGCATCAGCCCCGCGAACTGATCGATGCCGAGCCGGCGCGCGAGCAACTGGCCGCCCTCGCCGGTGATCGTGCGGTCATTGCGCGTGACGAGGCTGTTCAGATTGAAGCAGTTGCCGGCATCGCGCACGCGCGCCGTCACCGAGCCGCCGGGCACGGCCATGACCTGTGGCGTGCCCAGCCAGCCACCCTCCAGCGTGGTGCGATCGGCGCGCGCGGTCATGAGGTCCGCGATGCGCGTGGCCGCGATCTGCTCGGCCGCGATCAGATAGGCGCGGCCCTGATCGGCCGAGACGATGTTGCGCGTCATGCGGCTCGCCAGCGTCAGCCGCTCCAGCGCGACGGCGGCGATCACGGCAAGGACGGCGACGAGCAGCAGCACGGTGAGCAGCGCCGCGCCGGCCTCGCCCGGCCGCCGGGGATCAGACGCCATCGGCCCCTCCCCCGCCCGGATCGCTTTCGCTTTCGCCGTCGGCACCCGGCCCCTGCCGCTCCTCGCGCTGGCCGACGGCCGGACCGACGAGGAAACGCATGGTGATCGGCGGTTCGCCCGCGCGCGTCAGCACCAGCTCGACGGCGACGGGAAGCTGCTCGGGATCGGACGGCTGCCAGACTTCGCGCCAGTCGCCATCGGGCGCGCGGTAACGCAGCTCCAGCGCCGTCACATCGTCGAACAACAGAGCGGGATCGGGCGCCTGCGCGCCATCGAGCGCGGAGTAGGCGATGCGCTCCAGGCGCTGTTCCCGCCAGCGATACTGGATTTTCTGGAGCGAAGGATGGCGCTGATTGGCGGGATTGCCCCAGCCGCCGCGCACGAACTCCATGATAGGCTCGGCTTCCTGCGGTTCGCGGCCCCAGAAAGCGGGCGCGGCGGTGCCCGCCTCGGTTCGGCTGATCCGTACGGTGGCCTGCGAAAGGTCCATGTCCAGCGTGGCGATGCCGCGCTGCACGTCGGCGAGCGCATCCAGATGCGTGCGCACGGCGGCCTGCGTGTCGACACTGCCGCGCAGCAGCATGACGCCCGCGCCCGCCAGCAGGCTGAAGATCATGAGCGCGACCAGCAGCTCGATGAGCGTGAAGCCGCGCTCCCGCGCGTCTGCGAAGGCTGGGGCCTCACTCACCGGTCTTCACCTGCCCGTCGAGATCGACGCGCACGCGCATCCGCTGCGCGTCCCGCGTGAGGCTGAAATCGAGCGGCTGGTCGGCCCGGCCGACATTGTCGAACACCATGCGCAGCTGGCTGACGCCCTCGAAGCGGGCGGTGGTGGCATTGGACCAGTCGGTCGCGGCGAGCGGCCCTTCGCCGATGGGCTGCCATTCGCCGCGCTCGCGCCGCTCGAACCCGTAGCCGGTCTGCGAGACCCAGAGCGCCATGGGCCGGCCGGAGACGATGGCGGCATCCCGCGCGGCGCGCACGCGCCCGGCAAAGCGATCCGCATCGCCCGAGATGCGACCGCGCGGATCGGCCATGGTGAGCACGACGACCGTCGAGAGCAGGCCGACGATGAGGATCACGACCATCAGCTCGATGAGCGAGAAGCCGCGCTCGCCGACACGGGCCGATGCCGCCGGGGCGCTCACTGGCCCGGCCTCACGAAGCTGAGCACGGCGGGCGACTGCCCCGGCCCCGCCTCGACACGGATGGTGATGGCGATGAGGCGGCGGTCGCCGAGTGCTGCGGTGCCCTGCACCCATGCCCAGTCGCGGCCGAAATTGCTGCTGGTGCCGTTGACGCTGCCGAAGCTCGGCGGCTGGGGATCGGTCAGCCGCTCCACCATGAGATTGCGCGCCACGAGCTGCGCCATGGTGCGCTCGCGCAGGTCGATGGCGCTGCGGGCGGAAAAGGCCTGGAGGCGCACGATGGCGAGCCCGGCAAGACTGAAGATGGCCAGCGCGACGAGCATTTCCAGAAGCGTGAAGCCGCGCTCGGCGCCCGGCAGGCGCGCGCCCGCGCGCCCCGGTCTCCCGCTCGCGCGGGAAGCCGGGGAGATCATGATCGCTCGAATGCGCTCAAAGATCGCTCGAATAGAGATCGGCATTGTCGCTCTCGCCGCCGGTCTGGCCATCGGCGCCCAGCGAATAGATGTCGAACGCGCCCTGGCGGCCCGGCGCCTGATAGAGATAGGGCCGCCCCCAGGGATCGTCCGGCAGCTTCTTGATATAGCCGCCCTGGCGGTAGCGCTCCGGCTGGGCGAGGCCCGGCGGCGCGGTCATGAGCGCCTGGAGGCCATCGCTGGTGCTGGGATAAGTGAGATTGTCGAGGCGATATTGCTCCAGCGCCTGCTCCAGCGTGGCGATGTCGGCCTTGGCCTTCTCCACGCGCGCCTGATTGCCGGCCGGGATCACATTGATCGCGACGATGGTGGCGAGCAGCCCGATGATGACGATGACGACGAGCAGCTCGATGAGGGAGAAGCCGCTTTCGCCGGCGCGGGCACGCGCTGCCCGGCGAGAGAGGATGCGGCGCAGGGCGACGCTGCAACGGTTCTGAGGGGCGGCGGTCATGGGTTCAGACTCCCGTGAGACTTTGCAGCTGCATGATCGGCAGCAGGATGGAGAGGATGATGGCCGCGACGACGGCGCCCATCAGGATGATGATGGCGGGCTCGAGCAGCGACAGGGCGGCCGCGCTGAACGCATCGAACTCGCGCTCCAGATAGTCCGCCGCGCGGGAAAGCATCATGTCGAGCTGGCCCGCGCTTTCGCCGCTCGCCGCCAGATAGACGAGCAGCGGCGGGAAGACCTCCGCGCGGCGCATCGCGGCCGAGAGGCTACCGCCGCCGCGCACGGATTCGACGATCTCGTCGGTGGCATTGCGCAGCACCCGGTTGTGGATGGTCGGCACGGTGAGTGCGAGCCCTTCCATCACCGGCAGGCGGCTCTCGATCATGGTCGAAAGCGTGCGGGCCATGCGCGCGGCATGGAGATCGCGCAGCAGGCGGCCAATGAAGGGCATGCGCAGCAGCGCGCCATCGAAGCGCAGGCGGATGCTCTCGACCTGAAGCGCGCGCCACGCGCCGAGACCGGCGAGCGCGACGACAATCGCAATCGCCCACCAATAATTGGCGAGGAAGAGCGAGAGGCCCATGACGATGCGCGTGAGCAGCGGCAATTGCTGACCGAGCGTGTCGAACTGCTCGACCACCAGCGGCACGACGAAGATCATGAGCGCCATCACCACGATGACCGCGAAGGTCGCGATGGCGGCGGGATAAGCAAGCGCGGCGAGCAGCTTGGCGCGCATGGCAGCCTGGCGCTCCAGCAGGTTCGAAAGCCGCTCGGTGAGCGCGGGCAGGCTGCCCGAGCGCTCACCAGCCGAGATCATGGCGCGATAGAGCGCGGGAAAGCTGCGCGGCTCGGCGGCCATCGCCTCCGCGAGGCTGCGGCCCTCGACAATGCCGCCATGGACGCGCGCGGCAACATCGCGGACATGCACCTTCTCGCTCTGGCGCGTGATGGTGCGCAGTGCCTCTTCCAGCGGCGAGACCTGCGCGAGCGTGGAGAGCTGGCGGGTGAGCAGCGCAAGCTCCTTGGCCGAGAGGCGGCCGCGCGCGCGGCTGAACAGGCTGGCGGCACGGCCCGTGGGCGCAGCGGGGCCGGCGGCACTGCCGCGCCCCTCGCCCAGCCGGACCACGAACAGCTTCTTGGCAGCCAGCGCTGCGCGCGCCTCGCTCGCGCTCTCCGCGCGGAGCTGGCCCCGGCGTTCCTTGCCGCCGCCATCGATCACCACATAATCGAACTCAGGCATCGACCGCTTCTGCTTCGCGCCTCGAAATGCGGATCGCCTCTTCCGCACTCGTTTCGCCCGCCTTGACCAGGGCGCGCGCCGAGGAACCGAGATTAGGCGAGTTCAGAAAAGCATGGCGGGCGATCAGGGACTCATCGCCCCCCTCGTTAATCATGCGGCGCAGCGTATCGTCGATGCGGATCGCCTCGAATACGCCCACGCGGCCCTTATAGCCACTGCCATTGCACTCCGGGCAGCCGGTCGCGCGATAGATCGGCGTGCCTTCGTCGAGCCCGAGCAGGGCGGCGACGGACTTCTCGGCAGGGACCTGCGCGCGGCAATGCGGGCAGAGGCGGCGGACCAGGCGCTGGGCGATGACCGCGCGCAGCGTGGAGGCGAGCAGGAAGGGCTCGACCTTCATGTCGCGCATGCGCGTGATGGCACCGATCGCGTCGTTGGTGTGGACGGTGGAGAGGACGAGATGGCCGGTGAGCGAGGCCTGCACGGCGATCTCGGCCGTCTCGCGGTCCCGGATCTCGCCGACCATCACCACGTCCGGGTCCTGACGCAATATGGCGCGCAGGCCCGCGGCGAAAGTGAGGCCGACCTTGGCGTTCACCTGTGTCTGGCCGACGCCTTCGATGGCATATTCGACCGGGTCCTCGACGGTGAGGATATTGCGGCTGCCGTCGTTCAATTGGCGCAGGCCCGCATAGAGCGTCGTCGTCTTGCCGCTGCCGGTGGGGCCAGTGACGAGGATGATCCCATTTGGCTCGTTCAAAGCCGATCTGAACACCGCATCGGCAAATCCCGCCATGCCCAGCACGTCCAGCGACATGCCGGCATTCTCCTTGTCGAGGATGCGCAGCACCACGCGCTCGCCCGCGCGGCTCGGCAGCGTGGAGACGCGCACGTCGAGCAGCTTGCCGCCGAGCGTCAGGCCGATGCGCCCGTCCTGCGGCACGCGGCGCTCGGCAATGTCCAGCCGCGCCATCACCTTGATGCGGCTCACCACGACCGGCGCGACATGGGGCGGCATGCGCAGCGTCTCGGTGAGCACGCCGTCCATGCGCATGCGCACGACAAGGCCGGTCTCATAGGGCTCGATGTGAATGTCCGACACGCCCTGACGCGCCGCCTCGGCAATGATGCCGTTGATGAGGCGGATGGCGGGCGCATCGTCGCCGCTGTCCAGCAGGTCCTCGGCCGTGGGCATGTCGCCCGCGATGAAATCCAGATCGTCCCCACCCATGGCGAGCGAGCCGGCCATGGCGGCGGCCGAGCCCTCCATGGCATAATGATCGGACAGATGCTTCTCGAAGCTCTTCTGGTCGACGATCGCAACATCGAAGCTGCGGGCGAGATGTCGGCGGACCTCGACGAGCACGCGCGGATCGCCGCCTTCGCGCAGCGCGACAGTCAGCCGTTCGGCGCTTTCGCCGTCCGGCGCGGACACGATGACGGCGCCATGTCGCCGCGCAAAGGCATAAGGAAGGTCAACCGGCATGGCGACGTGCATGGGCGCAGCCGCCAGCGCCGGATCGGGCTCCGGGACCCCCACGCGCATGCCTTCCTCGCGCTCGCTCATGGCTGCGCGGGCCCGGCGGCCGGCTGCGGCGCCCCCGTGCCGTCGATGACCTGGTCTCCCGGTGCCGGAGCCGCCGGCATGGCCGCCCCCATATAGTCGCGCACCAGGCTGTCGATGGAAGGCTCGCTCTTGGGATTGGCGGCCTGCTGCGTGCCGCGAATATAGCCGTAGCGCCGCGCCGTTACCTCGGCATTGTCCGCGCGGCTGCGCAGGATGGTGGGGCGGATGAACACGACCAGATTGGTCTTGGCCCGCGAGCGGCTGCGCGACTTGAACAGCTCGCCCAGCAGCGGAATGTCGCCGAGCAGCGGGATCTTCTCGATGGTGCGGCGCTCATTGTCGTCGAGGAGGCCGCCGATCGCGAAGATGTCGCCATCGTCGACCAGCACCGTCGTCTCGAACTCGCGCTTGTTGAGCACCAGCTCGCTGTTGTTGCTGGAGACGGGTCCGGCGATGCTGGAAACTTCCTGCTTGATGAAGAGCTTCACTTGCCCCTCGCCGCTGATCTGCGGCGTCACGTCGAGGATGATGCCGACATTCTGGCGCTGCACAGTGCGGAAGGCATTGTCGAAATTGTCGCTCAGGGATTCGCCCGTGGTGACAGGCACTTCCTGGCCGACCAGCATGTGTGCCTTCTGATTGTCCAGCGTGGTGATGGAGGGCGTGGAGAGGATATTGCTCTGCGTATCCGCCTGCACGGCATTGATGATGGCGCCGAAGACGCCGTTGCGGCCAAGCTCCGTCGCGACGCCGC
>CBIMKI010000176.1:0-6211 GCA_966244395.1 uncultured Sphingobium sp. | reverse complement strand
GGTGAGGTCATGACGTCGCGCGGCTTCTAAATCCCGGGGCGCCCGCCTTGTGGCATGCCGCCTCCGTCCCACGATATCGGAGCCGTCACAGCACTCAGGCCTGGGAAACGCGATGCAGTCTCGAAGATTGCGGTGACGATACGCGCCAACACCCCATCGGGATGCAGCGCCGAGGGCAGGATGACGAATTTTCGCGACCAGCGATCGACCCGGCGAGGCCGCTTCAAAGCGCAACCATCGTCCACAAGACTGCCGGCCTTCTATGCAGGGGCAAGCGAGCCTGCGGTCCGATCCGGATCGACCGCCGCGCGGTTCGACGGCAGAGCCGGGCTTATTCGCCGGCCTTCCTGCGCAGCCCCTCGAAATAGAGGTCGAGCGTATCGAGCTTGCCGAAGTTCGGTATCGGCGCGGCCCCGGTCTTGACGCCGAGCAGCATCGCCTTCGCATCGATCGGATCATAAGATGGCCAGTTGGGGAGACCCGTGCCATTGGGATTGCCGGTCTTGGCAAAGTTCACCCAATAGCCCTGCATGGTCTTCGAGATGGCGCGATCCTCGTCCGTCCAGGCCGTCCGCCCCGGCCGCTGATCCGGATTGGCGAAGACCAGCGCGACCTCCGCGCCATGGCCGGCGCCGTCCGGGCTCTGCTGCGTGGGCCGGTCGAAATAATAGAGCCAGGCCTTCGCCTTGCCGCGCTCGGCCTGGAGTTTCGCCCAGGTCAGCGACGGCCAGCCGAAGGACGCGTCCCGTCGCAGCTGCTTGGCCGCCAGCGTCGCGAGCTGATCCGTCTCGTGACGATAGGCGTCGAGGATCTCCGCCGCGCCTTCCCCATAATCGCGGCGCACCTCCGCCTCGAAATCCTCCGGTGTCTTCTTCTGGGCCCCAAAGGCCGCCGCCTCGTCCGAGGTATGGCCGACCAGCACCGGCGTGTCGTTGAACCGGCCCGCGCGCCACAGGTCCACCTGCGGCGCCGGCACGACATAGCCGTCGATCGGCGGCCCGAAGCGCGCGGCACCGGGCGCATCGGCAGCCGCCTGGATCTGCGCGGCGGTGAGCGTGCGCGCAGCTGCAAGATCGCTGGCGCCAAGGCCCGTCAGAAAAGCCCCGCCACGCTCCTGCGCGGTCGCCAGCGTCGTGTCCTCAAGCGCAAAATTAGCGCCACTCTGCGCGATCACGCCGCGGAACAGGCCCTTGGCGAGCGGTGAGGCCGCCAGACGGCTGACGGCATTGCCTCCGGCCGAGTGGCCCATGATCGTCACCTTTGCGGGATCACCCCCGAAGCGGGCGATATTGGCCTTCACCCAGTTGAGGCCGGCGATCATGTCCAACATGCCGTAATTGCCCGACCCGTGGCCGGTCTCCTTGCTGAGCGCATCGGATGCGAGGAAGCCGAAGGGACCGACACGATAAGAGACGCTGACGAACACGACGCCCTGCCGCGCGAAATTGGCGCCATTATAGAGGGGGACGCTGCTCATGCCCGAGAAATAGCCGCCGCCATAGATCCAGACGATCACCGGCAGCTTCTCGGCGGGCGACTTGGCGGGTGTCCAGACATCGACGAACAGGCAGTCTTCGCTCAGCTCGCCCTCATAGCCCATCTGGCGCGCGAGCCCCGGCTCCTGCATGCAGGCCTTGCCGAAGCTGTCTGCCTTGCGCACGCCTGCCCAGGGCACGACCGGCTGCGGCGCCTTCCAGCGCAGATCGCCTACGGGCGGCGCGGCAAAGGGAATGCCCAGATAGGTGCTGAGTCCATCGGCGACGACGCCCTCGACTGTCCCCCCGGTTACATTCGCCGTCCCGATCTGTGCCATCGCTGGCGTCGCAACACATAGTGCCGCCGTCAGCATTGCCGCTCTGAGCCAGCCTGCCCGCATGATCCCCTCCCCCTTCGAAACGCGGACTCGCCATGCTGCACAGGGCGACCCGTCCGGCTCAGAATGAACCCGGCGCAGCGCCATCGCAAGCGAGAGTTGTTGCCCCGCCTGCCCAACTGCGGCAAGGCTTGGAGCCCGCCAGAAGGCGCGCGTTTGAGAGAGAGGAAAGGACGTCCATGGACATCGAGGGCAAGACCGCTTTCATCACCGGCGGCGCGAGCGGCATCGGCTTCGGCATCGCGCAGCAGCTGCTTGCTAACGGTGCCAGCCTCGTCCTTGCCGATATCCGCCAGGACCATCTCGACGAGGCCAAGCAGTTCTTCGACGAGCGCCAGCAGGGCCGCAATGTCCACACGCTGCGCCTCGATGTCTCGGACCGCGCGGCAATGGAAGAGGCCGTGAAGGAAGTGGAGGCGCTCACCGGCGGCCCGGACATTCTCATCAACAATGCCGGCATCGACCCTTCCGGCCCGTTCGAAGCCGCGACCTATCAGGATTGGGACTATGGCCTCGCCATCAATCTCATGGGACCGATCAATGGCATCATGGCTTTCACCCCCGGCATGCGCCGGCGCGGGCGCGGCGGCCATATCGTCAATACTGCGAGCCTTGCAGGCCTCACCCCCATGCCGAGCTTCATGGCCGTCTATGCCGTCGCGAAGGCGGGCGTCATCACGCTCACGGAGAGCATCCAGGACACGATGGCCAAGGACAATATCGGCGTCACCGTGCTGATGCCCGGCCCGATCAAGAGCCGCATCCATGAGAGCGGCCAGAACCGTCCCGAACGCTTCCGCCAGGGCAGCGGCTTCAAGGAGGCCGAAGACATGCTGGCCGAGCGCGTGGTTGGCGACAACTGGATGGAGCCGACACAAGTGGGCGACATGATCGTCGACGCGATCCGCAACAACAAGCTCTACGTTTCGACTCACGGCAACTGGAAGCAGAATGTCGAAGACCGCTTCAAGGCGCTCATCGCCTCGATGCCGGAATCGCGCGGCGAGGATTTCAGTGCGTCGCTGAGCACCAAGGCGCGGGACTGAGCGTCACCCACGGCCCCTGGGGCAGCATTGCCTCACTGGCGCGCGATGTTGAGATTCTCGCTGCACCAGTCCCAGAACTGGTCCGACCTCACATAAGTACCACGCGCCGAGGCCGCATAGGCCTCGGCATCCTCGTCGATGCGCACCGCCGGCCAGCTTGCCTGATGCTGACCGATGGCGAAGCGGAATGAGGAGAGGAGGCGGTGCATCTGCTGCGCTGCATCCGGATGCCGCTGGAGATGGGGGTCACGGTCGATCATCTGGCTGACCTGGCCCATCTGCTCGGCGAAGCGCCGGCGGCACTGCACCAGGTCGAACTTGCGCTCCGTGTCAGTGCGCTCGCCGATGGCGACCAGGTCGCGCTCGATCTCACGGCAAGCCTTGAGGGCGTCGTTCAAAGCCGGTGTTATAACGATCTGCATGTTTCTCTCTCCCGGCGGCGCCTATGGCCGCAAAGGATTGCGAAAGTGTGAACCGTTCTCATTTGAATCGCGTGAATCGAAGACGTTATGGGCAGCGCCGCGCGTTCAACACATGAAGGATCATCATGGCCAGCTAGGAAACAGCACCTCAGCCCCTGGGATTGCGGCCCGAGGACTGATTGAGCGCCAATCTCGCGAATTGCACCATTTTTGGACGCATGCCGGCGGCCGCGTCTTGCCCTTGGATTCGGATCAAACGGGTCGCGACATCCGGTTCCAGGCGTCGAGCGCAGCAATCTTGTAGGCCTCAGCCAGCGTCGGGTAATTGAAGGTGCTCTCGATGAAATAGTCGATCGTGCCCTTGAGGTTCAGCACCGCCTGGCCGATGTGGATAAGCTCGGTCGCGCCCTCGCCGATAATGTGGACGCCGAGCAGGCGGCGTGTCTTGATCGAGAAGATCATCTTCATGAGGCCGGTATCGAGGCCCATGATGTGCCCGCGCGAGGTTTCACGGAAGCGGGCTATGCCGCATTCATAGGGAATCTTCTTCTCGCGCACTTCCTCCTCACTCATCCCCACCGTCGAGATTTCCGGCACGGCATAGATGCCATAGGGGAAATAGGCAGGGGCAGGCGGCGTCGGCAGGCCGAAGGCGTGGCAGGCGGCAATGCGGCCCTGCTCCATGGCGGTGGAGGCGAGGCTGGGGAAACCGATCACGTCGCCGGCGGCATAGATATGCGGCACCTGCGTCTGGAAGGTCTTGGGATCGACGGTCAGGCGACCGCGATTGTCAAGCGCGAGGCCGCAATTCTCCAAGCCCAGATTGCCCGTGGCGCCCATACGGCCGGCGGCAAAGAGCAGCATCTCGGTGCGCACCACGCGCCCATCCTCCAGGCTGGTGACGACACGGCCGGACTCGTCCTTCTCGATCTTCGCAACCTTGGCGCCCATGCGGATGGTGACGCCCCGGTCGCGCAACTGGTGCGTGAACTCGGCGATGATCTCGCGGTCCACGAAGTCGAGGAAGGTATCGCGCGGTTCGATAAGCGTCACGGCGACATCGAGCGCGGAGAAGATGGTGGCATATTCGATGCCGATGACGCCCGCGCCGATCACCGCGATGCTGCGCGGCACGCAGGGCGCTTCGATCACCGTGTCGCTGTCGATGATCTTGACGTCGTCGAAGGGGATATAGTCCGGACGGAAGGGCTGGGTGCCGACCGCGATGACAAAGCGCTCGCCCTCGACGATGATCTCGCTCTCGTCGGCGGCCGTCACCCGGATATGATGCGGATCGATGAAGCGCGCAAAGCCGGACATGGTGCGCACGCCGTTGCGCTGGAACTGGTGCTCCAGCACGTCGACCTCATGCTGCAGGGTCATGTCGAGGCGGTTGCCGAGGTCCTCGCCGCCGATATTCTGCTTCACGCGGTAGGAGCGGCCATAGAAGCCCCGCTCGCGCCAGCCGGAAAGATTGAGCACGGTTTCGCGTAGTGTCTTGGAGGGAATGGTGCCGGTGTGAACCGAGACGCCGCCGACACGCTTGCGCCCCTCGACGACCAGCACCGACTTGCCGAGCTTGGCAGCCTGGACGGCGGCGCGGCGGCCTGCCGGGCCACTGCCGATCACCACCAGATCATAGCGTTCCACATCGTTTCCCTTGCGGCCACCGATGGCCTTAGCCTCCGCGCGGGCTTCCCTGGGCACTCTCTCGAAGCGATGGTCATGACGCATGCAGGTGCCTTTGCAACTCTCTCCCAAGCGCAGGGCTTATGACGGGAATATGCTGAAGATTCGTTTACCGAGAGCAAAGGGACGCACGACCGGGCGCGATGTCGATGGGAACGGCGCCTCTTCCCCTACGGTCGCAGCACGCTATGATCGACGCATACTTGATCCACTGGTGTTCTAATCTAATATAACACCGGCAAGGAGACGATGATGGCAAGCACTGCGCCCACCGAGACTGCAACCGCCGAAACGCTGAACCTGACGCCGCCCGATCCGGTGCCGGTGGTGGCGCCGGAGAAGGCCGCGGGCCTGGTGCCGCTCGACGAGGGCAAGAAGAGCAAGCTGGAGGAAAAGGTCGACAGCTTCGTCGAGGAACTGGCCGCGCTCGATGCCGCATCGCCCGAATTCGGCCAGAAGGTTGACCAGATCACCAATATGGGTCGCAAGGAAATCGCGGAGGCCGCCGGCCATTCCAACCGCTTCCTTGACCGGCCGGTGCGCGCCATGGGCCAGGAGACGGGCGTGGGCGCGGACCTCGCCGAGCTGCGTCGCGTGGTCGAGGATCTCGATCCGGGCCGCAAGGGCAATCTGATGGCCCCCAAGAAGCTCTTCGGCATCATCCCCTTCGGCAACAAGCTGCGCAATTATTTTGACAGCTACAAGTCGAGCCAGACGCACATCAACTCGATCCTGGGCAGCCTCGCGAACGGCAAGGACGAACTCATCAAGGACAATGCCGCGATCGACGTGGAGCGGCAGAACATGTGGGCAACCATGGGCCGGCTGGAGCAGATGATCCATATTGCCAAGGCGATGGACCAGCGGCTGGAAGACAAGGCGCTGGACCTGGACGCGACCGATCCCACCAAGGCCAAGGCGATCCGCGAGAGCGCGCTTTTCTACGTGCGCCAACGCCATCAGGACCTGCTGACGCAAATGGCGGTGACGGTGCAGGGCTATCTGGCACTCGATCTCGTCAAGAAGAACAATGTCGAGCTAGTGAAGGGCGTGGACCGCGCAGGGACGACCACGGTCGCGGCGCTGCGCACGGCGGTCACGGTGGCGCAGGCGCTGGTCGGTCAGAAGCTGGTGTTGGACCAGATCACCGCGCTCAACACGACGACCGCCAACATTATCGA
>CBIMKI010000175.1:0-6253 GCA_966244395.1 uncultured Sphingobium sp. | reverse complement strand
GGGCGCTCAAGAAGAAGCTGCAGCGTGAGGGCGTCTATCGCGAGATGAAGCTCCGTCGTCACTATGAGAAGCCGTCCGAGAAGCGGGCGCGTGAGAAGGCCGCGGCTGTCCGCCGTGCCCGCAAGCTCGAGCGCAAGCGCGCCGAGCGTGATGGCGCCCGCTAAGACTCACTGAATATTTGCGGCCGGCCGCGGCGCGGCTGGCCCGGCTTTCGAGAGGCTGCTCCATGTCGTCGGTCACCGCGGTTCCCCTGCAGCCCATCCAGAAGGGATCGGTGCGCCGCCTCTGGCTCGGCGTGGTCATCGTCGTCGCGGCGGCGGGCCTGCTGGCGTGGAACGGCCTGCGTGACTTCGGCCGCACCAGCAGCGGCATCACCTATCAGATCGTCGAGCCGGGCACAGGCGAGCATCCGGCCAAGGATGATTTCGCACTTGTGGGCTACAAGGGCATGCTGCCCGACGGCACCGTGTTCGATCAGAACGCCCAGGCGCCGATGGATCTGACCTCGATGCTGCCCGGCTTCGCCGAAGCGGTGACGCTGCTCAAAAAGGGCGGCCGCGCCCGTGTTTATCTGCCTGCCTCGCTCGGCTATGGCGACAGTCCGCCCGGCGACGGGACGATCCCAGCCAACAGTCCGCTGATCTTCGAGATCAATCTCGTCGAGTTCCGCGGCCGGGCCGAGATCATGGAAATGCAGCGCCAGATGCAGATGCAGCAGATGCTTCAGCAGCAGATGGGCGGCGGCGGCGCGCCCGGTGCCGGCGATCTGCCGCCAGGCGCCATGCCCGTTGGGCCGGACGGCATGCCGATCCAGCCCTGAGGCTGCGCGATCCGGGACAATGATAAGGCCTCCGTCTTCCGGGGGCCTTTTTGGCTTTGCATCAAACGCATCTGGCAAGCGCTTCTCGCGCTGTCTCCGCATGCATATCGCTGTTATGCGCCTGATTGTCGGCCCGGCGGATCGGGGAGGAGTCGTTTCCGATGAAGTGCCTGCGCATCTACGCGACTGCGGGTGGCGAATCCCATTTCGACGAAATTGATCTCCCGACGACAAAAACGTCGGTGCATCCCGATGCGGTGCCATTCGACGTCACAGCCAGCTATCCTGCGTCCCGTGTCCGCATCACGCATATCCCGGCGGGCATGTGGGAGGTCGCCTGGCACATCGTGCCTGAGCCGAACCTGACCGTCAGGCTAAACAGTTCGGTGGAATATGAAACGAGCGATGGCGAGACGCGCCACGTTCCGGCGGGTAGCTTCGTGCTGGTCGAGGACACGCACGGCAAGGGGCATTTGTCGCGCCACTCTCCGGAAGCGCAAACCGTCATCTGGGTTTCATTGCCGAAGGGCCTCAATCTACCTTCGGATTAATCCATCGGAACGCGCGGCCGACACTTCACTCTCCACCAGGATTGGCGGATGTTCGGCCATGGGCGGGCTTCCTTTGGCGATGATAGCGTCGGCCATCGCCGAAAATCCAATCACCGATAGGGCGCGAGCCCTTCCGCGATATGCCTACGCTCGCAGTCGCCCGGCTTTACAGGCCATCGGCCCGGACGGCATCACTGCTGCGCCGCGGCCTCCTGCGCCTCCGCGGGATGGAGCGACGTGCCTGCCCGTCCGCCCCGGAAAGCGCCGAACCAGCTCAGCGGGTTGAGCGATGTCGTGCCGTTGAGCGAGAAGGTGATGAATTCCGCGCGGCCGCCCAGCGTCTCCCATGGGACAGGCCCGTTGAGGCCGCCCTGGGCGAAGTCGACGCGGCTGTCCGCGCTGTTGTCGCGATTGTCGCCCATCAGGAAGACATGGCCGGCTGGAATGCGCATCGGGCCGTAATAGTCCGTCTCCTTGGTCGCCACGTCGATGATGGTGTAGCTGCGGCCATTGGGCAGCGTCTCGCGCAATATCGGTAGCAGGCAGACCTGCGAACCGTCCGACTCATACTGAATCGCGCCGGGAAACTGGTTGGGACTGCACGGCGCATTGGGATCGAGCGGCAGGCGCAGCGGTGCGAGGCGCTCTTGGCGTACGGGCTTGCCGTTGAGGATGACCACGCCATTGCGCACTTCCAGCAGGTCACCAGGCAGGCCGATGACGCGCTTGATATAATCCTCGCTCTTGTTGAGCGGGGTTGCGATCACGATGTCGCCGCGCTCGGGCATTTCGCCCCAGATGCGCCCCTTCATGAAAGGCAGGCTGATGCCCCAGGGTTCACCGGTCCGCAGCACGAGACTGCGGAACATGCCGAGCGGATTGGGGATGGTCGGCGAGACGTAGGACCAGCCATAGGCATATTTGGTCACCACCAGCCGGTCGCCCACCAGCATGGTCGGCATCATCGATTCCGATGGAATGTAGAAGGGCTTGGCGATGAAGCTGTGGAAGGTGAGCACGGCGAGGATCAGCAGCGCTATGCTGCGCAGCTCCGCGATCCAGTCGGTGCCGCCCTGCGGCTTGCGCTTGCCCTTCGGCCTCGCGGTCCTGCCCTTTCCGGCCTGGACCTCGCCCGCCGCCGTGTCTCCACCGTTCATGGATTCCTTCTCCGTCAAGGCCAGCGCGCCTCCAGTATGACGAACGCCTGCGCCCAGGGATGATCGTCGGTCAGGGTGACATGCACAAATAGAGTGGCGCCCTGTGGGGTCAAGGCGTCGAGTCGCGCCTTCGCGCCGCCGGTCAGTGCCAGAGTGGGCGCGCCGGACGGCAGGTTGACGACGCCGATGTCCTTCATGAACACGCCGGCCTTGAAGCCGGTGCCCACCGCCTTGGAGAAGGCTTCCTTGGCCGCGAAGCGCTTCGCGAGCGTCGCGGCCTTGGTGTAGGGGCGCCGGTTCGCCTTGGCCTGCTCGATCTGCGTGAATACGCGCGCTTCGAATCGTTCGCCATGCCGGTTCAGCGCGGCCTGGATGCGCTCGATGTTGCAGAGATCGGAGCCCAGGCCGACGATCATGGCGCGTGACTCGCGGGGAAGAGCTTCCCATATGTGTGTGCCCGGTCGTTGCCGGCCTGGCTGGCGCGCGGCGCTGTCATCCGCGTGCCGCGTCCATATGCGCGCGCATCCGCGCGATGCTCTCGTGCAAGCCCAGGAAAATCGCTTCGCCGATCAGGAAATGGCCGATATTCAGTTCGGCAAGCTGCGGGATCGCCGCGATCGGCTCCACATTCCCATAAGTGAGTCCATGGCCGGCATGCGGCTCCAGCCCGTTCCTGGCCGCGAGCGCTGCCATGTCTGCGATGCGGCGCAGCTCCTGCGCGCGCGCTTCGCCCTCCACCTCGCAATAATGGCCGGTGTGAAGCTCGACGACCGGCGCCTTGAGCCGCATCGCCGCCTCGATCTGGCGCGGCTCTGGCGCAATGAAGAGGGAGACCCGGCAGCCCGCCTCACTCAGTCTGTCGATCACCGGCGCCAGCACATTGTGCAGGCCCGCCGCGTCCAGCCCGCCCTCGGTGGTGCGTTCCTCGCGCCGTTCAGGGACGATGCAGACGGCATGGGGCTTGTGGCGCAGCGCGATTGCCAGCATTTCCTCTGTCGCCGCCATCTCCAGGTTCAGCGGCACGGTGAGCTGCTCTGAAAGCCGCGCGATATCATCGTCGGTGATGTGTCGCCGGTCCTCGCGCAGATGTGCGGTGATGCCATCGGCGCCGGCCGCCTGCGCGATCAGCGCGGCGCGCACCGGATCGGGATAGGCCGAGCCGCGCGCGTTCCGGATGGTCGCGACATGGTCGATATTGATCCCGAGCCGCAGAGGGTGGCGGGGCGCCATGCCGGGCATGGGCCCGCTCAGGCTCGGCTTCCCGGCTTGACGGCAGGAAGGGCCGCCAACTCGGGGGGCAGGTCGTGCGGCTCGTAGACCGGAAAGTTGAGGCTCACCAGCGGGAAGAAGGGCACGCCCAGGTCTGCGGACCCGGCCGAGCGGTCGACCAGGGCGGCCTCGGCGATCACTTCGGCGCCTTCCGCGCGCACGGCGTCCATGGCCTGACGCGAGGAGAGGCCGGTCGTCACGACGTCTTCCACCATCAGCACCTTCTGGCCTGGCTTGATCGCGAAACCACGGCGCAGTTCGAATGTACCCTTGGGGCGCTCGAGGAACAGGGCGTCGACGTTCAGCGCGCGGCCCATTTCATGGCCGATGATGATGCCGCCCATGGCCGGTGAGACGACGAGATCGATCTGCGCGCGCACGTCGCGCGGCAGCTGCTGTGCGAGGGCGACGGCCAGCCGGCCGGCCCGTTCGGGGTTCATGAGCACACGCGCGCATTGCAGATAATTGGCGCTGTGCTTACCCGATGAGAGGACGAAATGGCCCTGGAGCAGCGCCTCTGCCGCCCTGAACTCGGCCAGTACCTCCGATTCCGTCATTGCTTGTCCCAATATTGGCGTTCGAGCGGGCAGATAGCCATGGTGAGCCCGACAATCAACCGCCCCGAAAATGCCTGATATGAGTGCTTGAGGCGCGGGGGTTGCCTGCGTATAGGGGCGGGTGATCACACAAGGGGGCGCCTGTTCCAGCGGGAACAGGGGCTGTATTTGACGGAAAACAGGTCGACCGGATGAACAAGACAATCAATGGCTTCATCATGGCGATGGCACTGGGATTGAGTGCCGTCGGCCAGAGCCCGGCGCTCGCGCAGGCAGCCGATGCGCCTGCGGTGGCAGTTGCGAACGAGGCCGTGCCGGCCGACGAGTCGAATGCCGCGCAGGCATCGGCTTTTGAACATGCCAAGCCTGTCGAGGGCGTGGGCATGCCTCGTCCGGGCGAAACCTATTTCCAGGATCAGGTGACGTCGACCGGCGAATATGCCTGGTGGCTGCATACCTGGATTCTGATGCCGGTCATCACGATCATCACGCTGTTCGTACTCGCGTTGCTCCTGTGGGTCATCGTGCGCTATCGCCGCGCTGCCAATCCGGTTCCCTCGCGTACGTCGCACAACACGGCCATCGAGGTGGTCTGGACGGTGTTTCCGGTCCTCATCCTTCTCGGCATCTCGATCTTTTCGATCGATCTTCTTGCCAAGCAGTTCAAGCCTGCGCCCAAGGAGGCGCTGACCGTCAAGGTCACCGGCTACCAGTGGTACTGGGGCTATGAGTATCCGGACAACGAGATTTCCGAGTTCGTCTCGAACATGTTGCCGGAAGACAAGGCTGCTGCGGCCGGCGAGCCCCGCCTGCTGGCGGTTGACAATCGTCTGGTCCTGCCGGTCGGCGTCCCGATCAAGCTTATCGTGACTGCCGCCGACGTCATCCACAGCTTCTCGGTTCCGGCTTTCTGGATCAAGGAAGACGCTGTTCCCGGCCGTCTCAATGAGAAGACGTTCACCATCGACAAGGAAGGCGTCTATTATGGCGTCTGTTCCGAGCTGTGCGGCGCGCGTCACGGCTTCATGCCGATCGCCGTCGAGGCGGTGAGCCCCGAAAAGTTCGCGCAGTGGGTGAAGGCGCAGGGCGGCAAAATGTCCGGCGAGGCCGAGGCTGTGCCTGCCGCTGCCGAGCCTGCCGCTGCCGAACCTGCTGCTGCCGAGCCTGCCGCCGCACAAACCAATGCCGCCGCTGCCGTTGCGGCGCCTGCCAAGTCCTGAGGTTAACACAGATGAGCACGACAACCGCAGATGACTTTCATGGCGCACATGCCCATGAGCATCACGACGCCGACCACAAGCCGGGCTTTTTCGCCCGCTGGTTCATGTCGACCAATCACAAGGACATCGGCACGCTCTATCTGATCTTCGCGATCTGCGCCGGTGTCATCGGCGGCGCGATCTCGGGCCTGATGCGCGCCGAGCTTGCCGAGCCGGGAATCCAGTATCTCCAGCTCTGGGCCCAATATTCGGACGGCGCGGACGCCACGATCGATCAGGCCTATCACTTGTGGAACGTGCTCATCACCGCGCACGGCCTCATCATGGTGTTCTTCATGGTCATGCCCGCGATCATCGGCGGCTTCGGCAACTGGTTTGTGCCGATCATGATCGGTGCGCCGGACATGGCCTTCCCGCGCATGAACAACATCTCCTTCTGGCTGTTGATCCCGGCCTTCCTGCTGCTCCTGGGCTCGACCTTCGTGCCCGGCGGCACGGGCAACGGCGCGGGCGTGGGCTGGACGGTCTATGCGCCGCTCTCCACCAGCGGCAGCGCCGGCCCCGCCGTGGACATGGCCATTCTGTCGCTGCACCTCGCGGGCGCCAGTTCCATCCTTGGCGCGGTCAACTTCATCACCACCATCTTCAACATGCGCGCGCCGGGCATGACCCTGCACAA
>CBIMKI010000174.1:0-6304 GCA_966244395.1 uncultured Sphingobium sp. | reverse complement strand
CATCGAGACCGATCGCGGCGATACGATGATCTTCCACCTCGGCATGTCCGGCCGGTGGCGCATCGATCCCGGCGAGATGGCCAGGCACGATCACCTCATCCTGGATACCGCGCAGCATCGGCTCGCATTGTTCGATCCGCGCCGCTTCGGCTTCGTCCATCTGGTGGCGAGCGACGCGCTGGACGCCTATCCCGCCTTTGCCGCCCTGGGCCCCGAGCCGCTGGGTGAGGCACTGGACGCCGCCTATCTCGTCCGCGCGCTGGCGGGCCGGTTGGCGCCGATCAAGGCGATGCTGCTCGATCAGCGCATCGTGGCGGGCCTGGGCAATATCTATGTCTGCGAGGCACTGAACATCGCCGGCATTGCGCCCACGCGCGCGGCGGGGACGATCTCCAAGGCGCGGCTCGCACGGCTCGTCGAGGCCATCAAGGCCGTGCTGCACGCCGCGATCGCGGCCGGGGGCTCCACGCTGCGCGATTATGCGCGGCCCGATGGGGAGCTGGGCTATTTCGCCAAGGATTGGCGGGTCTATGGCCGCGAGGGCGAGGCCTGCGCCTGTGGCGGGACAGTGCGCCGCCGGGTCGATTCGGGGCGGTCGACTTTCTACTGCCCGAGCTGTCAGAAATAACCGCGCGGCGGGCTTGACCCGGAGCCTAGGGCATCGGCAGCGCTATCGCGCCCTGGGCTCCTGCCTGCGCAGGAGCACGCTGCTTTGCTGATCCAGCGATGCCTTGATTAATCCGGCAATGCTCTGCCTATTCCAGCAACGCCTTGCTCAACCCGGCGATGCCCTGCTCAATCCAAGGGCGCGCAGGCGGCCCTCAGCCAGTCGAGCGCGGCGCCGGAAAGCTGCGGCCCCACGATCTCCAATGTCCGGGCATGATAGGCATCCACCCATGCCTGCTCGGCGCCCGTCAGCATGCCGGTGACGATCAGCGTGCGGTCGATCGGCGCGTGGCTCAGCGTCTCGAAGGCAAGGAAGGGCCTCTCCGCCCCCGGCAGCGCCTTCTCCACCACCAGCACGAGGTTCTCGATGCGGATGCCGTAGCCGCCGGTCTTGTAATAGCCCGGCTCGTTGGAGAGGATCATGCCCGGCTGGAGCGGCTCGTCGCCGCCGCCATAGGTCGCGATGCGCTGCGGCCCCTCGTGCACCGAGAGGAAGCTGCCGACGCCATGGCCGGTGCCATGGGCATAATCGAGGCCCTGCGCCCAGAGATACTGCCGCGCCAATATGTCGAGCTGGCCGCCGCGCGTGCCGACCGGGAAGACCGCCATGGCGAGCGCAGCATGGCCCTTCAGCACCAGAGTGAAGCGCTCGCGCATCTCCTGGGTGGGCGTGCCGATGGCCATGGTGCGGGTGATGTCGGTCGTGCCGTCCTTGTACTGCCCGCCCGAATCGACCAGCAGCAGCGTGCCCGGCTCGACCGGGCGGCAGGTCTCCTCGCTCGCCTTGTAGTGGACGATAGCGCCATTGGGGCCGGAGCCGGCGATGGTGTCGAAACTGAGGTCCACCGCGCCTGCCTCCTCGCGGAAGCGCTGGAGCCGGTCCGCGACGGTCAGTTCGTCCTGCCCGCCTTTGGGTGCCTCGACGCTCAGCCAGTGGAGGAAGCGCGAGAGCGCCGCGCCGTCGCGCGCATGGGCGGCCCTGGTGCCCGCGACCTCCACGGCATTCTTGACCGCCTTGGGCAGCACGGCCGGGTCGCGCACGGCCTTCACGGTCGCGCCGGCCTGCTCCAGCGTCTCGAAGATGGCGGCGACGGCGCGCTCGGGGTCTGCCGCCACGGTCTTGCCCGCCAGCGCCGTGAGCGCGCTCACGAACGCGGCCCGGTCGCGCAGCGTGACGGCATTGCCGAGATGCGCGCGCACATCGGCATCGACCTTTTCGGGCGCCACGAACAACTCCGCGCGCCCGTCCGTATGGAGCAGCCCATAGGCCAGGGCGACCGGCGTATGCGTCACGTCCGCGCCGCGGATGTTGAAAGTCCAGGCTATGGAATCGAGCGCCGTCAGCACCACCGCGTCAAGCCCCTCGGCCTTCATCCAGTCACCGATCCGCGCGCGTTTCTCCGCGCTCGACTGGCCGGCATAGCGTTCCTCATGGGGCACCAGCCGCGCCTTGCTCGGCTCGGGCCGGTCGAGCCAGACCGCGTCCACCGGATTGTGCGCCACCGCCACGAGCTGCGCCCCCTTGCCGGCGAGCGCATGCGTCGCATCCGCCACCCAGCGGCGCGTATGCAGCCACGGATCGTAGCCGATGCGCGCGCCATCGGACGCATGGGCGGAAAGCCAGGCCGCGACGCTGGTCTGCGGCACGCTCTCATAGGCCCAGAGATTGCCGTCCACCTGATCGCGCACCTGCAAGGTGTAGCGCCCGTCGACGAAGATAGCGGCCTCTTGCGGCAACACGACCGCACTGCCCGCCGAGCCCTTGAAGCCGGTCAGCCAGGCGAGGCGCTGGGCATAGGCGCCGACATATTCGGAGAGATGCTCGTCGGTCAGCGGCACGACGAAGCCTGTCAGCGCCTGCCGTTCGAGCTGGGTGCGCAGGGCCTTGAGGCGGTCTTCATGAGTGGACATGTTCGTCTCGGCTTGATGGAATCGAGCGCCATACATAGGCATTTCCCGCATGCTTGCCAGCCGGGAAGGCGCCAGCGGGGGAAAGCGAGGTCCGGGCCTTGCCGATTCCCGGGCTCCTAACGGTCCGGTAAGCAAAGGGCCGATAAGCTGGGCCAGGCTGCTAGCGGGACGATCAGCATGAGCGACATGGATTCACTGGCTCTCTTCCATAGCTGGCCGCTCTATGACGCCGCGGCGCGGATGGGCCTGGGCGATGGGGACATGACGGACATGCTGACCCCGCTGGGCACGCTCGCTTCCGAACGGATCGGCATCTGGTCGTGCGATCTCGCCGATGACAGCCTGAGCTGGAGCCCGGCCGTCCATGCGCTGTTCGGCCTGCCGCAAGGCGAGCGGATCACGCGGGATTTCGCCCTTTCGCGCTATCTGCCCCATTCGCGCACGATCATGGAAGGGCTGCGCGCCCATGCCATCAAGCACCGGCGCGGCTTCACCATGGACGCGCTCATCGCTCGGCAGGACGGCGCGCGGCGCTGGATGCGATTGACCGCCGCGCCGATCCTGAAAGGCGGCAAGGTGGTGCGGCTGGCCGGCACCAAGCAGGATGTGACGGCGGATTATGACGGTCCGGAGGACCGGGGCGGCTAAGCTGCATGGATGGGCCGGTTTGAGGTGGGCGGCCGTTGCGATGTCCCCCACCGTCATTCCCGCGCGCGCGGAATGACGGCGATTGTCATTTTTCGGGGATATAAATTTCTGCACGCGTGAGGCATGCGGAGCAATGTCGCTCCCGCCTCCCTGCCCCGCTAGGCCGCCCGGCGCGCGTCACTCCCTTCATGGCGCGAGATGCCGCCGCCGCGCCGCTTGCTGGTATAGAGCGCCTGATCCGCCTGGGTGATGAGCTGCTCCAGATCGGTGGCATGATGCTGCGTCACGACATAGCCCACGCTGGTGCCGATCTCCACGATCTCGCCCTTGATCTGGAAGGGCTGGGAGATGGCGTGGCGCAAGCGCCCGGCAAGGTGCTCTGCGTCCCTTTCGCCCGCGAGGCCGAACTGGACCACCGCGAATTCGTCGCCGCCCAGCCGCGCGGCGATATCGGTTTCGCGCGTCATGCCGGAGAGGCGCTGGCCCACGGCGACCAGCAGCGCATCGCCAAAGGCATGGCCGAAGCGATCGTTGATGGGCTTGAATCCATCCAGGTCGAGATAATGCACGGCCACCAGCGCGCCGGGGTCCGTCATGGCGCTGTGCTGCTCATACCACTCGCGCAGCGCGATGCGGTTGGCGAGTGCCGTCAGGCCGTCCTTGCGGGCAATGTTGCCGAAGTTGATGCGCAGCGCGATCTCCTCGACCGTCTGGCCATGGCGCACGATGAGGTTGCGGATACCGCCGATCACGAAGGCCGTGGTCATGAGGCCGGCGCCCACATAGAGCGGATCGAAGCTCAGCGCCGCCACGGCGATGGTCGGCATCAGCGAGAGCAGCATGGCGGAAATGGCGATGTTGGGCCGCAGCGCCACGGTCGCGGCGACGCCGGCCGCATAGCCGATGAGCAGGCACATGGCGAGCACGTGCACCGACTGGTTGCCCAGCAGGAAGCAGCGCATGCCGAACAGGCCGAGCAGCAGCGCGAAGGCGGCATAGCCCAGGCGAAAATTCAGCTCCATCCTGCGCGCCAGATCGATCGTGAAATCGGGCTGCTCGCCGCGTCGCGCCAGGTGGATCGCGGCGCCGAGCCGCGCGATCGACGCCGTGACGCCGGCGAGCAGCAGCGTGAGCAGCAGGGGGTCGCGCGTCACCCAGACGATGAGCGCGCCGGTAAGAGCAAAACCGACCGACATGATGACGGCGGGCAGGAGGCAGGTGGCGACGCTGCGGATCAATTCCAGCTCGACGGCTTCGGAATGCGGGCGTTTGGGCAATGCGGTCATCCGGTCACTCCATGGCGGACCGGGCGGGGCGCCCGCCGCGCACGACGCCGGGAACCGGCACATCGCTCGACATGGATGCGCTTTGCACTGCCTTGGCGTGATTCTCCCCGCGACGAAGGGAACTGGACGACATGATGGACTCCTTGGGCCGACGTCGCCGGCCATGAGACTCTCACTTGCGCCTCATCGAGTTAATTTGCTGTTTCCACTCGGCAAATATCCGTTTGGCGGCGCAAGGCCGTCAGATGGTCATTGAGCGCGTGGCCGCGCGCCTCTATCTCGGCCGGCATGACCAGTCAAAGCCAGCCGCCCATTGCCGCCCAGCGCCCGCATCAGAGCGTCCACCATGGCCGTATCCTGTCCGATCCCTGGGCCTGGCTGCGCGATCCGGGCTATCCCGAGGTCAAGGACGCCGAGATCCTCGCCTATCTCGAGGCGGAAAACGGCTATTTCGAAAGCCATATGGCGGCTCATAAGGGCCTCATCGACGCGCTGTTCGAGGAAATGAAGGGGCGCATCAAGGAAGAGGACAGGTCCGTTCCGCAGAAGGACGGCGACTATCTCTATTGGTCGAGCTTCGAGGCGGGCGAGCAATATCGCCGGCACTGGCGCCGCCGCTTGGGCGCGCCGGACGACGGCTCGGCCGACGAGCTGATCCTGGACGAGCCGGCGCTGGCCGCGGGCAAGGACTATTTCCGCCTTGGTGCCGTCTCCATCTCCAATGATGACCGGCTGCTCGCCTTTGCGGTCGATGACAATGGTTCGGAGCGATACACCGTCCGCATCAAGGTGCTGGCGACCGGCGCGCTGCTGCCGGACGTCATTCCCGATGTGCTCTCCGCGCTTGTCTGGACCAGCGACGACAGCGCGCTCATCTATGCGCCCGCCAATGAGCATTGGCGCACCGACTGCGCCAAGCTCCACCGGATCGGCACCGATGCGGCGAGCGACATCAAGCTCTACCAGGAGGATGACGAAGGTTTCCGCGTCTCCATCGGCCTCACCTCGGCGGAGAACTGGATCGTGATCGCCTCGGGCGACCATGTGACCAGCGAGGTCCGCCTGATCCCGGCGAACGACCCCGGCGCCGCGCCGATCCTCGTTTCCGCGCGAATCGCCGAGCGGGAATATGACGTCGACGAGCATGAGGGCTGGCTCTACATCCGCACCAACGACACCCACCCCAATTTCCGCCTGGTCCGCGCCTGCATCGAGACGCCGGACCAGTGGGAAGAGGTGCTCGCGCCCTCCGACGATTTCTATCTGACCGACGTCTCCCTGTTCAAAGGCTTCTATGTGACCGAAGGGCGCGAGAACGGCCTCGATCAGGTGGAGATCCGCGATTATGCGACCAACGCGGCGCAGCGCCTCGACTTCCCGGAGGCGAGCTATGTCGCCGGGCTCGACGACAATCCCGAATATGACGTGGCCAAGCTGCGCCTCAGCTACGAATCGATGGTTTCGCCCGAGACGATCCTCGACCTCGACCTCGCGACCGGCACGCGCACCGTCCTCAAGGTGCAGGAGATCCCCTCGGGCTACGACCGCAGCCGCTATGCGACATCACGCCGCATGATCCCGGCGCGCGACGGCACGCTCATTCCGGTCTCGATCATGCACCGCGCCGATCATCCCATGGACGGATCGGCGCCGCTCTACCTCTATGGCTATGGCGCTTATGGCATGGCCATGGAGCCGGGCTTCGGCACGGCGCGCCTCAGCCTCGTCGATCGCGGCTTCGCCTTCGCCATCGCCCATATCCGCGGCGGCGATGACCTTGGCCAGCAATGGTA
>CBIMKI010000173.1:0-6306 GCA_966244395.1 uncultured Sphingobium sp. | reverse complement strand
GTTGGCCGGGAAGGTCTCCAGCGTCTGCAAGGCGTCGCAGTCGGTGGGGTGGGCCTTGTCCGCGACCGGCAGGATCGTGCCCGCCGCGAGGCTGCGCAGCACGTCGTCCCAGCCCTCGGGCTCGGCGATGTGGATTTGCGCATCGGGGCAGGCGAGCGACAGGCCCGCCGTGAGGCCGCCGCCTCCGCAGCAGGCAATGATCCGGTCCGGGCCGCGTCCGATCCGCGCCTCAAGCTGCGCGGCGGCCTCGATGCCGAGCGTGCCCTGTCCCTCGATGATCCAGGGATCGCCAAAAGCATGGACCAGCGTGGCGCCGCTCCGGGCGGTGAGGCGGACGGCGATCTCGTCGCGATCCTCGGTGGCGCGATCATAGAGCACGACATCGGCGCCGAGCGCGCGCGTCGCCGCCAGCTTGGCGCGCGGCGCGTTGCTCGGCATGACGATGGTCGCGGATATGCCCAGCCGCCGCGCCGCCCAGGCGACGCCCTGCGCATGATTGCCGCTGGAGACGCCGACCACGCCTTTCGCGCGCTGCTCCCCCGTGAGATCGGTCAGCCGGTGCCAGGCGCCGCGAATCTTGAAGGCGCCGATGGGCTGGAGCATCTCGGCCTTGCACCAGATGGTGCGCCCCGCGATCTCCAGCGGCAGCAAGGGCGTGGGCGGCAGCAAGGCCGCCACCTTCGCCGCCGCGCGCAGCACGCCTTCGCGGCTGGGAACCCGAGCGGGATCGAGCAATTCTTGTTCTGTCACAACGGCCCTCTATATGCACGCGCTTGGCGATTCGCTTTCCTGGAGACTTATAGATGAGCAAGGTGCTGGTCATCGGCGCGGGTGGCGTCGGTTCGGTCGCGGTCCACAAGATGGCGATGAACCCCGATATTTTCAGCGAGATCCATCTCGCGAGCCGGACGGTGTCGAAATGCGAGGCGATCGCGCAGTCGGTGAAGGAACGCACCGGCGTCACCATCCAAACCTATGCGCTGGACGCCGACGACATCGGCGCGACCACGGCGCTCATCCGGCAGATCGGCCCGAAACTGGTCGTGAACCTGGCCCTGCCCTATCAGGACCTCGCCATCATGGATGCCTGCCTCAATGCCGGCGTGCATTATATGGACACGGCCAATTACGAGCCGCGCGACGAGGCGCATTTCGAATATAGCTGGCAGTGGGCCTATCAGGACAGGTTCCGCGAAGCAGGCCTGATGGCGCTGCTCGGATCGGGCTTCGACCCGGGCGTGACGAGCGTGTTCGCCACCTGGCTCAAGAAGCATCATTTCGAGCGGATCGACACGCTCGACATCCTCGATTGCAATGGCGGCGACCATGGCCAGCATTTCGCCACCAACTTCAATCCCGAGATCAACATCCGCGAAGTGACCGCCCCGGCGCGCCACTGGGAAGACGGCGTGTGGATCACGACCCCGGCCCTCTCGACCAGGCAGGTCTTCAACTTCGACCAGGTCGGCGAGAAGAACATGTACCTCATGTATCATGAGGAGCTGGAGAGCCTGGCCAAGCACCTGCCCGAGATCAAGCGCATCCGCTTCTGGATGACCTTCGGCGATGCCTATCTCAAGCATCTGGAAGTGCTCCAGAATGTCGGCATGACCCGCATCGACCCGGTGATCTACAATGGCGTGGAGATCATTCCGCTCCAGTTCCTCAAGGCCGTGCTGCCCGAGCCCGCCTCGCTGGGCTCCACCACCAAGGGCAAGACCAACATCGGCGACATCGCCACGGGCCTGGGCAAGGACGGCAAGGACAAGACGCTCTACCTCTACAATGTGTGCGACCATGAGGAGGCCTATGCCGAGACCGGCAATCAGGCGGTGAGCTACACGACCGGCGTGCCCGCCATGATCGGCGCGGCGATGATCCTGACCGGCGCGTGGCAGGGCGCGGGCGTCTTCAACATCGAGCAGATGGACCCCGACCCCTTCATGGACATGCTGAACAGGCATGGCCTGCCCTGGCAGGTGATCGAACTGCCCGAGCCGCTGGACTTCTGAGGCGCGTTGCGCTCTCTTTGGCCCACCAAGGCGAGTGAAAGGGACTATCGTGACGAACCGCGCTGCGCATCCGCTCGCCCTGATCGGCGCGGCGATGGCCCTGCTGCTGACCGGCTGCCAGCCCGACGTCAGCCTGACCAAGGCCGGCCCCTCGCGCGAACTCCAGAGCTGCGCCAATTCCGGCGGGCGGATCGAGGCGCGCGGGCGGATGCAAGTCCCCATGTGCGTCCACCCCTTCTCGGACGCCGGGAAACGCTGCGCGGACAAGGCGGACTGCCAGGGCCGCTGCCTCGCCGATGCCGGACCGGACGGCCTGCCCAAGGCGGGCGAGGCCGCGCAGGGGCGCTGTCAGGCGGACGACAGGCTCTTTGGCTGCCATGCCGAAGTGCGTGGCGGCAAGGCGCGGCCCGCCCTCTGCATCGACTGAGCGCGGGTGGCGGTGGCGGCGGTCAGCGCTTATGTACGCGGCGCGCCCGATGCGCTGGACGAGATTCTGCTCGTCTGCTTCGGCGCCCAAGCGAGCCGGGCGTTCCGCGCGCGCTCATGCAGGCGGAGTGATTGAGACGATGGAAACCAGAGCCGGCGATCCGGGGGCATTCGCACGCTTCGACCTGGGGCGCGTGCCCTCGCCCGCCTTCGTGGTGGACGCGGCGAAGGTGCGCGCGAACCTGGCGATCCTCAAGGATGTGAAGGATCGCGGGGGCATCCGCATGCTCGCCGCGCTCAAGGCCTTCTCCATGTGGTCGCTCGGGCCGACCGTCGCGGCCTATCTGGACGGCGTCTGCGCCTCGGGCCTCTACGAGGCGAAGCTGGGGCACGAGGAATATGCCGGACCTCGGGGAGACAGGGAGGTCGCGACTTATTGCGCGGGCTACAAGGCACAGGACCTGCCGGAAATCTGCGCGCTCTCCGACCATATCATCTTCAATTCGCCGGGCCAGATCGCCCGCTTCCGCCCGATTCTGGAGGAAGCGCGCGCGGCCGGCCAAAGCTTCGATGTCGGGCTGCGCATCAATCCGCTCCATGCCGAGGGCGAAGTCGCCAAATATGATCCCTGCCAGCCGCACAGCCGCCTGGGCTTCCCGATCAACCAGTTGCGGCCCGAGCATCTCGACGGGGTGGACGGCATCCATTTCCACAGCCTGTGCGAGCAGGACTTCGTGCCGCTCGCGCGGACGTGGGCGGCAGTGGAGCCGAGCCTGAAGCCGCATTTCAGCCGGCTCAAATGGCTGAACTTCGGCGGCGGGCACCATATCACCCGCACCGACTATCAGCGCGACGACCTCGTCCGCTTCCTCCAGGCCGTGCGCGCGCAGACGGGGCTTGAGGTCTATCTGGAGCCCGGCGAGGCCGTGGCGCTCGATGCCGGCATTTTGGTGGGCGAAATCCTCGACGTGATCGACAACGGCATGCCGGTCGCCATCACGGACATCAGCGCGACATGCCACATGCCCGACGTGATCGAAGCACCCTATCGCCCCGCCATGCTGGGCGAGCAGCCGGGCGCAGCGCCGCTGGTGCGGCTGGGCGGCCCCTCATGCCTCGCGGGCGACATCATCGGCGACTATGCGCTGCCCGTCCCCGCCGCGCCGGGATCGCGCATCGCCTTCCTCGATCAGGCGCATTATTCGATGGTGAAGACCAACACATTCAACGGCGTGCCGCTGCCCGCCATCTGGCTGTGGGACAGCGAGACCGACGCGCTGCGCGAAGTGCGGCGCTTCGATTATGCGGACTTCAAGACGCGGCTGAGCTGAGGGGTGCGGGAATTGCGGGGGTTGCCGTATCGAAGCACTGGGGCGCTGTGAATTAGGATAACGATCAGCGCAGATCGGGATCGCTCGCACGCAGTTGCTGCTCCTCGGCACTCATTTGCGCGCGGGCGGCGAGCTGCTGCTGCCCGAAGGACTTGAGACCGGCGGCAGTCAGCTCGCCGGAATTGAGGAAGGCCAACGCGGCGGCGCGATCACGCTCGCGCAGTTCGGTCTTCGCCGCCGCCTTTTCCGCGGGGCTGAAGCGGCCATTGTCATCGAGGGCGATCACGGCAAGGGCGCGCCCGCTGAAGCTGCTCAGCGCCGCGCTCTTGTCGCCCTTGTCGAGCGTGGCACGCAGCTTGTCGGCGAGGTCGGCCGCGTCCGTCTTGGCATCCGCCGCCTCCGCATTGGCCCGCACCGCATCGGTGGTGATGAGCACGGAGGACGCGCTTTGGGTGGAGACGCTGCCCGTCGCGGCGGCCGTCGCGGTGCTGGTGCTGGTGCCGGCTCGTGCCGCCGCCTGCTGGAGCAGGAGCTGCGTCTGCGCGTTCAGCGACGAGGCGCCGGTGGAGACGTCATTATTGAGATAGTCGAAGAGAGACATGCTGTGCCTGCCGTGCCGGATTGCCCACCCAGCTAGAACCACCATGGTTAACGATGCGTCAACGCCGCCTTGCGGAACGGAACAGCAGCCCGGTGGACGAGCGAATCGGCGGACAACGACTCGCCGTGCCGGTGCGGCCACTCGAACGGACGTCGATGTCGGAACCGCATCGGACGCGGGCAGCACACACGCCTTGCTGCCGAACGGGAAGAGGATCGGCTCATGCACGCCGGCGGTGATCCGACGCGGCTCGAAATGGACTGCACATGGGCGATGGAGAGGCCCGAAAGCCGCGATATGCCTGGGGAACCGGGCAAGGCGATCCGCGCCGGAGCCGCGAGGGAACATGCGCATCCGCCCGCGGATTTCCATGGGCGATGCGCGGATCAAGCGGCCGGAGATGTGACGTCCACGTCACAGGAATCTGCAAGCCACGTCTTTACAGGCCACCCCCCAGATCATATATGCGCACCCCTGCTGCCCCATGGGACTTCCACCGCAAGGCAGCTTTCGTTTGGCAATGTCCACTGGAGGTCCCTTGAGTTGTACAAGCATCATAGCGCGCTGGGGGTAGCTCTTTCCCTCAAACCGGCAGCACCGGTAACGCTCATTCGCCCGCAGGCGGCCGCCCGCGCGGCTCGGTTCTTCTCCCAGAAGTTTCCGGGCAAGTCGCTCTATGCCGTCAAGGCCAATCCGACGCCGGAGCTGCTCAAGACGCTCTGGAGCGCCGGCATCAGCCATTTCGACGTGGCGTCGATCGCCGAGGTGCGTCTGGTCGCCCGCACGCTGCCGCGCGCCAAGCTGTGCTTCATGCACCCCGTGAAGGCCGAGGAGGCCATTCGCGAGGCCTATTTCCAGCACGGCGTGCGCACCTTCAGCCTCGATTCGCTCGAGGAGCTGGGCAAGATCGTCCGCGCGACGGGCTTTGCCAACGATCTTGAGCTGTGCGTGCGCCTGCGCGTCTCCTCCGAGCACAGCAAGCTCAGCCTCGCCTCCAAGTTCGGCGTGGAGCTGTCCGACGCGCGCGAGCTGCTGATGGCCACGCGCCAGGTCGCCGACGCACTCGGCATCTGCTTCCATGTCGGCAGCCAGGCGATGACGCCGCATGCCTACACGCAGGCGATGGAGCGCGTGCGCGCCGCGATCGTCGATGCCTCCGTCACGGTCGACATCGTCGATGTGGGCGGCGGCTTCCCCTCCGTCTATCCGGACATGGAGCCCCCCGCGCTCGAACATTATTTCGACGCCATTCACCGCGCCTTCGAGAGCCTGCCGATCAGCTATTCGGCCGAACTCTGGTGCGAGCCGGGCCGGGCGCTGTCGGCGGAATATTCCTCGCTGCTGGTGCGCGTGGAGCGCCGGCGCGGCAACGAACTCTACATCAACGACGGCGCCTATGGCGCGCTGTTCGACGCCGCGCATCTGGGCTGGCGCTTCCCGGTGCAGCTGCTGCGCCCGGAGGCCAATGAGACGGACATGGAGGCCTTCAGCTTCTACGGCCCGACCTGCGACGACATGGACCATATGGCCGGCCCGTTCATGCTCCCCTCGGACATCAAGGCGGGCGACTATGTCGAAATCGGCATGCTCGGCGCCTATGGCTGCGCAATGCGGACCGAGTTCAACGGCTTCGGCGCCACCTCCGTCTGCGAAGTGGCCGACGAGCCCATGGCCAGCCTTTATCGCGAGGAAGCGCCGCTGCCGCGCAAGTCCAACGTGGTGCAGCTCAGCCGCTGAGAGAGCAGGCAGCGGCTGAGCCGATGGTTTGGCTCGGCTGATGTCGGATTTGGGATGGGGGCGGACAATAAATCCGTTCGCCCTGAGCGAAGTCGAAGGGCTCTGCTGAGCGGAGACGAAGCGCCTGGCCTCGACAAGCTCGGCTGAGCCCTTCGACTTCGCTCAGGGCGAACGGCGGTTATGGTTCAATGGCTGCAAA
>CBIMKI010000172.1:0-6351 GCA_966244395.1 uncultured Sphingobium sp. | reverse complement strand
CACTGGGACTGGACGTCGCCACGCCTGACGAGGCGCGTGCGCTGCTGGGCCTGAAGGGCAACGATCAGATCGGCTTCTAGCCCGACTTGACCGAGCAGGCACTGGGAGCCGACCAAAGCGGCGCTCGGGCATGTTGCCGCTTGCATTGCGGCGCGGATGCGGCCGACCCTGCGCCCAACTGACGATAATGGCGGAGAGACCCTCGATGGCGTTCAAGACCATGCCCGTGCTCATGGCCCTGCTGCTGGCCGCGCCCCAGGCGCTGTGGGCCCAGCCGCAGCCCGACAGCATCGACGCCCTCGCCCGCGATGTGGGGCGGCTCGAATCCTTCCGCACGGTCAAGGATCTCCAGCGCAGCTATGCGCAGTACATCCAGTTCGGCCTGTGGGACGCCGCCACGGATCTCTTCGCGCAGAACGCCACCATCGGCTGGGGTGAACGGCGCATCACGGGCAAGGCCGCCATCCGCGCCTGGCTCGGCAATCGCGGCGTCGGCGCAGACGGGCTCGACCCCGGCGCGCTCAACACCGAGTTCATCGACGAGCCGCTGGTCAATCTCTCCGTTGACGGCAACAGCGCCAAGGGCCGCTGGATGAGCCTCGCCTTCAAGGGCGACGGCAAGGGCAAGGCCTGGTTCGAAGGCGGCATCTACGAGAATGACTATGTGCTCGAGGGCGGCGTCTGGAAAATCGCCGCCATGCATTATTTCCCGCAATATGAAGGGCCTTATGCCGAGGGCTGGAGCAATGTGGGCAACAAGGATCTGGGACTCTTCCCCTTCCACTTCACGGTGAACGAAACCGGCACGCCCATTCCGGCGGCGTCCGGCGCCGCGCCCGCGAGCGGCGCGACGCAGGCCGATCTCGACCGGCGCATTGCCGCGCTCAACGACGAGGACGCGGTGCGCAATGTGCAGAACAGCTATGGCTATTATGTGGACCGGCGCATGTGGGACGATGTGGTCGATCTCTTCGCGCAGGACAGCGCGGTCGAGATGGGCGGCCAGGTCCGCCGCGGCAAAGAGGGCGTGCGCGCCGCGCTGGAGGCAGCGATGGGCCCGGCCGGCCTCACCCACGGCGTCCTGAACGAGCATCCGCTGTTCGACACGGTGGTGCATGTGCTGCCCGGCGGGCGCGAGGCGCTCAGCCGGGGCATGGAGCTGGTCATGCTGGGCGAGGCGAACAAGGGCACGGCGAGCTGGGGCGTCAATATCTATCGCAACCGCTTCGTGAAGGAAGCCGGCACCTGGAAACTCAAGGAACTGCGCGTCTATCCCGTCATGAAGGCGGATTATGCCGCAGGCTGGGGCGCGGGCGCGCTGCCCGGCACGGCCCGCACGGCGATCCCGGCCTTCGTGGAACCTCATCCCGTCTCCGGCAAGCCCGTCGACACCGGCGCGCTCCCCCTTGCCGCCGCACAGTCGCTCACCGGCGCGCTCACGCCCGGCGAGGTGCCTGCCTCCAGGGACCTTGCCGACGCCCGCCGCCGCTTCGCGCGGTCGCTCGGCTATGAAGGCGCGGCCAATGTGATGGCGGCCTATGGCTATTATATCGACGACTTCCAATGGCGCGAAATGGCAGACATCATCGCGCTCAAGGGCAACAAGCAGTCGCCCTTCGCCGGCTATTATCTGGGGCGCGAGCGCATCATGGGCGCGGTCAACGCAAGCTGGGGGCCGGCGCCCAAGGTCCGCGGCTCCATTTCCTTCCACTGGCGCACGCAGCCGGTGATCCTCGTCTCGCATGACGGGCGCTCGGCCAATCTGCGCACGCGCCTCTTCCAGCCGCGCACCTCCAAGAACGCGCGCGGCACGCCCGCCGGCTTCTACATGGGCGGCCTGCACGGCGGCATGTATCCCAATGAGCAGGCCGTGCTGGAGGCGGATGGCGTGTGGCGCCTGTGGAGCGTCACCATCGACGAGCATTATTACTACATGCCCACCTGGCAGGCCGGCTGGTCCGGCGCGAAAGACCCCGACCCCAACGAGAAGCGCGCGCCGAGCGCCCTGCTCACCAAATATCCGCCGGATATTCCGATCACCGATCTCGGCCGCCGCGAGGAAGGCTTCCGGGGCGGCACCGGCAAGACCATCGACTGGCCCGGCATCCTGCCCATGTGGTTCAACTATCGGAACCTTGTGAGCGGCCGCGAGCCGGAAACCTACTGGCCCGATTGCGTGCCCTGCGAAATGCTGCCCGAGGCGAGCATGAAATCGCACGGTTACCAGATGCCGCCGACCGGGCCGGAGATCGACGGGCTGGTGCAACGCTGAGGAACGCGGAGATAGCGCGGAGGGGAAGCTGCCCGCTTGCATTTGGGTCAATTCGCCGGGCCGGTTTCGTCAAGCCGCCCTTGCTGGCCCGCTTATGCTAGCACCGTCACGGAAAAAGACCGGCGACCAAGCACCGGCTTTGAGGAGGGGACATGGATTTTGCGGCTGAAGGGTATGGCGCCATCGGTCTGAGCGCCCTGACCCGCGGAGCGCGGCCATGATGGGCTGGTATCGCGAATCCGACAAGCGCACGCGCCGCGTCTTCTGGACCTGCGGCGCGGGCTGGGTGATGGATGCCGCCGACGCGCAGGTCTATCAATATCTCATTCCGCTGCTCATCGGTTCGCTCGGCCTTACCCTGACGGAGGCGGGCTCCATCGCGAGCGCGAGCTATTTCTCGGCAGCCATAGGCGGGTGGCTGGGCGGTTGGCTGTGCGACCGCTTCGGCCGCGCACGCATCCTCCAGATCACCATTCTCTGGTTCTCCTTCTTCTCCTTCGCCTCGGGCTTCGCGCAGGATTATCAGCAACTGCTCGTCATCCGCATTCTCCATGGCCTGGGCTTCGGCGCGGAATGGGCCGTGGGCGCGGTGCTGCTGGGCGAGATGATCGCGCCAAAGCATCGCGGCAAGGCGCTGGGCGCGGTGCAAAGCGGCGCCCCGATCGGATCAGGCATCGCCGCGCTGCTTGCCGGTCCGGTCGCGGCCGCCTTTGATCCCGAGATCGGCTGGCGGGTCGCCTTCTGGGCCGGCCTGGCCCCTGCCCTGCTCATCTTCTTCATTCGCCGGGGCTCGGACGATTCCGACATCTTCAAGCGCGCCCGCGAGCGCCAGCTGGCGGAGAAGCGCGGCCCCGGCCTCACCGCCATCTTCACGCCGCGATTGCTCGGCGTCACGCTGCTGGCTTCCATGCTCTCGCTCGGCGTGCAGGGCGCGGCCTATTCTGTCGCCAACTATCTTACTGCCTTCATGACCAGCGAGCGCGGGCTCACCCAGTCGGTGGCGAGCTATCTGGTCCTGGTGAACAGTATCGGCGGCTTCGCCGGCTGCCTCGTCAATGCCCATCTGAGCGATCGCTTCGGCAGGCGGGCCGTCTTCCGGCTGTTCGGCCTCGGCTTCGTCATCATGGCGTCGATCTATCTGTTCGGCCCCTGGGGCGGCAGCGTGGCGCTGCTCATGCCCATCGGCATGATCTACGGCTTCTTCCAGTTCGGCATGTATGCCTCCTTCGGGCCCTATTTCACGGAACTCTTCCCCACCGAACTGCGCGGCTCTGGCCAGGCCTTCGCCTATAATAGCGGGCGGGCCGCCGCCGCCCTGTTCATCATGGCCGTGCCGTTGCTGGCCCATCTCATGCCGCTCAGCGCGGCCATGGCGACGCTCGGCATCGTCGGCATCGTCTGCGCGCTGCTGCCGACGCTGCTGCTGCCCGAAACGGCCGGCCGCGCGCTCCAGTCGCTGGGCGACCTGCCGGAGGAAAAGCCGGCGGATGGCACCGTCGCGCCGCAGCCGGCGAAATGAATATCCCGCCGCGCCGCCTCTGCCGCACGGCCCGCACGCGCGGAAATCCGCGGGTCTTTTTCCCCGGCCGGAACCCATTCTGTCCTGGTCCGGCATGTCGCGCGGCACGCGTTGCAGGCGCCGGACGCGGCCGATAGGCACAAGACGACATGATATGCGCCGGCAACGCGAACCATCGGCCGGCGACGAGCAAGGAGAGGAACGACGATGCTCGCACTGAGGACCTGCGCCGCCCTGGCCGCTCTCGCCCTGACATTGCCTGCCTGCGCGCAAACGGGGGCGCCGCAACGGCCCCAGCTCGTCCCGATGGCCGTTCATGGCAACATACAGACCTTCGAGATCGCGCCGGTGCTGCTCGCGGCCAGCGATCTCTATCCGGCCGGGGCGAGCGTGAAGATGGGCGGCATTCCCAATCTGGTCGGCGCGCCGATCATCCGCGGCTTCGGCGAGCCCGGCGATGCCGACGTCGCCACCCATGCCGAGACCCAGGCACTGCGCTATTCGGTCCAGAATCCCAATCTGCGCATCATCCTCAACGTATCCAAGGGGCTTTACCGCATCGTCGCGCGCCGCTCGGCCGGCATCGCGACCGTGGCGGACCTCAAGGGCAAGCGGATCGCCACTATCCCGCAGACCTCCTCGGGCTATTTCCTCTACCGCATGCTGGCCGACAAGGCGGGTCTCAGCTTCGACGACATCCAGCCGGTGACGCTCTCGCCCCTCAGCGAGATGACCAAGGCCCTCGCCGAAAAGCGTGTGGACGCCGTGGTGATCTGGGAACCGGAGAGCGAAAATTCGGCGCGCGTGCTGGGCGAGGATCTCGTCGAGTTCGGCGGCGAAGGGGTCTACGCTGAACATTTCAATCTCAATTCCACGGCGGAGAAGCTCGCCGACCCGAAAAAGCGCGCCAGCATCGTCGCCTTCGTTCGCTCGGTCATGGACGCCGCCGCCGCCATTCGCACCGACCCCGCAAAGGCCAAGGCGCTCGTGACGCAGCGCGGCGGATTCAAGCCGGAGGAAGTGGAGCGTTCCTGGAAGCATCATGCCTTCACTGCCGACTATCCCGCCGACATGCTCGACATATTGGTGGCGGAGGAAAAGTGGCTGGCCAGACAGGACAAGCGCCCGGCCCGCAGCCGCGAGCAACTCGCCACGCTGATCGACACCAGCATCTATGAGGAAGCCAAGGCTCTGCGGAGCGGCCAGTGAGAAGGGCCGCCCCAGCCAGGGTTCCGTTACACCCGTGACCGCGCGGGAGGGCCAGCGGGCGCCGGCGTTCGCCTCCGGCGGCGATGCCGCGCGCGCGGACAATCCCATCATCGATTGCCACGCCCATATCTTCACGGCCGACATGCCAGTGGTGCAAGGCGCCTGGACCGTACCGGATTATGCCTTCGCCGCAGAGGAGCTGCTCGCCCGGATGGACCGCCACGGCGTCCATTTCGCCATATTGTCCGGCCTCAGCATCGCCGGCTTCTACAATGATTACATGATCCGCCAGCTGCGCCGCTTCCCGCGCCTGCGCGGGACCGCCATCGTCGATCCCGCCACGGGCCTGCATGCGCTGGAGCAGATGAAGCGTGACGGTATCGTCGGCATCCGCCTCCAGCTCGCCCGCGCCGAGCGCCTGCCCGATCTGCGCGGCGACGCGTATCGCCTGCTGCTTCGCCGCGTACGCGATCTCGACTGGCATGTGCATGTCGCCATCGAGGGACCGCTGCTGCGCCCGATACTCGATGCGCTACACGAGGCTGGCGTCAAAGTGGTGATCGACCATTTCGGCCATCCCGATCCGGCCGCGCCGCTCGCCTGCGATGGCTTCGCCGCCATGATCGAAGCGGTCGAGCGCGGTCGCACCTGGGTCAAGCTTTCGGGCGGATTCCGTCTGCCCGGCCCCTCCGCCTGGCAGGAAGATCCGCATGGCGACCTGGAAGCCCTTGCGCGGCAAGTGGCCGAGGCGCTGCTGGCCCGGGTCGGCACCGACCGGCTTCTATGGGGCAGCGATGCGCCCTTCGTCGGCTATGAGGGGCGCATCGACTATGCCGATGTGCTGAAGAGCTACCGCAGCTGGGTTCCGCAGGCGGCGAAACGCGCGGAAATCTGCCGCACCGCGCTCAGATTCTATTTCTCCTGAGAGGTCCCGCGCGCCGCGCCGGATGCGCTCGCCCTGTGCCGCGCCAGACATGATCGCGCGCCACTTGGGGAAAGTCCGCTCCCGGAGCGCATGTCAAAAGCCCGACAACGAGAAAGCCGGACGGACCTAAGCGGTCGCGCCCGCTCAAGACATCAGAAAGGGAGAGAATTCCATGACGAGCACCCAGAGGGGCGCAGCGCAGTCGCGGTTTAGGCCGCTCCTCGCGTCCGCCGCCATTTCCGCCTTGGCGCTTTCGGCTCTCATGCCATCCACCGCGCACGCTCAGGTCGAGCGCCAGGCCGAACCGCAGGCCGATGAACGTTCCATCATCGTGACCGGCACACGCATCAAGCGCGACGGCTTCAACGAGCCCACGCCCGCTACGGTGATCGGCGCCGATCTCATGCAGGATCTCGGCCAGGTGAA
>CBIMKI010000171.1:0-6366 GCA_966244395.1 uncultured Sphingobium sp. | reverse complement strand
CACGGTCGAGGCCAAGGAGGAGATGGCCGGCTTCAACCCCAAGGCGCTGGCCGCCCTCAAGGACAATTATCTCCAGATGGGCGACGCGGGCGCCTTTCTCTATGAGACGATGGGCCGGAAGTTCGATTTCTCCGGGGTCGATGAGGTGACGCTGCCCAATCGCACCTTCGAGAAGCAGCTCTCGCTCATGGTCGGCGCCAAGCAGGTCGAACTGACCGACCTCGGCCCCGCCCACACCAATTCGGACACGATCGTCTGGCTGCCCGAAGACCGCGTCGTCTTCACCGGCGACCTTCTGTTCAACGAAGGCCATCCGATCATGTGGGCCGGCCCGATCGAAAACTGGATCGCCGCCTGCCAGCACATCATCGATCTCGATCCGCGGGTCGTCGTTCCGGGCCATGGGTCCATCACCGACAGGACAGCGGTCGCCAATATGAAGGGCTATTTCGAATATGTGCGGGACGAAGCGCGCGGGCGTTTCGAAGCCGGCATGGGGTTCAACGAAGCAGCGCGGGACATCAACATGCAGGAATATCGGGGCTGGAGCGATCCCGAGCGGATCGTGGCCAATGTCTTCTCCCTCTACCGTCAATGGGGCGCGGAATTCACGCCGGAGCAGCAGCGCGATCTGTTCGGCGCCATGGGCCGCTACCACAAGGAAATGACAGCCCATAAAGAGGCGTGCGACCATGAGCATTGAAGTGAATACCACCCATGATCCGGCGCGGCGCAGCTGGGTCGCAAGCGCCAATGCCGCAAACACGGATTTCCCGATCCAGAACCTGCCCTTCGGCCTCTTCCGCACGCGCGATCATATACGCGGCGGCGTCGCGCTCGGCGATCGGATCATCGATCTCGAGGCGCTGCTTGGCACGAACATGTTGACGGGGGCGGCAACCGAGGCGGCGCAAGCGGCAGCGGGGTCAAGCCGGGCCCCACTGCTCGCTTGCGCCCCGACGGCCGTCAGCGCCCTGCGCGCGCAATTGTCCGACCTGTTCCGACAAGGTGGGGGCGGCGATGAGGCCCGGCTCCACCCCGTGCTCGTGCCGATGGCGCAAGCCGAACTCCTGCTGCCGCTCAAGCCGACCGCCTTCACCGATTTTTGCACATCGATCGATCATATCAAGCGCATGGGCAACCGGGCCCCGCCGCTCGCCGCCATGGCCCTGCCCGTCGCCTATAATGGCCGCGCCAGTTCCGTCGTCACAGACGGCACGCCGATCGTCCGCCCGAGCGGTCAGTTCGCCTCGCCCATGGGCAGCGAGACCGTGGTCTTCGGGCCCGAGCCCATGCTGGACTTCGAGCTGGAGTTCGGCGTCTGGCTCCGGGATGGCAATGTCCTCGGTGCGCCGGTTTCCATGGCCGCAGCGGAAGCGGCGATGTTTGGCTGCTGCCTGGTCAATGACTGGTCGGCACGCGGCATCCAGTTCTTCGAATCCATCCTCGGCCCGCATCTGGGCAAGAGCTTCGCCACGACCATCAGCCCGTGGATCGTGACCATGGAAGCGCTCGCGCCATTCCGCGTCGCCGCGCGGGGGCGCGCAGACGATGAACCCGCCGTGCCGGCCCATCTGCTCGGCGCCGCGGATCGCAGCCAGGGCGGCATCGACATCGAACTGACCGCCACTCTCTCGGGCACGCGGATCGTGCGCACCAACCTCAAGGAGCTGTTCTGGACGCTCGGCCAGATGGTCGCACATCCGGCCTCCAACGGCGCTCCGCTCGAGCGCGGCGATTTGATCGCGACCGGCACTGTCTCGGGCGCGGCCGATGAGGCCAAGGCCTGCCTAGCCGAAATCACCATGCGCGGCGGTGTCAGCATCGATCTGCCCGATGGCAGCAAGCGCGACTGGCTGGAGGATGGCGACACGCTGACCCTGCGCGGACGGGCAATGGCGGATGGCTATGTCTCGATCGGCTTCGGCGACTGCAGCGGCACCATCCAGCCGGCGAGGATCGCGGCATGACCATCACAACCTGCGGTGACCGCAAGCCCATCCCCGTCGTTGCACGCGGCCAGCATCTCGTCGTCGACATCCACTGCCATCTCGGCATTCCGGCAGCCGATGCCATCGTGCAGGCCAGATATCCGGGGCCGCCGCCCGGCATCAACGATTTCACCAGCGCGAAGACCATGGAGGTCAATCGCGCCCAGTTCGCCACGATCGGCCGGACGCTCAACACGATCGGCCAGCGCATTGGGGACATGGATCGGCTCGGCATCGACGTGCAGGCGATCAGCCCGAGCCCCGGCCAATATTTCTACTTCACCGATGCCGAGACGGGTCGCGACGCGGCCCGCGCCGTCAATGACGGGATGGCAGCAGCGGTCGCGCAGCATCCGGACCGGCTGGTTGGCATGGGCACGGTCCCGCTGCAGAATGTGGAAATGGCGATCGCGGAGATGCGCCGCTGCGTGCGTGCGCTCGATCTGCGCGGCATCGAGATCAGCTCGAACGTCAACGGGCGCGATTTTCACGCCGAAGAGCTGCGTCCCTTCTGGGCCGCGGCGGAAGAGCTGGGCATCCTGCTCTTCATTCATCCGCTCGGCTTCACCCACGCCGAGCGGATGAGCGCCTATTATTTCAACAATCTGATCGGCAATCCGCTCGAAGCCACTCTGGCCGTCGGCCACCTCATCTTCGGCGGCGTTCTCGATCGCCATCCCGGCCTGCGCATTTGCGTCGCCCATGGCGGCGGCTATATCCCCGGCTATTGGGGTCGCATGGATCATGGCTGGCGGGCACGGGGGGATTGCTCCGAACATTGCCGGCACCCGCCTTCCAGCTATTTGCGCAAGCTCTGGCTCGACACGCTCGTCTTCGATCCCGACCAGCTCGACAGCCTCGTGCGCACCCATGGCGCGGACAAGCTCTGCCTCGGCACCGACTATCCGTTCGACATGTCCGAGCCCGATCCGGTCGGCTTTCACCAGCGGCTGGACGACGCGGACAAGGCGAAGATCCTCGGCCTCAACGCGGCCGACCTGCTTGGACTGGAACGCGCATGACGACTGAAACGGACATGACCGCCCGCGCGCCGTGCAAGGACGAGCCGACCATTCCCTATCTGCGTAACGCATGGTATATGGCGGCCTGGGCCGACGAGATCGGCCGCCACCTGCTGCGCCGGCGGATCCTCGGGCAACCGATCCTCCTGTATCGCGGCGAGGATGGCGAGGTCGCGGCGCTGACCGATCGCTGCCCTCATCGCTTCGCGCCGCTCAGCGCCGGGACGCTTGAGGGCGATACGGTGCGTTGCACTTATCATGGCCTCGCCTTCAATCGCGCCGGTGAGTGCGTCCACAACCCCTTCTCGGATCGGATACCCAAGGGGGCGGCTGTCCGCACATGGCCGGTCCGCGAGCGCAACGGGATCCTCTGGATGTGGGCCGGGGATCCCGCCAGCGCCGACGAAGCCCGCATCCCCGACTTCGCAATCCTGAGTGCGAGCGGCCATCCTCCCATCACAGGGCTCATGCCTTTGCAGGCGCCCTATGAATTCGCGACCGACAATCTGATGGACCTCAGTCATATCGAGTTCGTCCATCGGGGCAGTTTCGCGGGGTCCGGGGTCATCTTCGCGGGCGAGCACAAGGTCGTGCAGGACGGGGATACGCTCCACTCCAACTGGTGGATGCCCAATGTCCCGGCGCCCGGCCATACCTATGGCGTCTATGAGCGCGGCATGCCGACGGATCACTGGCTCGACATGCGTTGGAACGCGCCCGCCTCGATGCTGCTGGAGATCGGCGCCGCGCCGCTTGGTCATCCGCGCGAGAGCGGCGTCATTCTCCATCAGGCTCACATCATCACGCCCGAGACCGACAGCACCGCCCATTATTTCTGGGCGACGACGCGGGGCGGCGGTGCCCCCGATGCGCAGCGGGACGCGGGTACACGCGCACTGATGGAGCAAGCCTTCGGCGTCGAGGATAAGCCGATCATCGAGGCCAGCTTCGCCAATCTCGATGGTCAGGATTTCTGGAAGGCGCAGCCGGCGACGCTGGGCATCGATCAGGGCGGGACGCGAGCACGCCGCATGCTGGAAACGATGATCCGGCGCGAAAATCGATAAGCGCGAGGGGGAGCGGATCATGGCAAGCGTGGCAAGAGACGACGTCGCTTTCGCCACGGCCGTTCGGGGGCCGGCTATGCCCTGTGTCTCCTGTTCCTGGCCAACTTCCTGAACGTGGCGGATCGCACCTTGCTCGGCATCTTCATCGCCCGCCGGGTCGACCATGGCAATCGCAAGCGCATCCTCATTCCAGCCATCGCCCTCTGGCCCGGTGCCAAGGCGCTGACGGGCCTCGCAAAGGGTTTCTGATCGCTCGGCGTGACCAGGGTCATGGTGGGCGTCGGGGAAGCGACCGCTTTCCCAGTCGCCATCTCGATGATCTCGGACCTGTTCGCCGCGCCCCGTCGCCCGCGCTCAATCTCTCAGGCGAGCACTTTTGTGGGCTCGTGGTCGGCGCCATTCTTGCGGGCGTGCTGGCCGCCGCTCATGGCGTGTTTCTTGGAAGCCGGCACCCGCGCAGGACCGCCGCGGCCATGAACACCTCGGTCGCATGGGCATCGACCGTCTCGCCCTCGGCCGCATCGCGCATCAGCGACAGATAAGTGAGCGCGACCTGGCGATGGCCGTTATAGGCCACCACCGAGCCCAGCAGGCTGGCCAGCCGCTCGATGGGCTCGATATGATAACGCCGCGCGATGCCCCGGATCTCGTCGAGCTGATCGCACAGCCTGGCAAGGGAGAGGATGGCGCAATCGCGCTGGAGCAGCTCGATCCGGTTCAGCAGATCAGTGCGTACCATCAGCAACGGGTCGTGCTTCATTTGCTCCTCCTCCGCATCCTTTGACGGAGCCGTTGCGGCCCTGCCTTGGTCCTTGGTGAAGAGCTTGCCCAAAGATGGTTAAAGTGCGGTTTATCCGTCGCTCCGCCCGCGGCATCCGGCCTGCCGACCTTGACAAAGAGGCCCGATTCCCGCATTGGCCCGCCGAACCGGGAGGAGCGCAGTCGCGCGACTCCCATTTTTCGACCGCTTGTCCGCGCTTGACGCCTGCTTCGGCGGGTATCGGCGCCGCTTTTTTTGAGGGATCGGCCATGGCGAAGCCAGCCACCGTGAAGATTCGACTGGTCAGCACGGCTGACACCGGCTTCTTCTATGTCACGAAGAAGAATCCGCGTAACCAGACCGAGAAGCTGAGCTTCCGCAAGTACGATCCCGTCGTGCGCAAGCACGTCGAGTTCAAGGAAGCCAAGATCAAGTGAGGTCTTTCCCCGCGCGCCGATGACGTGCGCGGCGGGGAACGCGTTCATTCGGCCGGGCCGTCAGGTCCGCTGAGGCATGAGGCCCCGAGCCGCCTGGTTCGCGGGCCTTTCTTGCGCGCGCCAGAGCATTCAAGTCAGCTGGCAATCGCTGACGACTCGGAAAATGCAAAAATCAAAATGGAAATGGAGCAGGATCCGATTCAGATCTGATCGGGTCATGCTCTAGATCTGCGTCTGCGGCTCCAGCAGTTCGTTCACCACGTCCATGAAGCGCATGACACTGATCGGCTTGGAGACATAGGCGTTGGCGCCCGCCTCTCGGATGCGGCCCTCGTCGCCGCGGCCGGCATAGGCCGTCACGGCCATGATCGGCACGCGCGCCAGCTCGGCGTCCGCGCGCATCTCCACAATGAGGTCGAGCCCCGTCACATGGGGTAACTGGATATCGGTGATGATGAGATGGGGGTCGAAGGCACGCGCACGGCCGTAAGCCTCGCGTCCGTCGCGCACGGCGGCCGTCTCAAACCCATGGGCCTTCAGCAGATCGCAGAAAAGCTTGAGGTTGAGTTCATTATCCTCGACAACCAGAACCCGTTTTGTCACCAATGCCCCCTTGCGATCATGATGAAATCCGACCGTTCTCTTGGCCTGTGCCCACTCCCGGACCGCAAGTTGTGAGTAAGGCATATAATATCCCGTCTACGGAAGATAGTTCCGCGCTCGCGCTTCATGTCGTGGCATGGACCGTGTCCGACGCGCAGCGCGCCCAGCGTATGCTTGCGCTCACCGGACTCGATCCCGATACGCTGCGTGCAGGCCTCGATCGGCCGGCCACGCTGCGCGCGCTGCTCGATTTCGTGCTGGACCATGAGCCGGACCTGATGGCCTGCGCCGCCGATCTCGGCGTGGCGCCCGCGCGAATCGTCGCGGCGCGCCGGAGCATCGGCCGATGACGCGCCCGCTGATCGTCAGCGATTGCGACGAGGTGCTGCTGCACATGGTTGTGCCGTTCCGCGCCTGGCTCGACGAGGTGCACGGCATCCATTTCGATTTCGCCATCACTGTTGAACACGGACCCTTTGCCTGCGT
>CBIMKI010000170.1:0-6386 GCA_966244395.1 uncultured Sphingobium sp. | reverse complement strand
GAACGAGTGGCACGAGATCGTCGAGGTGGCACGGGCCAACGGCCGCATCGCCGATCCCACGATCCGCCAGCGGCTCGCCGACACCCACATCCGGCTCCGGCTCATGCGCCTCAACGCGATGCGCATCATGTCCTCCAGCGGATAATCGAGATAGGCGCCCCGGCCGCTGGCCTGCCCGTCCGCGATCACCCAGAGGCGCCGCAGCCCGAAGGCATGGTCGATGCGCAGGCCGCCTGCATGGTGCATCGCGGCGCGAAGGACCGAGATCCAAGGGCCGAAGCCCTGTTTCCGCAGTCCGGCCGGCGAAAAGGTCGTGAGCCCCCAACGCTGCCCCACCGGCCCCAGTGGATCGGGCGGCGCGCCGATACTGAGCCCATGCAGGAACGCGCCCGGATTGGCCCAGACGTCGCTCCCGCCCGGATCGACGCCGACGGCCAGATCGGCGATGAGCCCCACCGCCATGCCTGCCTGCCGGGCCCGGCGCTGGGCCGCCGCCAGCCTGTTCGCCGCCATCATCTGACCGAGCATATGCATCTCGACCCGCGCGGGATTCGCCAGGGCGAAGCCATGAACCGCCTCCGCCGATGACGCGTGGAATTTGGCCGCCCAGCGCGGCCAGGGCATCCCTTCATGATGCAGGCAGAGCGCATCGAAAACGGCATGCAGCCACACGCCCGGGTGCCGATCCGCCCAATGATGCAGCGCCGCGCGCGCTTCGCCGCCAAGCCCGGCGGCCATTGCCTCCAGCCGTTCATACGCCCCGCGCAGCCCCCGCTGCCAGTCGATGAGGTCTCGCGCTTCATCCGCTGGGCTGCCCGTGACGGCCAGCGCACTGTTCAGGAACAGGCGGCTAGAGGGCGCATAGGGGCTGATATGGGTGGCCGGCCCCGGAAATGGCGCATGGACCGGGCTGATCGCCAGCAGGTCCGCGCCCGCATCGGCGAACGCGGCGCCCGCCTCGCCCAGATCGTCGAATGTGCCGAACGCGCCCGCTCCACGCAGGGCGGGGATCTGGACGCTCGGCCCCCACAGGGCGCCGCCGTGCATCGCGCGGCAATGCCGGGGCGCGATGGCGAGGCCGATCTCGCGGCCCATGATGTGCAGCCGATGATAGCCCGACTGGCCGATGGCGGGCAGCCGCCCGCGCGCCGGAACAAGTCGCTCCGTGCCGCCTTGTTCGAAGGCGATATCGGCCGTGCTCGCGCCCGCCAGGCTGGCCGGAAGATCGGTCATACGCCCCACATCGCCAGTCAGCAGGACCGGTGGCGCAATATCCTCGGCGGCCAGCCTCTCGCGGCTGCGGCGCCGGTCGGCCGCACTTTCCGCCGGATAGCCCAGCGCGCGCAGAATATCGGCCAGATCCTCGACTGCCACTGTCTGGCTCTGGCGCTCGGCATCGCGCCATCGCTCGGCGAGACCCACGGCCGCCGCGAGGTGCCGTATGTCATCGACGCCGTCCATGGACGGTCAGGCGATCTCGCTTCCGGACTTGCGGCCCGCGCGCTTCGTCGGCTTGGGCTCGGTTGCGCGCGTCGGGGGCTGCGCGCCGTCATCCGCGCCGATGCCGTCCCCTGCGGCGAGATCTTCCTGCGCCTGCTGCCAATGCGCTTCCGCGCGGCCGTGGGGGCGGCCCTCCGCCTCCCAGATCGCATAAGCCCGCTCCTTGATGTCCTGCTGCCGGTCGTTCTCCATCACATTCTCCTTTTGCACACATGCTTCCGGCGGGCATCAGACCGCACCGGATGAAATCATGGGATCGGCAGCAGCAACGGACGACAGCTGGCGAGCCGGTCGGGCAATGTCGACGGCGATCTGCTGCTCCTTCCATTGCCGGTGGACCGTCCAGCTCCGGGGCGTGCTCTGGAGGGCATAGCCGCCCATCGCGAACAGCTCCGCATGCTGGCGCCGCAGGGCGAGCAACGCGCGAGTCAGTGCCAGTTTGCGCCTGTCCAGCTCCCGCGCCGGCGCGCCCAGCGCGTCCCACGCGACGGGCCGGCGATTGTCGGGATCGGTCAGGCTCACACGCACGATTTCCGTGCCCTGATAAACGTCGGGAATGCCGGGCGCCGTGAGCTGGAGCGCGAGCTGCGCCAGCACAAGATCGTGCCACGCGCTCTCGAAGGCCGCGCGCTCCTGCCCGCTCCACAGTATGTCGGCCTGAAGCGCACGAACGAAGTCGCGCAGCAGCGCCGCTACCGCTGCTTCGGCCTCCGGGTCGGGCGTCTCATGACAGGATATGTCCTTGGCCTCCCGCATCGCCTTCTCGACATGGCCGACAAGCCGCTCCTCCGCATCCGCCTCACTGTAGGTCATCAGTGCCGTCTGCACCGCATAAAGGCCCCAGCGCTCCGCCACGCCGGCCGCGCGGGCGCGCTCGCGCGCCGTCTCGTAGAGCCGCCGGCCCAGCGCGGGCAGATAAGTGAGCGCAATGAGCGCCGCGCGCGCATCGGCAGATCGCTTCGTGTCGTGGGTCGAAAGCGCATTGAGCGCGCAGGGGCTCGCCTGCGCCCGCGCGCTCATCAGGCGGCTCCACCTCTCGCCGTCGATCGCCTCCAGGTCCGGCTGCGCGCCCACTTCGCAGAAGGGGAGATAGGCGATCGCGCGGAAGAAGGCCGTGTCTTCCTCCGATTTCGCCGTCAGTGCACCAGTGAGCTGCTCGAAAGCCGACGCAAAGGCACGGGCCGGCGGATCATCCGCCGCCGAGAGCAGATTGAAGACCTGCGCCAGCATCTCGCTCGGCAGATGGTCGCCCCGCGCCGCATCGAACACCGGCGCAAAGGCGGGCCCCAATGGCACTGCGTCGCCCGCATAGGAGCGGTAGACCGGCCAGTGCGCCGCAAGTTGCACGATCGCGGCCGGCACGCCGGGCGCCGCCACGCGTCCTCCGGCCAGCGCCTCCATGGCACTGCCGGTCACGCGGTCCACCTCGGGCACGAAGACGGTGCGCAGCATCTCGCGGCGGACATTGCGCACCTCGCCCGCATAATCCTCCGGCACGCAGCTCCGCGCCGCATCCCGCAATGCCGCGAGCCCTTCCGCATCGGTCAGGAACTGCGTCACCGGCGTCATGAACTCATAGCCGCTCATGCCCTCCACTGGCCAGGCGGCCGGAAGCGCCTCGCCGGGCTTGACGATTTTCTCCACCCAGATCGGCACGAAGCCGACCGCATGGCGCAGGCGGCTGAGATAGGCGCCCGGTCGCGCAAGTCCGTCGATATGGTCGACGCGCAGACCCTGCACTCGCCCCGCGCGCACCTGTTCGACGATCCAGCGATGCGTGAAGTCGAAGACCTCCGGGTCTTCCTGCCGCACGCCGATCAAGCTCGCGATGTTGAAGAAGCGGCGATGGACGATGCGCTCCGCACTCGCGCGCCAATGGCCCAATTGCCAATGCTGCGCGGCAAGCAGGGCGCTGAGCTTCTCTTCCGTCAGGGCCTCGCCCTCGCCCAGCCGATCGCCGAGGGCCGTGGGACGGAGCGGATAATCCTCCCCATGGACCCGCAAGGCCGGTCCCTCTGGCGTTCGCGCAAAGGCGATCGTCCCCGCCGCGAGCATCTCTGCCGGCTCGCCGTCCAGCACCGGGAAGTGCAGCGGTCCCTTGTCCCAATCGATGTCGAAGAGCTGCGCGAAGTCGCTCCCGCGCCCCTTGCGCATCAAGTCCGCGACATAGGGATTGTCCGGCGTGAAGGCCATGTGATTGGGCACGATATCGAGAATGAGCCCCAGATGCGCCGCGCGCGCCGCCGCGCTCAGCTCCCGGAATGCCGCCTCGCCGCCCAATATCGGGTCGACCCGCTTGGGATCGGTCACATCATAGCCATGGGTCGAGCCCCGCGCCGCGCTGAACAGGGGCGAGAGGTAGAGGTGGCTGACGCCCAGTTCGCGCAGCCACGGGATCAGCCCGCGCACCATGTCGAGATCGACGCCATTGCGCAGCTGAACGCGATAGGTGGCGACCAGGCCCGGTGCTGTGCGATGGCTCATCCTGGCCTCACCTCCGGCGCACGGCGGCGGCGAGCGCGAAGGCGCTGCCCGGCCGCTGTTCCACGAGGAAGGGATCGGTCGGAGGCCAGAAGTCGTTCCCGCCGCCGCCCAGGGTGAAGGCGAGCATGAGCCGGCCGGCCGGAAAATCCCACGCTGCCTCGAAGGCGCTGCCTTCCCGCCGTACCTCCACCTGCGGCCGGTCCGATGAGGCCAGCAAGGGCGCGATATGGTCCGCCCGCAGCGCCAGAAGATTGCGCACGAATGCCTCATGCTCGGTCTGTCGGGTGTCGGCCGCATGGCCGATGCAAGAGCGGCGCGCCGTTTCGAGCGCGTTTGGGTCGGGCACATCGTCCGCAAAGGCACTGAACCGCTCGAATTCGCGCGCACGGCCCGTCCGCACGCGCTCGGCCAGCGCGCCGGTGAAATCGGTGAAGAACAGGAAGGGCGCGTCCGTCAGAAACTCGTCCCCCATGAACAGCATCGGCGTGAAGGGCGCCAGCAGCGTGAGCGCCGTCACCACGCGGATCGCGGCATCGTCCCGCACGAGATGGTGCAGCCGCTCACCCTGGGCGCGGTTGCCCACTTGATCGTGATTGCCGATGAAATTGACGAAGGCGTTCACCGGAAGCTCCGCCGATGGTCGCCCGCGCGCATGAGCGAGATGAGGCCGTGGCTGGCCCTGCTCCACATAGCCGTCGCGCAGCGCCGTCTCGATATCGGCCAGCGGATCGGCGGCGAACGACGCGTAATAGCCCTCCTTCTCGCCGGTCAGCAGGCAGTGGACGGCATGATGCCAATCGTCGTTCCATGTTCCGTCGAAGCGCGCCGCGCCTTCCAGATAGGCTGTGGGATTGCGTTCATCCTCGGTCACGAGATAGACGTGGCGCCCCCAGTCCCGCGCCCGCACGGCCTGCGCCAGCGCATCGATGATATGAGTGGGCGAGCTGTCTTCGATTGCGTGGACGGCGTCGAAGCGCAGCCCGTCGAGCTGATATTCGCTCAGCCAATAAAGGGCATTGTCGAGGAAGAAATCCCGGACGGCCGGCACTTCATAGGCGATGCCCGGCCCCCAGGGCGATGTACGCTCGCCGTGGAAGAAGCCTGGGCACCATTGCGCCAGATGATTTCCCGCAGGGCCGAAATGATTGTAGACCACGTCGAGCAGCACGCCGAGGCCCAGTCCGTGCGCCGCATCCACGAAGCGCTTGAGTTCGGCCTCTCCGCCATAGGCCCTGTGCGGCGCATAGAGCAGCACCCCGTCATAGCCCCAGCCGCGCACGCCCTCGAACTGCGCGAGCGGCATCAGTTCGACCATCGTGATTCCCAACGCCTTGAGGCGCGGCAGCTCCCGTCGCGCGGCCGCCAGCGTGCCTTCCTCGGTGAAAGTGCCGACATGCAACTCGTAGATCACCGCGTCGCGCCAGGCTATGCCCCGCCAGTGTCCCGACCAGGCAAAATCCAGCGGGTCGACCAAAAGGGAGGGGCCGTGCACGTCACCGGCCTGGGCGCGCGCAGCCGGATCGGGATGGAACGCGCCATCGATCCGGAAGCCGTAGCTCTGGCCAGCCTGGGCCGGGACGACCACGCGCCACCAGCCGTCGGCATCGCGCGTCATCGGAGTGGTCCCGCCTTCCACGTCCACCGCCACCTCGCCGGCATCGGGCGCCCAGAGCGCGAAACGCCAGGCATCCCGCGCGAAGGGCTCGGCGCCCCATGCCTTGGGATAATGCTGACCGGTCATTGGCCGGCGGGCGCAAAGACGCAGACGCTTGCACCCGGGATGGCGGCCTGTGGCCCATCGCAGGGCTCGGCCGTAAAGGGATCGTCGCGCGCCGTGTCGATCACGCGCTCCCAGCTCGTCACCTTGTTGTGCCGGGGCAGCGTGAAGTCGAGCGCGTCGCCGGCATTCAGCACGATGAAGAGCGGCCCGATATTCTCGTTCGCCACAAAGGCCGCCTTGGCCGAATGATCGACGAAGAGGCCAAGCACGCGCAGATCCGCCTGACCCCAGAGTTCCTCGTCCATCTCCCGCCCGTCCGGCTGGTGCCAGGCGACCTCGATGCGCCCCTCCCGGCAATCGCCGAGCAGGAAGGTCTCCTGAGAGAGCACCGGATGGCCCTGCCGGAAGGCGATCATCCGCGCTACGAAATCCAGGAACGCATCGTCCCGGCACGCCCAGTCGATCCACGCCGTCTCATTGTCCTGGCAATAGACATTGTTGTTGCCGTTCTGGCTGTTGCCAATCTCGTCGCCCGAGAGGATCATCGGCACGCCCTGGCTCAGCAGCAATGTCGCGACCATGGCCCTCCGCCGCCGGGATCGCGCGGAGACGATGCCGGCATCGTCGATCGCCCCTTCCACACCCATATTGTCCGAGACATTGTTGTCGTGACCGTCCGCGC
>CBIMKI010000169.1:0-6802 GCA_966244395.1 uncultured Sphingobium sp. | reverse complement strand
TGCGCCGCCCCGACGCGCGCATCGGCAGCGATGGGCGCGTGCGCATCCGCATCTCCATCGGCCCGCGCCTGCGCGAGGTCTATCTAAAGCCCCTGCTCTCCCGCCTCTATCTCGACCATCCGCACATCGAGGTCGAGCTGGTGCCCGTGCTGCCGACGCGGGAGGTGCCCGCCGCGCTGGAGAAGGGCGAGATCGACCTGCTGCTCTACACGGTCGGCCGCGTGCCGGAGAAGCTGCCCGACATCCAGCTCGTCCGCGATGTGCCGATCGTCATCGTGGCGGCGCCCGATCTGGCCCGGCGCGTGCGCGAGGACGCGCAGGCCATCGAGGAACTGCCCTTCATCCTGCCCAGCAACGGCATCGTCTCCGAGCAATGGCTGGAGCGGCAGCTGGCCGAGGCCGGGGTGCTGCCGCGCGCGCCGATCCGCTATGTCGAATTTTCCGACGTGATCCAGTCCATGGTCGAGGAGGGCTTCGGCGCCAGCATCCTCATGACCGAGCAGGTGCGCGAGGCACTGGCCGCCGGCCGGCTCGCCGCATTGGACCCGCCGCTGCCGGCCATGAAGCACATCGTCGCGCGGGCGCGCACCGCGCCGCCGGGCACCGAGATCCTCGAACGGGGTCTGATCCGGGCCCTGCGCGCCGCACCCGCCTGAAATCCATCATCGAAGGACCGCCGCCATGACCCACGCCAACCCGCAACGCATCGCTCTCCTCTCACCCGGCGCCATGGGCAGCGCGGTGGCCGCGCGCCTCGCCGAGGCCGGACATGTCGTGCGCACCTCGCTTGCCGGCCGCAGCCCGGCCTCGGTCGCGCGCGCCCAGGCCGCCGGCATGGCCGACGCCACCGACCCCGAGCTGGCGGCCTGCGACATCATCCTCTCCATCGTGCCGCCGGCGGAAGCGGCGCCGCTCGTGGAGCGCTTCATGCCCTATCTGCGCGCGGCGGAGAGGAAGCCCCTTTTCGTCGATGCCAATGCACTCAATCCGGCGAGCAAGCGCGCACTGGCCGCGCGGCTGGCCCAGGCCGGGTGCGAGATGGTGGACGGCGCCATCATCGGCCCACCGCCCACTGGCGGTCCGCGCCCGACCATCCTGCATCTCTCCGGCCCCGCCGCAGCCCGTGCGGCGGTGCTCGATGCGCCGGGCTGCCAGGCGGAGATCATCGCGGGCGACATCGGCGCGGCGGCCGCGCTCAAGATGTGCTTCGGCGGGATCAACAAGGGCGTGGTCGGCCTCGCGAGCGCCCTGCTGCGCGCCGCACATCGCCATGGCGCGGCGCAGGCCCTGCGCGCCGAGATGCAGCGGTCCATGCCCGATCTCTTCGCGCGCTACGGCCGGCAGATTCCCGACATGGTGCCCAAGGCCTATCGCTGGGTCGCCGAGATGGAGGAGATCGCCGCCTTCCTGGGCGAGCATGATGCGGCGGGCGAGACATTGTTCGAGGGGATGGCCGGACTGTTCGCGCAGATCGAGGCCGATCGGCAGGGCGACGGCGCGGGGATCGCCGCGCTGGCGCGCGCCGTCAGCCCCGGTTGAGAGCGGATGTTTTCACTGGAATATGGGGATCGGCACGGCTGTGGGACGTCGTGCCGATCCGCCCACAGACATCAGGCGATCGCACCGAGAGCCACGGCGCGCAGCGCGGCGGAGGTCCGGTCGGCGACATCGAGCTTGCGGAAGATGCGACGCATATAGGTATCGACGGTACTGGCCGAAATGCCGAGGATCGAGCCGATCACGGCATTGCTCTTGCCGCGCATGACCCATAGCATGATCTCGCGCTCGCGTTCGCTGAGCGCCGTTTCCTGCGTCTTGGGCGCGATCTGGCGATAGCGCGAATAAGCGAGCTGGAAAGCCATGGCGAGATGGGGCGTCCACTCCGGCAGGCCCTGTTCGGGCACCGCCAGCCGCGCGACCAGCGCGCCTTCCAGGCCATAAGGACCAAAGGAAGGGACGGCCAGGGTCTGCTTGTCCATCAGGATCGCCCTGCCGCCCGCGCCGACCAGATCCTGGCGCAGGTCCTCAAGGCTGAAAGGGATGGCGAAGGTGGTCGCCACTGTCTCGCCGGCACCCGTGCCGGAGAGATCGACAAAGCCCATGGCCGGGCATCCCAGTTGCAGGCAGAAGCAGCGCAACTCGCCCCACAGGGCGGCAAGCGAAGGCGCGAGCGCGATGGAGGCGAGCATTTCCGACGTGACGCGATGACCGTCCACCCGAATGGGACGCGCGGCCGTCGACCCGAGAGCCGGGTCGCGCGGCGTAACGTCTGTACGAAGCTGAGTCATCTGTACCATCGCCTTGCCAATATCGCGCCTTGAGCCTCTCCGACAGTTACTCACGGTAAAATCAGACATATCTAATTATTCGGAACGCAATATTTTCATCCGGAAGGAAAAAGCAACGCCAAAGTGCCGCGTCCGATGCGGGCAGTCGGGCGGAATCGCGGAAAAATTCGTAGAGATCCGTGCATGTAACAGACCGTTACACGGGGCCATTTACCGTATCGCTCTGGCCTGCGCCCGCGCCCTCATGGCAACCGGAGACCGACGCCATTTGGGCATATGAGGGATTTTGAACGATGCTCGCCAGTTCAGCCATGGATGCTTCCCCGCATGAGGGGCGCGATCGCGCCGCGGCGGCGGACGCGGACGACCTGTCCGTCATCCAGGCTCTGACCGGCCCGGAACGGAACATCTGTTCGTCATCGGCCGATGAACGCGCCTGCGACACGACGGACGACGCGGTTGCGCTTGTCGAGGCATGCAGGATGCTCCAGTTCATCCAGATCGCGCGCGATGCCCTCCCCGCCATGCGCGATCTCGCCGATCATCCCGGCTGGGAGATCGTGCTGCACATCTTCATCGCCGGCCGCGAGGGACGTGCCATCACAACGGCGGACCTGTGCGAACGCATCGGCATCTGGCGGCCGCTCGCGGTGCGCTACATCGAAATGCTCCATGAGCGCGACCTCATCCGTCGGGACGAGGACGGCGCGCAGAAGCCCGACAATTGGCCGCTCAGCCTGACACCCTCGACGGTGACTCGCCTGCAGGCGCTGCTCTGCGGCTTTTCACGCGGTTTCCGCGAGGGCGGCGAGGCCGGCGCGACCAACTGATTTGCCGGTTCCGGGCCGCCATAGGCCCGATCCGGCGGACATGACGGATTTTCCCCTGCACTCCGGGGGCCTTCGGCGTGCGCGATGCATTTGCGCGCGTTGCTTTGCTGTGCCTTTTGTCCTAGGCCTCCCCGGGGAGCCGGGAGCAGGATGGACGCACCCTCACGTCAGGATGTCGAACGGCAGCTCAGGCTGGTTCTGGGTTCGGCCGAGTTCGAGACGTCCCCCAAGCTGTCCGAGCTGCTCTATTATCTCGTCACCGAGACACTGGCCGGCAATGCCGAGCGCCTGAAGGGCTATACGATCGGCGTCGACGTGTTCGACCGGCAGCCCGATTTCGACCAGGGCGTGGACGCCATCGTGCGCGTGCAGATGGGCCGGCTGCGCAAGCTGCTGAAGAGCTATTACGCAGGATCGGGCGCGAGCGACCCGATCCGCATCCGGCTGGTCGCCGGCCGCTATGCGCCCCGCTTCGAGCTTGCGAGCGGCGAGGAACTTTCCGACGAGACGCTGGGCGAGCCCTATGCGCCGGACGTCTTCGTGCCGCCGCCTCTTTCCCCCGAGCGTCCCGAATCGCCGCCGCCGACGGGACTGCGCGCCCTGCTGCTGCGCAATCGCGCCATTGCTGTGACGCTCGCCATCCTCCTGCTTGGAGGCCTCACCGCGGCCACCTTCTATGTCGCCGGCCACCGGGTCGGCTCGCGCGCCGATGCCGCCGTGGAGCGGACGCGCGGGCCGCTCGTCTACGTCTCGCAATATCGCGTGATCGGCAGGGGCGCCCTCGCCGGCCAGCTCGCCGAGGGTCTGCAATTCGACCTGGTGAACCAGCTCGCCAAATTTCCCGACATCGCGGTCCTCGGCATCGAGACGGTGAGCGGGACCGACTTCAACGAGGCGAGCGCCCATCCGGAGGGCGCCGACTTCGTGCTGGGCGGCGCCGTCGAGTTCAACGGCGATACGCTGCGCATCACCAGCCAGCTCCGGCAGGCCAGCGACGGGCGCATCATCTGGTCGGACCAGGCGACGGCCCACAGCGTCGAGCCGCGCACCATCGTCTCGGTCCAGGCGGATATCGCCGCGACCGTCGCGGGCAAGATCGGCCAGACCTACGGCGTCATCTCGCAAGCCATGGCCCAGCAGGTGACGACGCAGGCCGACCCCTCGCTGGAGGATTATCGCTGCGTGCTGAGCGCCTATCAATATATACGCCACAGGACCCAGCCGGCTCATTTGCGCGTGCGCACCTGCCTGGAGCAGGTCGTCGAACATTCGCCCAAATATGCGACCGCCTGGGCGCTGCTCGCCTGGGTGCATGGTGACGAGGAGGCCTATGGCTTCAATCGCGTGCCGGGCGAGACCGGCCGGCAACGCGCGCTGCGGGCCGCCGAGCGCGGCGTCGCGGCGGACGCCAACAATGCGATGGCGCAGCAGCACCTTGCCCTCGCCCGCTTCCATTTCGGCGGAGACGATGCCGGCGCGCGCGAGGCAGCCGAGAATGCGCTGCGCCTCAGCCCCAACAATTCCGAGGTGCTGGCCAATGCCGGCTGGATCTTCGCGCTGCTCGACGGCGACGAGCGCGCGCACCAGCTCTCCCTGAGGGCAGTGGAACTCAATCCGGGCCACCCGGCCTGGTACTGGACGGGCCTCGCCATCCATGCGCTCCAGACCGGAAACAAGGCCGAAGCCCTCAAATATGCGCGGCTCAACGTCTCGGACCGGGGGCCCCTGGAAATCTATCTCTATGCCGCCGCGCTACGCCTCAACGGGCGCGGCGCGGAAGCGGACGCGGAGATCGCAAGCCTTCTCAAGAGCCATCCCGAGGCCAAGGACCGCGCCCGCATGGTGAAGAGCCTGCGCCTTCCCCCCAGGATCGAGACGCTGGCCTTCGGGACATAAGTGGGCCGGACAGGTGCGCGTGGTCGGGTTTGGGTGGAAGCTGCCTTCGCAGTTCCCCCATCGTCATTCCCGCGAACGCGGGAATGACGGAGAGGGTCCGCCAGCCATCATTCCACTGGCCCACGACCCAAATTCCCATCCCATCTTGCTTTTTGTTGCAGTGCACATTAAGTGAGCGTCCGACCGACGCGCGGGCTCTTGCCCATTTGCGGCCCGGAGTAGCGTGAAGTCCGCCTTGCAGCGGCACTGCCCGGCACTGGTCACGACATCCGCACAGGCTTCCTTTTTCACGCAGGGTCGCATCGTTTCGAACCCTGGCCCCGCGCGCCCAGCAAAGGCGCGCCGAAGCCGCATTGAAAGTATTTCATGTCCTATTTCACTGAACTCGGCCTGGCCGAGCCCGTCCTGCGCGCGCTTGGCGCGAAGGGCTATGCCGACCCCACGCCGATCCAGCGCCAGTCCATTCCGGCGCTGCTCGAAGGCCGCGACCTCCTGGGCATCGCCCAGACCGGCACCGGCAAGACCGCTGCCTTCTCCCTCCCCTCCATCCATCGCCTCGCGAGCAACCCGCAGCCCCGCAAGCCGGCCGCATGCCGCATGCTCGTCCTGTCGCCCACCCGCGAGCTGGCCGCGCAGATCGCGGACAATATGCGCGCTTATGCCAAATATCTGACGCTGAGCGTCCAGTGCGTGTTCGGCGGCGTGCCCGCCGGCAAGCAGGCACGGGCGCTCGTACCGGGCTGCGACATTCTGGTCGCGACGCCGGGCCGCCTGCTCGACCTCATCGACCAGCGCGCGCTCACCCTGCGCCATGTCGAGATCTTCGTGCTCGACGAGGCGGACCAGATGATGGACCTGGGCTTCATCCATCCCTTGAAGCGCATTGCCGCGCTGCTCCCGCAGGACCGCCAGAGCCTCTTCTTCTCCGCCACCATGCCGCAGGCCATGGCGGATCTGGGCAGGCAGTTCGTGCGCGATCCCGTCCGCGTCGAAGTGACGCCGCAGGCGAGCACGGCCGAGCGTGTCGAGCAATATGCGACCTTCATCGACCAGAAGGAAAAGCAGGCGCTGCTGACGCTGCGGCTGCGCGCGGGGCTCGCCGACGGCAGCCTCGACCGGGCACTGGTTTTCACCCGCACCAAGCATGGCGCGGACCGCGTGGTGCGTCATCTGGTGACGGCGGGCATCCAGGCGGCCGGTATCCACGGCAACAAGAGCCAGGCGCAGCGCACGGCGGCGATCAAGGGCTTCCGCAGCGGCGACATCCGCGTGCTGGTGGCGACCGACATCGCCGCGCGCGGCATCGACATTCCGGGCGTCTCCCATGTGTTCAACTACGAGCTGCCCAATGTGCCCGAGCAATATGTCCACCGCATCGGCCGCACCGCGCGCGCCGGGGCGGACGGCATGGCACTGAGCTTCGTGGCGGCCGACGAGCGCACCTATCTGCGCGACATCGAGCGGCTCACGCGCATCAAGCTCGAGGTCCAGCCGCTGCCCGAAGACTTCACCAAGGAGGCCGCGCGCCTGCCGCTCCCCTCGCGCAAGGCCGTGGAGGCCGCGCAGGCGGACGGCGAGAGCCGGCACCGGCCGCATCGTCGCAACGGTGAGGCGCAGGGCCAGCGCCGCGAGCAGCCGCGCAGGGGCGGGCGCCCCGGCGGACGGCCGCATGACGCGCGCGAGGATCGCCGCCATGACGACCGCCCCCAGAACGACCGCCAGCGCGCCGAGCAGCGCAGCGGCTATCGCCCGGAAGGCCGCGACGAGGCCATGCCCGCCGAGGCGCGC
>CBIMKI010000168.1:0-6814 GCA_966244395.1 uncultured Sphingobium sp. | reverse complement strand
ATCATCGGCCCCAATGACGACGTGCTGCTGCCGCCCACCTCCACCAAGTCCGACTGGGAAGTCGAGCTGGGCATCGTGATCGGCAAGGAGGCGCGCTATGTGCCGCTCGATCAGGCCATGGACCATGTGGCGGGCTTCTGCGTCGTCAACGACCTCTCCGAGCGCGAATATCAGCTCGAGCGCGCCGGCACCTGGGACAAGGGCAAGGGCTGCGACAGCTTCGGCCCGTTCGGCCCCTGGCTGGTGACGCCGGACGAGATCGGCGAGGTGGGCAATCTGGGCATGTGGCTGGACGTGAACGGCGTGCGCATGCAGACCGGCAACACCGCCACGATGATCTTCGACGTGCCTTATCTGGTCCACTATGTGAGCCAGTTCATGAGCCTCCAGCCCGGCGACATCATCAGCACCGGCACGCCGCCCGGCGTCGGCATGGGCATGAAGCCGCCGGTCTTCCTCAAGGAGGGCGATGTGATCCGGCTGGGCATTGATGGCTTGGGCGAGCAGCGGCAGGCGGTGCGGCGTTATGGGGGGTGATATTCCGCCCCGAAGTGCCGTTTTTTCAGGGTATTGAAGCCAGGCTCTGAGGTGTTTTCACAAGTGCTGCACCTATCTCAATGTGCTCCTGCGTAGGCAGGAGCCCAGGGCGTTCATGCGGTTCGTTTCGATTATGGGCTCCTGCCTGCGCAGGAGCACAAGGGTGGTCGGCCTATCTTGGGTTGACTTCGAAGAACCATGCCGCTCTGTGACTGCCCTGGGCTCCTGCTTTCGCAGGAGCACCGCCTTTCGCAGGAGCACTGCGATGAAACGCGGTCACCCCGGCGCAGGACGGGGTCCATGACGGCGGTGCCGGGCGACAGCGGCGCGGCGCGCTCGCCCTACAGGCTCATCCCTCCATCGATCACGATGTTCGACCCGGTCATGAAGCGCGCCTCGTCCGAGGCCAGCAGCACGGCGACTTCGGCGATCTCCTCGGGCGTGCCGATGCGGCCCATGGGCTGGCGGGCGACGAAGGCGGCGCGGGCGGCAGCCTCGTCGCCGGTCGCGCGCAGGCGCTCGGCGAGCGAGGGGCTGTCCACGGTGCCGGGGCTGATCGCATTGCAGCGGACGCCCCTGTCGATGAAATCCCGCGCGACGGACATGGTGAGGCCGAGCACCGCCGCCTTGGAAGTGCCATAAGCGAAGCGATTGGGCGCGGCCATGACCGACGAGACGACCGACGCGATGTTGACGATGCTGCCCCCGCCTGCCGCCAGCATGGCCGGCAGGAAGGCGCGGATCATGGTCTCGACCGAGCCCACATTGATGCGCAGGCTCCGCTCCAGGTCGCCGGGCTGCGCATCGAGCAGCGTGCCGGAGTGGACGATGCCCGCGCAATTGACGAGCACGCCCACGTCAGGATGCGCCGCCGCCAGTGCCTGCGCGGCCGATGCGTCGGTGGCGTCGAGCCGCGCGCAGATCACATCCGCCCGGCTGGCAAAGGCCTCGACGAGGCGATTCTCCTGCAGATCCGTGGCGATCACCCGCCCGCCTTCGCGCAGGAACGCGCGGGCAATGGCATGGCCGATGCCCTGCGCCGCGCCAGTGACGAGGCAATGCTTGCCCGCGAGCCGTCCGGTCATTCGCCTTCTCCCTCAGCCCGGAAAGACTGTGAGCCCGCCGTCCACGCGCAGCACCTGCCCGCTCATGAAGCGGCTCTGCTCGGCGGCGAGGAACGTGACGACATCGGCAATCTCGGCCGGGGTCGCATAGCGGTCCAGCGAGGGGCCTTCGGCGCGCATCCGGGGATCGGTGGCGCGCGTGGCGAGGAAGCGCGCGGTCATCGCCGGGCCGGGGCTGATCGCATTCACGCGCACGCCATGGGGGCGCGTCTCCACGGCCAGGCAGCGCGTATAATGCAGGATCGCGGCCTTGGCGCAGGCATAGACCACCTCGGGCGAAACGCCCATCTGGCCATTGAGCGAGCCGAAATTGACCACGCTGCCCCGCTGGCGCGCGATCATGCCCGGCACGACGGCCCGGCACATGAGGAAAGTGCCCAGGAAATTGCGGTCCATGACGGCGCGCATGTCCGCCATGGAGATGTCGAGCGCGCCATTGGGGCTGGGCTTGCCGCCCGCCGCGCCAATGTCTCCGCCCGCGCAATTGATGAGGATGGAGATGGGGCCCAGGCGCGCCTCCACGTCGCGCACCATCCGCGCGACGGCCGCCTCGTCCGTGATATCGCCGGTGACGCCGATGGCGGGCCGCCCATTGGCCGCCAGGGCGCGCGCCACGGCGGTCAGGCTCTCCGCCTCGCCATATTGGGCGGGCGCCTCCTCGCTGATGTCATGGATGGCGACCGCCGCGCCCGCCGCGGCGAGCTTCCCGGCAATGTGCCAGCCCAGACCCCGACCCGAACCCGTGACCAAGGCGACCGAGCCCTCCCGGACTCTCGACGCCAGCGGACTTACCTGTTCCTCCGTCAAGATTGCCGTGCCCCCTCACCAAAATGAATACAGAATATCGCTTCGAATCTCTCCACGAAAACCGCCGATAGCGGCTCATGAACGCGAATCCATATGCCGCGATCGAACGGCGTTGACAACGCCTTCTGCATTTTTAGTATACAGTTTGTCCACTCAGGGATGGACTTGCGGGGAGGCTTTGACGAAGATGGCTGCTGCCGAAACCCCCAGACATGGGAGATGCGCATGACGCCTACTCGGGTTCGCTATGGCGTGGTGGGCTTCGCCCTGTCGCTCGCTGTCCTCTCATACATCCAGCGCGTCGCCATCTCGCAGGCCGCAGGGCCGATCGCGGAGGATCTGAGCCTCAGCAAGGCCGAGCTGGGCGCGGTGCTGGGCGCCTTTGGCCTGGCCTATGCCGCCTTCGAGATCCCCATGGGCCTTTATGGCGACAAGCGCGGCGTGCGGCGGGTGCTGACGCAGATCGTGCTCTTCTGGTCCTTCTTCACGGCCATGACCGGCGCGGCATGGAGCTATGGTTCCATGTGGCTCATCCGCTTCCTGTTCGGCGCGGGCGAGGCCGGCTGCTTCCCCAATCTGACGCGGATGCTGAGCCAATGGCTCCCGCGCGGCGAACGGATCCGCGCCCAGGCGCTGATGTGGGCCTCGACCCGCTGGGGCGGCGCCATCGCACCGCCCCTCGCCCTCGTCGGCATCCAGCTCTTCGGCTGGCGCTGGAGCTTCGTGGCGTTCGCCCTGCTCGGCGTCGTCTGGGTCGCCTTCTTCCTGCCGCGCTTCCGCGAGCATCCCGCCGACCATCCCAAGGTGAACGCGGCCGAGCTTGCCATGCTGGAGGAATCCGCCACCATGGTGCGCGAGGAAACGCACGGAAGCTGGCTCAAGGTGCTGCTGCGCGGCCAGGTGCTGCTGCTCGTGCTGCAATATTTTTGCTGGTCCTATGTCTGGTATTTCTTCATCACCTGGCTGCCGACCTTCCTGCAGGAACGCCACGGCCAGAGCGCCGTCGCGACCGCCGGCCTCGCCATGCTGCCGCTGCTCGCGGGCGGCCTGGGCACGCTGGTGAGCGGCTGGATCCCCGCCGCGATCCCGCGCAAGGCCATTGCCATCGCCGCCTTCATCCTGGTCGCGCTCATGCTGGTGATGCTGCCCAATGTGAACAGCGCCCTGGCCGCGATCGCGCTCATGGCCGCGATCAGCTTCTGCGGCGACCTCACCGTGCCGATCTCGTGGAACAGCTGCGTCGAGATCGGCCGGCGCTACACCGCGACCGTGGCCGCGACGATGAACATGTTCGGCAATTTCTCCGGCTTCATCGCGCCGGTCGTCACCGGCATCATCCTCGAGCGATCGGGCAATGACTGGACGCCGGTCATCTACGTCATGGCCGCCATGGCCGTGGTGGGCGCCCTGCTCTGGCTGGTGCTGGACGTGGAGGCAAAAAGCCCTGCGACACCCGCGCCGGCCGACGCCTGAGCCCCCTCACTCCTTTTGAGAAAAGAACGGGACAAAGCTTTGAATATCCAACTGACGGGAAAGACGGCCGTGCTGATCGGCGCGAGCGGGGGCCTGGGCGAAGCGATGGCGCGCGCGCTCGGCGAGGCGGGCGCGCAGATCGCTCTGGTGGGGCGCAACCGGGCCAAGCTCGACGCGCTCAGGGCCGAGCTTGACGCGGCCGGCGCAGTCGCGGCCTGCTTCACGGCCGAGATGGTCGACGAGGACGATGTCGCGCGGCTGAAGGATGAGGTGACGGCGCGCTTCGGCGCCCCGCAGATCCTCATCAACAGCGCCGGCACGAACCTGCGCAAGAATATGGTCGACTTCACGCTGGAGGAGTTTCGCGGCGTCGTCGATTCAAGCCTCATCAGCACCTTCCTCGCCTGCCGCGCCTTCGTGCCGGGTATGCAGCAGGCGGGCTTCGGGCGCATCCTCAACCTCACCTCCATCCTCGCCCATGTCTCACTGCCGCAGCGCACGGCCTATTCCTCGGCCAAATCCGCGCTGCTCGGCTTCACGCGCGCGCTCGCGCTGGAGCTGGCGGGCGAGGGCATCACCGTCAACGGCATCAGCCCCGGCCCCTTCGCGACGCCCATGAATGCGCCGGTGATGAACGATGCGGAGGCCAATGCCGCCTTCCTGCGCAGCCTGCCGGTCGGCCGCTGGGGCAAGCCGGAGGAAGTGGGCGCGCTCGTCACCTATCTCTGCTCGGACCTCGCCGGCTTCATCACCGGCACCGATTTCCTGATCGACGGCGGCTGGACCGCGCGCTGAAAACCAATGGAGAGACTCATGATGCGTGGACGGATCAAATGGGCTGCGCCGCTCGCCCTTGCCTTCACTCTCGCGGCCGCGCCCGCCGTGCCGCAAGCGCCGGACGCAACCACAGCGGCACTGCTGCGGCCGCCCAGCATTCCGGGGCAGAACCTCAACGGCATGAAGGTCTATATCCGGGGCGGCCTCAAGACCCATTCGCACGGACAGCATGACTATCCGCAGTTTCTGGCGGACTGGTCCAAGATCCTCACCGAGCATGGCGCGGTGGTCGACGGATCGCTCCACGCGCCGCGCGGAAACGACCTCGACGGGATCGACGTCATGGTCATCTACAAGGGTGACGCGGGCTATATGTCGGCGGAGGAAAAGGCCGCGCTCGATGCCTTCGTGAAGCGCGGCGGCGGCCTCATCTCCATCCACGACGCGCTGTGCGGCCCGGACCCCGAGCAGTTCGCCAGCTATCTGGGCGGCGCCAAGAAGCATGGCGAGATCAACTTCACGCTGGACGTACCCGTCACCTACACCATCACCGCCCCCGATCATCCGATCATGAAGGGCATGAGCGGCTTCACTCTGTTCGACGAGGCCTTCTACAAGATGACCTGGTCCAAGGACGCCAAGATCAACGTGCTGGCGACCACCGTGATCGCCGACACGCCGGTGGCCCGGCAGGGCGGCGGCGCGGGACAGACGGTGCCGCAGATCTGGACCTATGAGCACATGGTCCAGGGCGGCAAGCCCGCCCGCGCCTTCGCCTGGATGCAGGGCCATGTCTATGAGAACATGCTGAACTACCAGGTGCAGAACATGCTGCTGCGCGCCATCGCCTGGGCCGGCCACCGCCCGGTGGACGAGCTGGTGGACTATGAGGGCGCCATCCCCGGTCCCGGCGTGCAGGAGCGGCCCGCCCCGGCCCGCCCGCCCAGCCGGAACTGAAGAGCCTACGGCCGGGAGGCTTTTCCCGGCGCCACAGGCCCCATCGCTGATGCAGGAGAACCCCGGTGCGAGCCGGGGTTTTTCTTGCGCCGTGCGACGGCCCCTGCGCGGCGGCCCGCAACAATCAGCGACTGTCCACCGAGAGATTTCTGCCCGGCGGCCTTGCCCATCGCCAACCCCATCTCATGCCGCTGCGGGAAGCCGCCTGGCCCTGCCCCGACGCCAACACCGACGCTGGCCTGATGCGCCTGCAAGGCACGCAAAAAAAGCCCGGCGCGAAGGCCGGGCCAGTGGAGTGAGCCTAGATGCATGTGCAGGTGGGCGCCGGCGGTGTGCAGCCGGTCCGACGCCCTGCTTCCGTCAGAAGTTGAAGCGAACACCCACACGATACATACGACCGATCACGTCATAGAGCGCCGGATTGACGTCTATGCCCGTGTTGGTCTGGGGGGACGGCTCGGGGTCACGATTGAACAGATTGTCGACCTTGAAATAGGCTTCCACGCCTTCGCGCAGGTCCACCGAGCCCGACACGTCGAAATAGAGCGCGCCCGGCCTGTGGGTGGTGTTGATCGTGCGGTGAATGGTGGTCGAGGCCGGGCAGCTCGTCTGGCAGACCACATAGCTGTTGCTGTAGACGCCGTCCGAGAACCAGCGCTGCTGGAGCGTGAGGCGCCAGTTATCGGTGCTGTAGCTCTGGGTCGCCAGGACCTTCCAGTCCGGCGTCGAGCCCGCGTTGACGCCAGCCGAATCCGTGGGCTCCGTGCCCGGAATGCCCGAGATCGAAACGTTCTTCATGACGTGCGTCGCCATGGCACGCAGCGTCAGGCGGCCATCCAGCCCGAGCGGATTGGCGATCTGGTAGCTCGCCTCGATATCGAAGCCCTCGTTGAACAGCGACGCGAAGTTGAACGGCTGGGTCCGCACGAAATTGCCCGTGCCGCCAGGTCCATCCAGGAAGAAGTTGCCGGCGCAGTCGGTCAGCGTGCCGTCCTTACAGAAATTGACGACCTGCGCAGCCGACAGGCTTGAGATGACGTCCTCCATCTTGATCCGGTAATAGTCGACCGAAAGGCTCAAGCCCGGTGCCCAGCCGGGTCGCGAGAGGACGATGCCCACCGTCGTGGTGCGCGCCTTCT
>CBIMKI010000167.1:0-6816 GCA_966244395.1 uncultured Sphingobium sp. | reverse complement strand
CCCTGCTGCTGCTCGCTCACGCCGCATGGGCGGCACCGGCGGCGGGCGGAGGCAAGGCTTCGAACCGTCGCGTCAACCTGCTGCCGCAGCAGGGCGAGCCGCTGCATCTGTTGCGCCGCGTCCATACCTTCCTCATCGTGACGCTGGCCGCCATGGCCGTCTCCATCGGCATCGGCCTTGCCGCGCGTGCGCTGCTGCTGCTCGTCGGCGCACGCGAGGCAGATGCCATCGTCATGGCCTTCTTCGCCATGCCGGTGGGCTGGACGCTGCTCACGCATGCGCTGCTGATGGCGCACAGCCGTGCGCGGCAGTGGCGGCTCCTGCTGCTCTGGGCTGTTCCCGGCCTGCTCGCCATCGCGTGGGAGATCGCCGCATGAGCGCCGCGCCGGAAAGTGCGACGGTGAAGCGCGCCCTCTCCGCGCATGCCGCCATTGGCCTCCTCGCCGGCGCCTTGCTCTATCTGGTGAGCCTCACCGGCACGCTCGCGGTCTTCTATGAGGAATGGCAGCGCGTGGAGCAGCCCGCCGCGCCGGAAATGACCGCCATCGACCCGGCCGCCGTCCAGCGCGCCGTGGAGGCCGTCTTGGCGGACGACGCGCGCAAGACCACGCATCTCTACGTGCATCTGCCGGTGAAGGAACTGCCCCGCACGACCATCACCACCGATTTCAAGGCCATGCATGTCGACAAGGACGGCAGGGTCGCCGGCCCCGAAGAGATCGCCTGGTCGGATTTTCTGGTCGAGTTGCACTATACGCTCAACCTGCCCGCCCTGCTCGGCATCACCATCGTCGGCGCGCTCGGCGTGATGATGCTGGCGCTCGCCGTTTCCGGCGTCGTGGCGCATCCCCGCATTTTTCGTGACGCTTTCCGCCTGCGCGCGCGGGACAGGAACGGCGTGGGCCTGGCGGACTGGCACAACCGGATGAGCGTCTGGACCCTGCCCTTCACCGTTGCGGTGGCGCTTACCGGCGCCTTGATCGGCATGGCCAGCCTCACGGCTTTCGGCATTGCGAGCCTGGGCTATGGCGGCGATGTGGAGAAGGTCTATGCGCCGATCTTCGGCGCGGAAGGCGAGCCGGACGAGAGCGCCGCGCCCGCCCCCGATGTCGCGGCCGCCCTCGCCTATATGCAGCGCCATCATCCCGGCATGCCGCTCACTTATGTGATCGCGCATGATCCCGGCACCGCCGGCCAGCATGTCCAGCTCGTCGGCCTGCACGACCGGCGGCTGATCTTCGGCGATTACTATAATTTCGATGCGCAGGGCCGCTATCAGGGCAAGGCGGGCATGTCCGACGGCGCGCTGGGTCAGCAGGCCGCCGCCTCCAATTACAACCTCCATTTCGGCAATTTCGGCGGGCTGCCGGTCAAGACGGCCTATGTCGTCTTCGGTCTGGCGCTCACGGCCGTCTGCGCCACCGGCACCTATATCTGGCTCGGCAAGCGCCGCCGCCGCGGCATCGACGAGCCGCGCCTGCGGGCGATGTGGGACGCGGTCGTCTGGGGTTCGCCGCTCCTCCTCGCCGGCACCTTCATCCTGCGCAAGCTCGCGGGCAACGACGCGCCGATCGCGACGGCCTTCTGGCTGGCGCTTGCGGCATTGCTCGTCCTGGCGGCGGCGCGGCCGGCGCCGGGCCGGCTCGCAACTTGGCTCGGTCGCGCGCTGGTCGCCGCCTGCGGCCTTGGCGGCGTGCTCGCCCTTACCGGCTGCCTCGCGGCCGGCGGGGCCTGAGCGCGCGCCATGGATTTCTCAGGCTTCGGGCCGTCGCCAGAGCCAGGTGCCGGAGATGAGGGCCGCGCCGATCGTCGCCAGCGGCCAGGGCCAGCGGGCGAAGATGAGCGAAATGACGATACTCACCGCAAAGGCGATGGCCGCCGCGCGCTTCCCCTTGCGGCTGATCGCGCGCCGCTCGCGCCACAGGCGGATATGCGGCCCGTAGCGGGGATGATCGACCAGCCAGTGCTCCAGCCGCCGGTTGCTGCGGGCAAAGAAGAAGGCGGCGAGAATGAAGAAGGGGACGGTGGGTAAGAGCGGCAGCGCGATACCCAGCACGCCCAGCGCCACGCAGAGCAGGCCCGCGACGAGATAGACCGGCTTCAGCACCTCCGCCCCTCCATCATGTTCTGCGCGCCCGCATCGCCCAGCCGACCGCGCCGACGGGGATGGCCAGGGCGAGCCAGGAGAGCGCGTCGCGCGGCCCGTCCCCGGTAAGCGCGCTCACCAGTCCCACGATGCTGGCAAGGCCGATGGCGATGGGCATGCCGAAGATGGCGCGCAGGGACTGGCGGCGTTTCATTCGGCCGGCACCGCGACACCGCCCGTCTCGACCTCGCGAACCCGCGCCTCCAGCGGCGCGCGATGCTTGCCGAGCCAGAGATAGAGGCCCGAACCCAGCACGATGATCGTGAAGACAGTGAGGGCCGCCCAGAGCAGCTTGAGCGGCAGGCCGCCATAATCGCCGAAATGCAGGGGCTGCGAATAGAGCAAGGCCGCCACGTACCATGGCACCGGCCGCACGTCGGTCAGCACGCCGCTCTCGGCGTCGATCAGCGCGGGCGTCAGCATGCGTTCGGTCAGTGGCGTGGCGCCCTGGAAGAACACCGCATAATGATGCTTGCTGCTGAATGCGCCGCCGGGAAAGGCGATGAACTGCGGATTGTTGCCGGGGATCGCCTGCCGCGCCGCCGCCATGGCCTTGTCGAGCGATCCGTAGCGCGCGGGCGGCAGCGCCTCCTTGCCGGCATAGGCATTGGTCATCTGCGCCAGCTCGCCCATCTGCCAGGCCTCGACGATGGGCGTCGCCAGCGCGTTGATGACGCCGGTGAGACCCACAACGCTCATCCAGCAGAGCGCCACGATGCCGAGCAGATTGTGATAATCGAGCCATTTGAGGCGCGTGCTGCGCGAGGCGCGCACCGTGCCGAAGGCGAGCTTGCGCATGAACGGCGCGTAGAGCACCACGCCCGAGACGATGGCGGCGACGAACAGCAGGCCCATTGCCCCCAGGAAGAGCATGCCGGGCAGTCCCAGGAACATGTCGGTGTGGAGCTGGAGCAGGAAGTGCATGACGCCCTCCTCCCGCAGCTGGCCCACCGTCTCGCCCGTCGCGCGGTTGAGGAGATGGACGGTCATCTCGCTCGCCGGAGAATCGGGCCGGGGCGCAGTGGTGACCGTGAGGATCGGCGTTTCATTGTCGAAGGCCATGAAGGCGGGCACTTCGCCCGGCCGCGCGGCGAGCGCCTTGGCGAGCATCTCGTCGAGCGGCCGCAGCCCCGGCCCCTCGCCCGACGAGGCCGGCCCCTCAATGGCCGTCGCATGATCCTCGCTCAGCGCGTCGATCTCGTCATGAAAGATCAGCGGCAGGCCCGTCAGGCACAGCATCAGGAGGAACGCCGTGCAGATGAGGCTGGTCCATTTGTGCACCAGATACCAGGCACGGATGCTGCGCTTATTCAAGGGGAGAGGCCGCCTTGTTGAGAGTGGATCGCATTAGTAGCGATCCACGCAAAGCCTGACAAGCAACTCGTCAGGCAATCCGCGCGGAAGAGGCTGGCGACCGATCAGGCGATGATAAGCCCCTCACCGCCGCGCAGGACAAGCGCGCCGTCCTCGATCGCGCCCTCCCGGTCCAGACGGGTGGAGAGGAGGATATAGGCCCCGCCGACGCGCGGCAGCAGGACGGCGCGCGCCTCATGATGGAAATTGAGCGCGACCAGCAGCCTCTCGCCCTGGTGGCTGCGCTCGAACAGCAGCACATCGTCATCTGCGGAGACGAGCGCATAGCGCCCCTGCCGCAGCGCCGGATGATCCCGCCGCAGGGCGATCAGCGCACGATAGAGGCTGAGGATCGAGGCGGAGTCGGCGCGCAGATGGGCGACGTTGCGCGTGGCGGCATCGGCATTGAGCGGCAGCCACGGCTCGCCGGTGCTGAAGCCCGCATTCTCCGATGCGTCCCAGGGCATGGGCGTGCGTGCGGGATCGCGGCCGAAACCCAGGCCCGGCTCGTTCTTCTCCCACGGGTCCTGCACGCGCTCGGGCGGGATCACCACATTCTCCAGCCCCAGCTCGTCGCCATAATAGATGGTCGGCGTGCCGCGCAGCGTCAGCAGCAGCATGGCCGCCACCCGCGCCTGATCGGCGCCCACGCGCGTGGCGATGCGCTTCTGGTCGTGGTTGGAAAGCACCCAGTTGGGCCAGCCGCCATCGGGCAGCGCGGTCTCATATTCCTGGACGATATCCGCGATCGACCGCGCATTCCAGGCCGCGAAGATGAGCTGGAAGTTGAAGGGCAGATGCGCCCCTTCCATGTCCCGCCCATAATAAGCGACCAGCCGTTCGACCGGCAGGTAGATTTCTCCGATCAGCAGCCGGTCGGCGGGATAGGCATCGAGCACGCAGCGCATCTGCGCCACCACCTCGTGAATCTCCGGCCGGTCCGCCGAATAACGCTGCAAGAGCCTGTCGATGCTCGCCTGATGCGGCTGCCATGCGGGATTCACCGGATTGTCGCGAAATTGCTCGTCCTTGATGAGCAGCCAGAGCACATCCACGCGGAACCCGTCGACGCCGCGATCCAGCCAGAAGCGCAGCGCATCGAACATCGCAGCGCGCACGTCCGGGTTGCGCCAGTTGAGGTCGGGCTGTTCCTTGAGGAAGGCGTGGTAATAATATTGGCCGCGCTGCTCGTCATAGTCCCAGCCGCTGCCGCCGAAATTGGCCAGCCAGTTGTTGGGGGGCCCGCCGCCGGGCGCGGGGTCCCGCCAGATATACCAATCCGCCCGCGGATTGTCGCGCGACGAGCGGCTCTCGATGAACCAGGGGTGCCGATCCGAGCTGTGATTGGGCACGAAGTCCAGGATGAGCTTCATGTTGCGCGCATGGGCTTCGCGCAGCAGCCGGTCGAAATCCTCCAGCGTGCCGAACATCGGCTCGATGCCGCAATAATCGCTGATGTCGTAGCCGAAATCCGCCATTGGCGAACGGAATACCGGCGAGATCCAGATGGCATCGATGCCAAGCCAGGCCAGATAGTCCAGCCGGCGGCATATGCCTTCCAGATCGCCGAGCCCGTCGCCGTTGCTGTCCTGAAAGGAGCGCGGGTAGATTTGATAGACGATGCCGTGCTGCCACCAGCGCGTGTCGCTCATGCCGATCTCCAGTCCAATGGTGATGCTAACGCCGCGGCACGCCAAACGATCCTCCGTCCACCCCACGGAACGACCGGACCGCATCGGGATTATAGCCCTCGCGGATTCCCCGCACCCGGCCGGATCGGAATGACGAACAAGCCATCATCGCGGATCGCGCCGCCCGAGGCCGGCACGGTCCTCCGCCGGTTTCCGATAGGCGCGGAGGCCAAGGGCGATCATGTGCATGTCCGCGTCTGGGCGCCGGATCATGAGCGCGTGGAACTGATCGAAGAGGACACGGGCAGCACCCACGCCCTGAAGGCCGAACCGGGCGGCTATTTCTCGGGCGCGCTCCGGGGCGGACCGGGCCTTCTCTACCGCTTCCGCCTGGATGGCGCCGCGCACGCCCTGCCCGATCCCGCCTCGCGCTTCCAGCCCGATGGCCCCCATGGTCCCTCGATGGTGGTGGCGCCGGACCGCTTCGGCTGGACCGACGCCGGCTGGCGCGGCGTGCCGCTCGAGCGCGCGATCCTCTATGAGATGCATATCGGCACCTTCACGCAGGAGGGGACATGGGCGGCCGCGCGCGACAGGCTCCCGGCCCTGCGCGATCTCGGCGTCACGGTGATCGAGGTCATGCCCGTCGCCGATTTTCCCGGCCGCTTCGGCTGGGGCTATGACGGCGTCAATCTCTTTGCGCCCACGCGGCTTTACGGCGAACCGGACGACATGCGTGCCTTCGTGGACCGCGCCCATGCGCTCGGCATCGCCGTCATCCTCGACGTGGTCTACAATCATCTGGGGCCGGACGGGAACTATCTGGCGGATTTCGCCGCCGCCTATTTCTCGGATCGCTACGAATGCGAGTGGGGCGCGGCCCTCAATTTCGACGGGCCGGGCAGTGCGCCCGTGCGCGACTTCTTCCTCGCCAATGTCGCCTGCTGGATCGAGGAATATCATCTGGACGGCCTGCGTCTCGATGCGACCCAGCAGATCTTCGATGCGTCACACCGCCACATCATTCGCGCCATCGCGGACACCGCGCGGGCAAGCGGCGGCGAACGGACAACCCTCATCGTCGCCGAGAACGAGCCGCAGGACGGCCGCCTCGTCCGGCCCGCCGCGCAGGCGGGCTATGGTCTCGACGCGCTCTGGAACGACGACTTCCATCACAGCGCCAAAGTCGCGCTGACCGGGCATCGCGAGGCCTATTACAGCGATTATCGCGGGACTGCGCAGGAGCTGCTCTCCAGCGCCAGATGGGGTTTCCTCTTCCAGGGCCAATATTTCCCCTGGCAGCGCCAGCGGCGCGGCACGCCATGCCTCGACCTGCCGCGCAACGCCCTCGTCACCTTCCTCCAGAACCACGATCAAATCGCCAACTCCGCGCGCGGCCTGCGCGGCCACGACCTCGGAAGCCCCGCGCGCTGGCGCGCCTTGACCGCCTTGTGGCTGCTCGTGCCCGGGACGCCCATGCTGTTCCAGGGGCAGGAGTTCGCCGCATCCGCGCCCTTCCTCTTCTTCGCCGACCACAGCGGCGATCTCGCGGGCGCCGTCGCGCAAGGCCGCAAGACGTTCCTGTCGCAATTCCCCAGCATCGCCCTGGCGCAGGTGCAGGCGCGGCTGGCGCCCCCTCATGCGCCCGGCACCTTCACTGCCTGCAAGCTCGATCATGCCGAGCGC
>CBIMKI010000166.1:0-6850 GCA_966244395.1 uncultured Sphingobium sp. | reverse complement strand
CCCGGATCGGCATCCACCGCCTCCAGTGCCGGCAGCGCAAGGATTTTGGCCGCATAGAAGGCATAAGGATCGGCGCGGAGCCGGTCCACATCGGTGACGGCAAGGCGCCTGGGGCGCAGGGCAGCGGGCGGGCTGGGGGCGGGCTGCGGATAGAGCGGGGGCAGGCCCTGCGGCCGGTCGATAGCGCGGGCCATCGCGATGAGGCGCGCATCCGCAGCCCAATGATCGCCGCTCATCGCCTTGAGGCGCAGCCAGAAGCGCGAGGCGACGGTCGGCGCGCTCATATCGCGCCGGGCGCGGGAGAGAAGGACCGTGGGCGCGCCCAGGCCATTGGCAAAATCATGCGCGGAAAGGCCGATGCGCCGCTCCAGCCCCGGCAGGCCGAGCTGGCGGCGGATGCGCGGCGCGAGCCACGGGTCGGGCTGGGGCAATCCCGGCCAGACGCCTTCGTTGAGGCCGGCGAGGATCATGAGATCGGCCTGTTGCAGGCGCGCTTCGAGCAGGCCAAGGATCTGCACGCGGGGATGGCCGCCCTGCGGCGGACGCACGGCGACGGCGGCAAGGGCCTGCCCCAGCATCGCGCCGAAGCCGTTGGGACTGGCGACAGGCGGACCATGCGGCAGCGCGGCCTCCAGATCGGCGAAGAAGGCGGCGGCGGCATGGCCCTGATGCCCGGCCCAGATGCGCTCCCCGGTGAGGCGGGAGGCCGTCTCGCGCAGGGCGGCGGCCATGTCCGCAAGCCGGCGGTCCGATGCGAAGGCCTGCTCCAGCGGCGCCAGCAGCGCGGCCGTCTGCGCCCACCAGTCGCGCAGCAGGGCGCCGCGCGCGCCACTGCCTTCGATGCGCGCGGCAATGCCCGCCAGACCGGCGGGAGGGCGCGGGCCACGCAGCAAAAGATCGAGCCGGCGCACCTGCTCCAGCCATGGCAGGCGCGCGTCCCCTGCCCGCACGAGCGGATGCTTGAGGGCGGCAAGCAGGGTCACGGGCGCGCAACGCGCCGCGCCAAGCTGGGCCAGCGCCAGCAGCAGCGTGCCCGGCGGCAATAGAGCGAGCGGCCGGCCGGCGGAATCGTCCGCCTCGACACCCCAGCGCGCCAGATGGGCCGAGACGCGGGTGGCGAGATTGCGATCCGGCGTGACGAGCGCGGCCGTGCGCTCCGGCGTCTCCAGCGCCTCGCGCAGGGCGATGGCGATGGCCTGTGCCTCCTCTGCCGGATCGGCCGCCTCGATGGCCTTCACGCCGGCCAGCGAGCGCTCGCGCGATTCGATGTCCGGCCAGGAGCCGGTGAGCAGGGCCGGCAGCATGGCATTGCTGATCGCCCGGCCGCGCGTGGCACGCGCATCATGCTCGCTGCCCCAGCGCCACACGGCCACTTCGCTGCGATTGACGCCCATGCGATGAAGGAGCTGCTTCAACGCATATTGCGGATGCGTCTCCTGCGGCTCCGGGTCGCCGGGCCTCGCCGCGCGCGTGTCGACCGGGCCGATGGCCTCCCATTGCGCCTCGCTCAGATGCTGGTCGAGATCGGGCAGCACCACCATGCCGCGCGGCAGATGGGCGACCGCCTTGAGCAGCCCGGCCACGGCCGGCGCGGTCGCGACGATGCCGGCGGCCACCACGAAATGCGCGGGCGGCGTCTCGCGCCATTGCGCGATGATGCGATCCAGCAGCCGGTTGCGCCGGTCGGCTGCATCGATGCAGCCGCGCCGCGCCAGTTCCCTGGGCCATTGATCGTGGAGCAGGCTGAACAGCTCGAAGGCCTTGTCCCAATGGGCGGAAAGCTCCTCGTCCCGCGCCTCGGCAAGATCATGCGGCCCCTTGCGCTCGACGATGAGTTCATCGAGCGTCTCGGCCAGCGCGCGCGCCAGCCGATAGCCCTCGGACAGGTCGACCGGCTCGCCCAGTTTCGCGCGCTCCGCCATGACGAGCCGGGTCAGGATCATCAGCCGCTCGGCCGGCGGAATGACAGGGGGCAGCGCGGCGTCGGCATCGAGCGGGGAGAAGGTGCTGGCGAGCGCGTCTTCCACATCGAAATCGCCGATGGCGACGAGGCGCGGGAGCAGCAGCCCGGCCCCGGAGGCGCGGACGAAGGCATCGCGCAGCGTGCGGACGGCGCGGTTGTTGGGGAGCAGGACGAGCCCGCGCGCGAGCGCCAGCCCCCCGTCCTTGCCGCCATGCTGCGCGATCAGGCCGCGGGCGAGCGCATCGGCAAAGGCCCGGTGGGCGGGAATGGTGTGGACGGAAGGGCGGCCCGTCCTAGCCACCGGCGATGCCTGCCTCGACCAGTGGAATGGCCTGGGGCGTGCCGACATCGAACCACAGGCCCGAATGCACGAAGCCGAAGGCGCGCCCGGCCGCGATGGCGCGATCCCAGAAGATATTGGTCGAAAAGGCCGGCGCGGGCGGATCGACGATGAGGCGCGGCGAGAGGATCTGCACGCCGGTGAAGACGAACGGCGCGATCCGGCCAGGCCAGCGGCGAGAGAGGCGGCCCAGCGGGTCCATGCGAAAATCGCCCGGCCCGCCATGGCCCGCCGCGCGGGCATGAGGGACGAGAAGCAGCAGCGCGTCCATGGCCTCGTCATCCCAGCGTCGCGCCAGCGCGCGGATGGAATCGGCGGGCCCGTTGAGCCAGATATTGTCGCTGTTGACGCACAGGAACGGGCTCTTGCCCAGCAGCGGCAGGGCTTTGACGAGCCCCCCGCCGGTCTCCAGCAACAGGTCGCGCTCGTCCGAGACGATATAATCGGCGCCCGTCCGCGCGGCACGCGAGCGCAGGTGGCCCTCGATCGCGTCCGGGAGATAATGGACGTTGACGACCGTGCGGCGGATGCCCGCCTCCTCGATGCGATCGAGCGCATGATCGATGAGCGCCTGCCCGGCGACCTTGACGAGCGGCTTGGGGCGCGTGGCGGTCAAGGGGCGCATACGCTTGCCGAGGCCGGCGGCCATCAACATGGCCGTCTCGATCCGCGCGCTCACGCCCGCACCGCGTCGACTTTCAGCGCGCCGCGCGCGGCCGCCGGCACATGCGCCGCGAACCAGTCCGCGACGGGCGCCAGCGCGGGATGGGCAAGGTCGCGCTCCAGAAGGCGCCACATGCGCGGCAGGAAATCGAGATAGCGCGGCTTGCCGTCGCGCTGCCAGAGGCGCGTGAAGATGCCGATGATCTTGGCATTGCGCTGCGCGCCGAGCACGGCATAGGCCGCCATGAAATCAGAAGAGACATTCGCAACGGACTGATAATACGCCAGCATTGCCAGCTCCACCTCACGCGAATCGCCGACGCGCGCATCCTCCTCTATCGAGAGGAGGACATTGGCGGGTTGGCCGGCCAGCGCATCCTGGAAATCGAGCAGGCCAAGGCCGCGCGACCGGCCGGCATCGGGCAGCAGCATGATATTCTCGGCATGATAATCGCGCAGCACGGCGACCACGGGCGCCCGGTCCTGCTCGGCAATGGGCAGCACCGCGTCCCACGCCGCAGCATAAGCCGCCGCGTCGACATCGAGCCCGGCGGCGGGTGCGAACCATTCGGTCAGCAGGCCCGCTTCGCGCTGATAGACCGCGCGGTCATAAGGCGGCAGATCGGACGGGGACGGCACCCGGTGCAGGTCCGCCAGCAGATCGACCGCGCGGGTGTAGAGCGCCAGCTCGTCGGCGGGCGCGGCGTCCAGATGCTCGCGCAGCCGCGCGTCGCCGAAATCCTCGAGCAGCAGCAGGCCATGATCGAGATCGCGCGCGAGAATCTGCGGCGCGGCGAAGCCATGGCCGCAGAGCCACTCGCCCACGGCGATGAAGGGGCGCGGGTCCTCATGCGGCGGCGGAGCATCCATGAGCACCGCGCGGCGGGCACCGTCGACAACGCGGAAATAGCGGCGGAAGGAAGCATCCCCCGCAAGCGGCAGGATCTGCGCGCCCGGCCATCCGGCACTGGCGAGGAACAGCGCGGCGGCGGGCGGCGGGGTCATGCCGGCGGAAGTCAGGGGAACGGCCATCGGCTCTCCCAAGCCCCCGGCACGCGCGCTGTCAAGAGACGGGTGCCGTCCGCCGCGATCCCGATGCGCAAGGCAAGCGCAATGGCGGCGAAACGCCCGCCAAGACGATCCGGCCATTCGATGAGCAGGGCACCGTCGGCCAGCCAGTCGTCAAGGCCCAGCTCATCGAGATCCTGTGGGTCTTCGAGCCGATAGAGATCGGCATGACCGACCGGCAGCGCGACCTCGGGCGGCTCATAGCCCTGGAGGATCGCGAAAGTGGGACTCGGCGCCTCGCCGGCAAGGCCGAGACCGCGCAGGAGACCGCGCGCGAGCGTGGTCTTGCCGGCGCCCAGCCCGCCTTCGAGGAGAATCACGTCGCCCGCGCGCAGGCACTGGGCAAGCCCTGCGCCGAACGCCTCGACATCAGCCGGCGTTCGCAGGGGGATGGAGTCCGGGGCGGGGATTTCGTCCGGCATCATCGGGTCATGGCGTGCGAAGAGGCGGAATTGCTTCGGAGCCTTGCCCCTCGCAATGACGGCGGATGGTGCCTCGCATCCAGGGCATCAGGCGTCGCGTGGCAGGCTGATGGTGACGATGGTGCCCTGCCCCTGCTCGGAGACCAGCGTCACGCTACCGCCATGGGCCTCCACGAACTGGCGCACCAGCGGCAGGCCAAGGCCACTGGAACGCCCGTCCGACGTCCGCCCGAAGCGCGAGAATGTGTCGAAGATGCGCGGCTGGAGCCGGGCCTCGATGCCGGGCCCATTGTCCGACACCACGATGCGCACACCGTTCTGATTGCCGTCGCCATGGACGAGCACACGCCCCCCCCGGCCGACAAACGTCACCGCATTCTCGACAAGATGCTCGATAGACTGGCAGATGCGGCGCTCGTCGCCCCGGATCGCCCCCAGACTGGGCTGAAGCGCGAGAGAAATATCGATCTCCTGCTCCCTGGCGCGATCCGCGAAGCTGCCGGCGATCTCGCGCACGAGCGGCTCCATGTCGATGGGCTTGTGCTCGATAGGCAGACCGCCCGCCGCGCCCTGCGTCAGGTCCAGCACATTTTCGATGAGCTTGGAGAGCTTGGCGGTGCTGCCGATGATCGCATCCACATACTCACTGGCCTGCTCGGGCAGCTCGCCGGCGAGGCCGCCCTGCATCATCTGCGCGAAGCCGACGATGGAGGTGAGCGGCGTGCGCAGCTCATAGCTCATGTTGGAGACGAAGGCGGTCTTGACGCGATCCGCATCCTCCAGCGCCTCGTTGCGGTCGCGCAGGGCCTGCTCGATGCGGCGGCTGTCGGAGATGTCCAGCATCACGAACAGCGCATTGCCGTCCGGCAGCGGAATGGCGGCGAACTCGAAATAGCGTCCGTCCGCAAAGGCGATGCGGCCGCCGCGCTGGCGCCGCTCGACCGTGGCGGCGCGGATGAGCTGATGCACGAGGCTCGCCTGCTGCGGACGGGAGAGCCGATCCGAGAGCGTCGCCATCAGCTCGTCGACGCGCGGATGGCTGGCGAGCGCGCTTTCCTGCACCGTCCAGATCTGGCGGAACTTGCTGTTCCACAGGTGCAGGCGGCCGTCCGCCGCGAACACGGCGATCGCCTCGAACAGATTGTCCAGCGTGGCGTTGCGCACGCGCAGCAGCGTATCGCGCGAGCTGGCGAGCTGCACATGCTCGGTGCGGTCCTCGAAGATGAGGAGCAGGCCGCCGTCGGGCAGCGGCTGGGCATAGACACGCAGGTGCACGCCATCACGCAGCAGCCAGTTCTCCTCCAGCGCGGCGGGCGAATGGAACCACTGCCGCCGCGCCCTGCGCCAAGCGGGAAAATCGGGCGTCTCGGGGACGAGGCCGGCGTCGCGCATGGCATCCAGCACCCGGTCGAAATCGGTGTCGACGGCCGCCATTTCGGGCTTGAGGCCGAAGATGCTGAGGAAGGGCTGGTTGCAGAATTGCAGCTTCTGGTTCGCGCCGAACTGGACCACGCCGGCCGACAGGCGATCCAGCATGTCGCGATTGGCCTGGGCGAGATTCTTAAGCTCTGCGCGGGCCTGCTCCAGCTCGTGCATGTCGATGGCATAGCCCGCGACGCCAGCGGGCCCCAGCGGCACGTCGACCACACGCATCAGGCGGCGCTCGCCGTCGACGGTGACGGGCACCATGCGCGCGCTCGGCGCCTGCGCATCGGCGACCAGGGCCGCATTGGCGCCGGGCGAGACCCCGTCCACCGATTCGATGAGTTCGATGCCCTGCTCGATGACCTGCTGGGCGCTGCGACCGTCCACCGCATGGACATAGGCGCTGTTGACGAGGCTGAGACGCTGGTCGGGCGTGCGGTGCCATACGGGCATGGGCGCGGCCTCGATGACGCCGGAGAGCGCCTCCAGCGCATCGCGATAGCGCGCCACCTGCCCGCGCAGATCCTCGATCTGGGCCTGGCTCCCGGTCGAATCGAAGACCCAGAGGACTGCGCTGCCCGGATGGGTCAGCTCAGGATCGGCCGGGCCGCCGCGCACGATCAGCGTGCGGCTGGAGCCTTTTGCCCGCACCGGCAGCATGAACGGCTTGCCGCCGCGCTGCGCCGCCTTCACGTCCGCCGCGAGGATACGCGCGTCGTCGGGTTCCAGCCCGCCATTCTCATCGACCAGCTCGGAGAAATAGACCGGCATCTCCGTCCGGCCCAGCCAGCTTGCGAGGCGCGCCGACGCCTCGATGCGCCCGTCGCCGCGCACGACGACCGGAATGGCCGGCGCGGAATGCAGCAGCGAAGCCATGCGCTCGGTATGGAGCCGTGTCCTGTGCGCCGCGCGGCGCATGGAAAGGCCCGTCACGATCGCCCAGCAGGCGAGCATCAGCCACGCTGCCAG
>CBIMKI010000165.1:0-6863 GCA_966244395.1 uncultured Sphingobium sp. | reverse complement strand
GGCTTCAGTTTCGCTGGCGGAGCTTGGGGATCCTCTCGTCGAGCGTCTCTTGCGAGCAGTCTCGTCGAATCGGTGCGGACGTCACCACGCGCGGTGACACGGATCCACTTGGTCCTTCTCCCGGTCTGGTCTCCCGGCTTCCGCTGGTCCCGAAGCTTCTGACGGGACCGCGGTTGCGGACAGCGACCTCGCAACCGGCTCGTTCGGGGCCGAACTCTCTCACGAGCACGCCCACCGTCGGCGCCCCGCCGGTGAGCCCGGCGTCCAGTCGAGCGAGAGCTTGGGCTTGAGGAACTGGAGCGTGCGCCGCGCCGTCGCGTCGCCGGCCACGGTGAGGCGCGAGGCCTCGTAGTTGACACCCAGGTCGAGCCGCAGCGCCCGGCCGATCATGCGCCCGGCATTGACGAAGCCCTCGCCGCGATATTCCGAGACGACAGCGTCGGAGATGGGCAGGTTCATCGGCACGCGCGCGCCGGTGGGCAGTACCGAATAGAGATCGAGATCGCTCTTCAGCCGGTTGTAGGCGCCCTCCGCGCCCAGCTCGACGGCCCAGCCGCCCAGGTCCGGCCGGCTCCAGGCCAGGCGCGCGACCCGCTCGTCGCGCCAGTCGTCGAAGCTCTGGTAGAAGCCATTGGGCGAGGCGCCGGCGACGCTCTCATGGTAGAGGCCGTCGTCGTTGCGGCGGTGGCGGTGGGTGGCCAGAGCATTGAGCTTGATCGCGCCGCCCGCGAGCGGCCGCGTGATGTCGCCGCTCAGCTCCCATGTGCGCCAGAGATGATCCTCCTCATAGAGGCTGTCCATCACATGGCCGCCTGGCGTGGCGCGCGTGGGCCGGTAGACATGGCTGGTCTGGGCGATGACCCACTTGTCCCATGAAGCCTTGCCATTGATGTGGATGGCGCGGTCCGGCGCTTCCTCCAGCGCCCAGCCCGCCGAGGCGGTGGTGAAGGGCTCGGTATTGCGGCTGAACACGTCGCGATATTCGATCTCGCCGCCCGCCGGCAGGCCGATCCGGCGATCGAAGCCGTCCTCGGTCAGGCTGAAACGCTGATGCGTGATGGAGCCGCTGAAGCTCGAGGCGCCCGTGCGCCAGATGGCGGAGACCGCGACACGCGGCAGCAGCCGCCCGGTGAACTCGCGCTCCAGCTTGCCCTCGATATTGCCGGCAAGGCCGCCCGCGTCGGTGAGCACGACATTGGCGACCTGCGGCTTGCCGGCATAGTCCGCGCCGAATTCATTGCCCGAGGCCAGCTCGATACGCAGCACGCGCGAGGCGGGGATACGCGAGAGCACGGTGGAGACATCGTCGCTCTTGGAACTCGGCCGCTGGCCGTTGATGACGATATTGCCCGCCGCCTGGCCGAAGCCGCGCACTTCGCTGCTGCCGGCGTCGATGGAGAAGCCGGGCAGGCGCTGCACCATCTGAAGGGCATTGGCCGGCGAGAAGGTCCGGAAGAAATCGGCGCCATAGACCGTGCGCCCCTGTGCATCCTGCTCCTGCGCCACGACCGGCGCGGCCCACGCGGCACATAGGCCAAGCGCAAGCAATATCCCCTCGAAACGCAACACCCTCTCCCGTCCCTGATTGCCTGCACGCTCATTTTTCTGCGGCAGTCAGGAGAAGCTAGCCGGGGAAGTTGACTCTGTCACTCTTCTTTCAGGCGGCGGTCAGACCCAGCTCCGCATCTGTGGCTTTATGGCCCCATTTGTCGCGCGGCGGCATGGGCCGGGTGCGCCAGTCGCTCTCCGGCGTGAAGCTGGAGATGCGGCGCCCTTCCGGAATGCGGCCGTTGCCGCCGCCCTGGCTATAGTCGTAATAGAGTTTGAGCAGTTCCTCCCGGCTGCGGTGCTGCGCGGCGGGATGGGCGACGCAGGCCGCGCGCCATGCGATGACGCGGTCGAGATGCGCGGGCACCTCGTAATCCTCATAATAATCGAGGAACCACAGACGCTTGAACATGGGCGTCATGGCCACTTCCGCCCAGCCGAAGCGGTCACCGAAGAGGAAGGGGCCGCCCTTGGCATAGCGCTTGAGGAAAGTGTCGATCTTCGCGAATTCCGCGTCCACCGCCGCGCGCATCTCATCGCGTTTGTCGGGCTCGCGATTGAGGATCATGCGATAGCCTGCGCCGGAAAAGGGACCGGAAAGCTCCGCCAGCATGCCCTCGACCGCGTGACAATAAGGGTCCGGATGGCGCACTGCGGGCTCGGGATAGCGATCCTCCAGATAGCGCAGGATGACCATGCTCTCCTTGAGCGTCTCGCCATTCTCGATGTCGAGCAGCGGCAGCGCGGTCGTGCCGCCGCTCTTGGCGAGCAGCCACTCCGGGCGCGGACGGGAGATGTCGATCTCCACATCCTCCATCGCCAACCCCTTGAGCGCGAGCATGATCTCCACGCGCTCAGAGAAGGGACAGCCGGGGATGTGGTAGATGGTGAGGGCCTGGGTGGACATGTCCGTCTCCGGTCTTGGTGGCGCCGCGATGCGGAGCGAGGTTTTCCGTGTGCTCCTGCGCAGGCAGGAGCCCAGGGCGTCGTAGCGCTATTGCGCCCTGGGCTCCTGCCTGCGCAGGAGCACTGGTAGGCTGGCTTGCTTAGTCCGCCTTGGCCGCCTCGCGCTGCGGCATCTTCGTGGTCGTCGGGCCCTTGTTGATGCCCTGGCCGCCCGCGCCGGCCGGGCCGGTCACCTTGACGAAAGGCTCGGGGTCGCCCGGGCGCAGCTTCAAGCCGAAGAGGGAGTTCATGTCCGGATGACGCCCCAGGCCGCCATAGAGATCGAAGCCGCGATCCAGCCAGTCGCGCAGCGGATCATCCTCGGTGAGCGGGGGCGTGGTGGCGACCGACGCGGTCCAGAGGAACACCGACAGGGCCGAGAAATCCGCGAAATTGGGCGTATCGCCGCCCAGCCACTTCGTCTCCCCCAGAATCTTGCGGAAGGGCTCCAGCGTCGGCGGCACCAGCGGCAGGCGGTTCTCGCGCCCGGCCTGCACCTCTTCCAGCGTCTGCCCGCCCAGGAACCACTGCTCGCGGCTCCAGCGCACATAGTCGCGGTCCTGCGGCAGCGACAGGTCGTGATAATCCTGGATGTAGCAGCGGAACCACGGGCCGACCGCCGTCGACCAGAGCCAGTTGTCGAGGAACTTCATGAGGTTCTTCTGGGTCTCACCCTCGAAGAGCATCGGCCGGTCGGGATATTTCTCGTCCAGATATTCCGCGATCACCCAGCTATCGAGAATCCATTCGCCATCGTCCACGATGACCGGGCAGCGCGCGGACTTGCCGCCCGTGCGCTCCTCGATGCCGGTGAAGCCGCCGGGCACGATGTCGATCTCGAAGCCCTTGTGCGCCAGCGCATATTTGGTGCGCCACACATAGGGGCTGATGGTGCAGCCGCTCTCCAGTTGGAGGTCGTAGAGGGTGATGATGTTGTTCTTGGCCATGATGGTCCTTCGATCTGAAATCCGTAATGCCCCGTTGCGCGCTTACCGATCCTTCAGCAGCTCTTCCCGCTTGGCCTCGGCAAACATCTTCGCGATGGCGGGGCGTTCCTTGATCCGGTTGGTCCAGGCGATGAGGCCGGGCGTGTCCTTCTCGTTCACGAACTCGTTGAACCAGCCGCCCGGCCGATCGAGCCCGTTGGCGATGGCGAAATTGCAGATGTCGGCGAGGCTGTAGCCGGTCTCCAACAGATAATCCTGCTTGCTGAGCGTCTCCTCCAGCCGCTGCACGGAGACGCGCACCTTGCGGAACTCCTCGTCAAGCATCTCCTGCGGGAAGCCGTTGCGCGCACGGCGCCACTTCAGCTGCTGCTCGGGGATGGGCACATTGTTCCTGATATGCGCCTCGAACTCCTCCTCGCTCATCTTCTGGGCAATGGGGCGGATGCCATAGGCCCAGCCGATGGTGGAGACGCACCAGCAGAAATATTCGTCGACCCACTTGGTCCAGACGCGCATCTGCGCGCGCCAATAGGGATCGGCCGGGCGCAGCGAGGCGCCGGCATCGGGGAAGACATCCTCCAGATATTCGCAGATCACGGTCGATTCGGTGATGATCCGCCCGTCATGCTCGAGCGCCGGCACCTGGCCGCGCGGATTGATCTTCTTGAACCAGTCCGAATGCTGCTCGAACCTGGAAGGGTCGATGAAATGCTGTTTGAACTCCAGCTCCTTCTCATAGAGCGTCGCCATGGGTTTGAGCGAATTGGCGCCGGGGCCGAAGCTGTAGAGTGTGAGCATCAGATTGGTCTCCTCGATCTCATTTCAATCGTCATTCCCGCGAACGCGGGAATGCCGGCGGAAGGAAGGCTCAGCCCTGCCCCTCCTCGTTGAACACCTTGCTGCGCCCCTCCCGCCAGTTGGCGAGCGCCTCGACACGCTGGCGCGCGCCTTCCGGGTCGCTCTCCATCGGCGCGACGGAATCGACGATCTGCTGGAAATGCTTCGCCAGTTCGTCGCGCATTTCGGGATAGGGGATGATGTAGAGGGCGTTGTCCTTGATGCCCGTCAAGATCGCCTGGGCCAGCGCATCGGGCTCCAGCCCGAACTGGTGGATCGACTGGAGCGAGGCGATGGATTGCGCATTCTCCACATAGCCGCTCTTGCCGAACTTCTCCGGGCGCAGCTTGCTCGCCTCGGCGATGTTGGACTTGATGTTGGCCGGGCAGCAGACCGAGACGCCGATGCCATGCGGCGCGAGGCCCATGCGATAGCTCTCCATGAGATTGACGACCGCCGCCTTGGCCGCCGAATAAGGCGCGGCCATGCTGCTGCCCATGAGCCCGCCGACCGAAGAGACGGTGACGATATGGCCGGGCCGCCCGCTCGCGATCATCCGCGGCACTAAGGTCACGCAGCCATTGATGACGCCGCCCAGATTGACGCCGACGATCCAGTCGAAATCGTCATAGGTGGTGTTCTCGACCGGGCCGAAGCTGTTCACGCCCGCGGTGTTGGAGAGGATGGTCGGCGCCTGGCCGAACACGCGCTCCACTTCGTCCGCCGCCGCCGCATAGGCCGCGCGATCGGTGATATCGAGGACGATGCCGTGCGCTTTGATGCCCTCGGCCTTGAGTTCGGCCAGTGCCTTGTCGATCGCTTCCTGGCGGATGTCGGCGATGACGATCCTCGCCCCCGCCCGGCCGAAGACCCTGGCCTGCCCCAGCCCCGCGCCCGATGCGCCGCCGGTGATGAAGGCGAGTTCGCCGTTCAGCTGTTCCATCGACATTCTCTCCTGACTGCGCCGGCCCGGCGAACGCCGCCGGGCTTGCAAAACTGCTCCGGTCCCGGCCATTGCGACCGGGCGGCGGGCGCCTGGTCGCTTCCCAACGGAAGGCGCCGGTTCTGCCGATCCATCTGCGTGAATCGCGCCCGGCTTGTGCCCTCCGTTCTTCTCCCAAGCCTAGACAATGTCAACTAAGACACGCCGCGCGGGACGATCGATCTCCAGCCGGAAACGCCGCCCGTCGGCGAGCGGCGCCTCGTAGACGACGCCCTGCGTCGCGGGCGATTCCCAGTCCGCCACCTGCATGAGCGCGCCATCCGGCCGGCGCCATTCGCCCGGCTCCGGAAAGTAAGCGAAACAGCCGATCCCGCTCATGCGCTGCTGGGCGAGCGCCGCCACGAAATCCTCGAGCGCAACGTCGCGCCGCTCCCAGTCCACCCAGCTCGTCTCATTGTCCTGCGCATAGGCATTGTTGTTGCCGTGCTGGGTGCGGCCGAATTCGTCGCCGGCGGTCAGCATGATCGTGCCGGTCGAAGCAAAGAGGCTGGCGAGCAGGGCGCGCAGATTCGCGGCGCGGGCGGCGCAGATGGCCGGGTCCGCGCAGTGGCCCTCGACGCCGTGGTTCCAGCTCCAGTTCTCGTCATGGCCGTCGCGATTATACTCGCCATTGGCCTCATTGTGCTTCTCCGCATAGCGCACCGTGTCGGCGAGCGTGAAACCGTCGTGCGCGGCGAGGAAATTGACGCTGCGGCTGGGCTTGCCGAAAATGTCCGACGAGCCCGCCAGCCGCGTGACGAAGGCGCCGAAGGCCCCGTCGCCGCGCCAGAAGCGGCGCATCTCGTCGCGGAAGGCATCGTTCCATTCCAGCCAATCGCGGGGGAAGCGCCCGAGCTGATAGCCGCCGGGGCCGATGTCCCAGGGTTCGGCGATGAGCACCCGATCCGCGAGCCATGGGTCCGCCGCGATCTCGCCGAAGATCGGCGCTCGCTCATCGAAGCCGGGGCCGCGCGCCATGACGGGCGCGAGATCGAAGCGGAAGCCGTCCACGCCCGCCTGGCGCACGAAATGGCGCAGGCTGGCGCGTGTCAGCGCGCGCACCGGGGCCTGCGCGAAGTCCAGCATGTTGCCGGTGCCGGTATCGTTGATGAGGCGCCCGTCCAGCTCATGGGCATAAGCGTCATTGTCGAGACCGCGCAGGGAGAGGATGGGGCCCTCGGCGTCGCTCTCGCCGGTGTGATTGAAGACCAGGTCCAGGATCACGCCGATGCCCGCCTCGTGCAGCGCCGCGACCGTGCGACGCAGCTCGGCCATGCCGCCGGGGACCAGCCGCGGATCGAGCGCCATGGGCACGACCGGATTATAGCCCCAGGCATTGCGCAGGCCCAAGGGCGGCAGATGGCGCTCGTCGATCCAGGCGACGATGGGCATGAGTTCCACCGCCGTCACGCGCAGCTTCATGAGGTGCGCGATGATCGCCGGATGGGCGAGCGCGCCGAGCGTGCCGCGCTCGCCGGGCGGCACCAGCGGATGGCGCATGGTGAAGCCGCGCACATTGACCTCATAGACGAGGCCGCCCGGCGTGAAGAGCGGGGCCTTGCGGGGCACGTCCGGCAGCGGCGCCTCCAACAGGGCGCGCGGGA
>CBIMKI010000164.1:0-6868 GCA_966244395.1 uncultured Sphingobium sp. | reverse complement strand
TGAATGCCGTGATCCTCGACAGCTACCGGCGGCCGTTCCGCACCGATCTTTCGGCTGGCATGGAGCGGCCGGCATTGCGCAGCCGCTTCATCGCGGCGCTGGCCGGGACCAGCCGTCAATTGCGCGGGGCGGCGGGGCCGCTCAGCCTTGCGTTCAATATCGCGCCGAGCCGTCCCGCGCTGGCGGATGCGGGCATCAGGGACGAGCGGTCGACGCGCTTCTTCTCCGGCACGGTCGCCGCGCAGATCGCGCCGGGAACGGCCGTGGCGCTGGGCCTGCGGACGGGGCTTTCGGACCTGATGCAATCGATGGCGGTCGCACCCCGGCCCGCCTTCCTCATGGCGCCGGCCGGCGGGGGCGCCATGGCCGGCGAATGGCGCGCGCAGAGCAGCCTTGCGTGGCGGCAGGATATCGGCCCTGGCCTTGCGCTGCTGAGCGGGATCGAGGCCGGCAGCGTCGACGGGCGCGAAGCAGCGCGGCCGGGCCTGTTTGCCGCGCCGTTCCAGGATGAGGGCGCGCGCTATCAGGCGGTCCTGTCGGCCCTTTCATGGACGGGGAGGCGCATTGCGCTGGGAAGCGGCCTCAAGCTGGTGACCGAACAGGATAGTGCGCTCGGCGCGCGCTTCGCCCCTGCGCTCGGCGCGCAATCGGCGCGGAGCCTGTTCGTTTCGCTCGACATGACCGCCGAGCCCGTGGACGGGCTGCGCGTCACGGCCGCCTTGCAGCGCGGCTGGACGCGGGCCGCTGCCGGCGGTGCGCTGGAGAAAGGCGGCATCATGCGCACACGGGCCTGGTCGCTGGATGTCGCGCGCAGCGGCACCTTCGCGGCGGGCGATCTCATCGGCCTGCGTATCGCCGCGCCGCTCAGGGTCACAAGCAGCCGCCTGATGCTCAATCTGCCACAGGGCTGGGATTGGCGCAGCGAAACAGCCGTAATGGCCCGCACGGCACTCGACCTCGCGCCGCAGGGCTCCGAGCGCGATTATGAGTTGAGCTACGGCCTCGGCATCTCGGGCGGGTGGCTGGGCGCCAATTTGTTCCTGCGCACGCAGGCGGGGAACATCGCCGCCATGCCGGTCGATCTCGGCGCGGCCATGCGCTGGACCATGCGGTTCTGAAGGCGGAATGTCGCGGTCGTCATTGCGATCCCGGCAAAAGCGGGGGAAGCAATCCAGTGCGATAGCGTGGGACGCCGGATTGCCGCGCGGCTGCGCCGCTCGCAATGACAATTCAAGGTCGGGCGATCACCCTCGGGCGTCTCGATCCGGCCGGAGCGATCCGCCGTCGAGCTTACTCAAACGGTGAAGCTCTCGCCGCAGCCGCAGCTTCCCTTGGCGTTGGGATTGGTGAAGACGAAGCCGGCCGTGAAATCATCCTCATTCCAGTCCATCACTGAACCAATGAGGTAAAGAACACTGGCCGCATCGATGAAAAAGGGTCCCCCCGGCGTCTCGATGCGCTCATCGAAGCTGGCCGCCTCAGTCACATAGTCGACCGAATAAGCCAGGCCCGAGCATCCCCGGCGCGGCGTCGAGAGCTTGACGCCGATGGCGCCCTCCGGCGCGCGGGCCATGAGATCGGCCACGCGCTGCTGCGCGGCCGCGGTCAGCGTGACGGCGGCGGGGCGGGCGCGGGTCGGGGTGGCAGTGGGGGCGTTCATCGAGGCACCTTGAGGAATGGGACATGCCCCATATGGGATGCCGCGCGCGAAACGCCAGCGCAGTGCGCCGGGCGAAAGGCCTGTCCGAGGCGATCCGCTATGGGAAGGGCCACAGGATGACTCACAGCATCCCCAATTCGAGCTTGGCTTCGTCGCTCATCTTGTGGGGGTCCCAGGGCGGGTCCCAGACGAGATTGACCTCGGCATGGCCGACGCCCGGCACGGCGCCCACGCGCATCTCCACTTCGCCCGGCATGGACTCGGCGACCGGGCAATGCGGCGTGGTCAGCGTCATGGTGACATGGGCGTGGCCGTCCGGCGTCACGTCGACGCCGTAGATGAGGCCGAGATCGTAGATGTTCACCGGAATCTCCGGGTCATAGATCTCCTTGAGCGCATCGATGACCGCTTCATACACGTCGCCGCCCGGCTCTCCGGTGGGCTGCGCGGCGGGTTGCTGCTTCAGGAAACCATCGAGATAGTCGCGCTTGCGGGCCACCGGCTCGGGCAAGCTGTCCATCGCGGCCCGCTCGGCGTCCTCGACGCGCGCGCGGGGCGGCTTGTCGACATGGTCGACGTCCCGGGTCCTGATCCTGCTTTCCTCGTTCATCCGAAAATCGTCCTTACGCGCTCGAGGCCGCGAACCAGTGCCGCGACGTCGTTCTCGTCATTGTAGATGCCGAAACTGGCCCGCGCCGTCGCATCGACATGCAGATGCGACATCAGCGGCTGGGCGCAGTGGTGACCGGCGCGGATCGCCACGCCGTTCTCGTCCAATATGGTGCCGATGTCGTGCGGGTGAACCCCGTCCATCGCGAAGGAGACGATGCCGCAGGCGTCGTCCGGCCCCAGCAGGCGGATGGAGTTGATGCCGCGCAGTGCCGCGCGGGTCTGCTGCACCAGGGCGGCCTCATGCGCGGCAATGGTATCGAGCCCGATCGCATCGATATAATCGAGCGCGGCGGCCAGGCCGATCACTTCCACAATGGCCGGCGTACCCGCCTCGAACCGGGCGGGCGGCGGCGCATAGGTCGTGCGGGCGAAGGTCACGGTATCGATCATCGCGCCGCCGCCGTGCCAGGGCGGCATGGCTGCCAATATCTCGCGCCGCGCCCAGAGCGCGCCGATGCCGGTCGGCCCATAGAGCTTGTGGCCCGAGAAGAGATAAAAATCGCAGCCGAGCGCCTGCACGTCCAGCGCCATGCGCGGCGCCGCCTGGCAGCCGTCGACCAGCAGCAGCGCGCCGGCCTCATGGGCGATGCGCGCCGCGCGGGCGACGTCCAGCGGCGAGCCCAGCACGTTCGATACATGGGCGAGCGCGACGAGCCGGTGTTGCGGCCCGATCATCGCGGCCATGGCATCGAGGTCGATCTTGCCGTCGCCGGTGAGCGGCACGACGTCGATGGCCGCGCCCGTCCGCTCGGCAATGATCTGCCAGGGCACGATGTTGGAATGATGCTCCAGCATGGAGAGCAGGATGCGGTCGCCGGGCCTCAGATGCGCGCCGCCCCAGCTGTTGGCGACGAGATTGATGCCCTCGGTCGCGCCGCGCACGAAGACGATCTCGTCCGCTGCGCGGGCATTGACGAAGCGCGCCACGCGCTCGCGCGCGGCCTCGAAGGCCAGCGTCATGTCCGCCGAGCGGGCATAGACGCCGCGGTGGACAGTCGCATAATCGGCGCCCATCGCGCGGACGGTCGCGTCGATGACTGCCTGCGGCTTCTGCGCGGTGGCGGCCGTGTCGAGATAGTGCCAGGGCTGTCCGTCGGCCGTGTACAGGCCGGGGAAGTCGGCGCGCACTGCCGTTTTCGGCGCGGCGTGACCGGCGGGCGAGGGCAGGCTGGTCGTGCCTTCATCCAGGGCGGGGCGAGGCAGGCCGGTGGCATTGTCCGTCATATCGCGACCTCCCGCTGCGCCATGGCCTCCAGCCTGGCGAGCGCCGCCGTCTCGAAGCGCGCATGCTCCGCTGCGTCGGCCATGTCGTCGAAGAGGCCGGCGATGAAGGCCCGGAGCAGCAGCGTACGTGCGCCCGTCGGGTCGAGCCCGCGCGAGGCGAGATAGAAGAGCGCGGTGCGATCGAGTTCGCCGATGCTGGCGCCATGGGCGCATTTGACGTCGTCGGCGAAGATCTCCAGTTCCGGCTTGGCATTGGCCGTGGCGCCGCGATCGAGCAGCATGGCCTTGAAGCTCTGCTCGGCATCGGTCTGCTGCGCGTCGCGCGCGACCGCGACCTGCCCCAGATAGCTCACCGTGGCGCGGCTCGCGGCAATGGCGCGCACGGTCTGCCGGCTGGTGGCCCGCGGCTCGACATGGCGAACCTTCGTCACCAGCTCGATGGTCTGCTCGCCCGCGCCCAGCAGCGCGGCCTTGAGTTCGAAATGCGCGCCTTCGTGCAGCGTCACGTCCAGCGTGACCCGGCCGAGCGCGCCGCCCATGTCGAGCAAGTGAAGGTCGAAGGTGCCGCCCGCGCCGATCTCTATGACCAGATCGCGGATGACCGCCTGGGCCGGATCGGCATCCTGCAACAGAGCATGGACCATGCGCTGCCCGGACGCGACAATGAACCGCTGCGGTTCGTCGGCGGGCCATGCGCGCGCGGCGGCGTCGAGGTCGCTATAGCGCCAGGCCTCATCCTTGCGCGTGGGGAGCGTCGCGGCAGGGTTCATGCGCCGTCTCCGTCATTCTGCGCGATTTCCCGCTCTCGCCGCTCAAGAAGCTGCTGGCGCATTGCCTCGATGAGGGCGGGCCTGCGCTCCTGCACGCATTGGCGCACCAGCTTCTCGGTCCAGCCGCCCTTGTCGATGCAATCCAGCGTGGCGCGGCAAAGCTGCGCATCCAGCTTCGGGAGGCCGGTCGATTCGGTCGCCGAACATTGCAGGCGGCCATCGCCGTCGCGGCGGATGGAGAGCTTCACCTCGTCGAGCTTGCGTGCCATCACGAGCACGTCTGTTTCGTCCACCAGGACAGGCGGCGTCGCCGGCGCCCCTTCCGGCGCCGGGTCGGCTGCCGCGGCCATCAGGGTCAAGGCCAGCAGGACGCTCACGCCGGGACCACCTCGGCATAGCCCTCGCGTTCCAGCGTCAGGGCCAGCTCCGGGCCGCCCGATTTCACGATGCGCCCTTCGGCCAGCACATGGACGAAATCGGGCCGCACATAATCGAGCAGGCGCTGATAATGGGTGATGAGCAGCACGGCCTTGTCCGGCGCGCGCATGATCGCGTTGATGCCGGCGCCCACGGTCTTGAGCGCATCGATGTCGAGGCCGCTGTCGGTCTCGTCGAGAATGGCGAGGCGGGGATTCAAGATGCCCATCTGAACCATTTCGGCACGTTTCTTCTCGCCGCCGGAGAAGCCGACATTCACCGGGCGCTTCAGCATCTCCATGTCGAGCCCGAGCAGCCCCGCCTTCTCGCGCGCGAGGCGCAGGAAATCGGCGGCGCTGAGCGGAGCCTCGCCGCGCAGCTTGCGCTGGCTGTTGAGTGCCTCGCGCAGGAACTGCACATTGGAGATGCCCGGAATCTCGACCGGATACTGGAAGCCGAGGAAAAGTCCCGCGGCAGCGCGTTCATGCGGCTCCATATCGAGCAGATCGCGCCCTTCGAAGTCCACCGCGCCGCCCGTCACTTCATAGGCCGGGCGCCCGCCCAGAACATACGCGAGCGTCGACTTGCCCGCGCCATTGGGCCCCATGATCGCATGGATCTCGCCGGGATTGAGCGCGAGCGAGAGGCCCTTGAGGATCGGCTTGCCGTCGATTTCGGCCTGGAGATTGTCGATAGTCAGCATCTACTTGTTCGCCTTCCCGGGCTTCATCGCCGTCACCTTGTAGACGGCGCCGCCCTGGTCATAAGTGGTCCATTCGCCGATCTGGGCGCCGCGATCGAATGTGCCCGAGCGCATGATCGTGCCGGATTTGCGGAACCATTCCCAATAGCCGTGCGGCACGCCGTCGAGCGTCTGCCCGCGTGCCCAGAGCGAGCCGTCGCGATGGCGTTCCTCATGGGGCATGGTCGCGCTCATCCGACTTCCCCGTCCCGATAATCCGTGGCGGTCATCCGCCCGGTCGCGCGGGCGCGGCCGCTCCGCACGGCAAAATCGTCGCCGCTCATGGCCATGAGCGGCACGTCGGCGAGCGGCATGACGATGCGTTCGGGCGCCGCCGTCAGGCGACCCCTCGCGAACGGCAGCACTTCATCTGCAATGAAAGCGAGCGAGCGTCCGCTCAGATCATGTTGCGCGCGTAGCGCACATGCGCCCAGTCGACGGCCGCGGCCTCGATCATCGGATCGACCTGCTGAAGTCCATTGTCCGCGCTCTGCGCCGCGAGATCCGCGTCCATCCGCGTATCCTGCGCCTGAATGTCCGCGATGAGCTGATTGCGCAGTTCCCCGCGCGTCAGGGCGCAGGCCTGCATGGCGTTCTTCGCCATATCCTGCTGGAGGCCGAGCGGCGCATCGTCCACCTGCTCCAGCACGCAATTGCGATAGCTGCCCAGCAGCGTCGCGAAGCGCGCGGTCAGCGGCAGGTCGTCGGCCGAGACCGCGACGGGCTGGGGCGCTGCGTCCTGGGCAAAGGCGGGAAGCGACACGGAGCCGGCCATGATAACCATGATTGCGGTCAGACCAGACTTCATCGTCGCTTCCCTCCCTAGAGCGGCCCGGGGATTTCCACGTCTTACCGGGCTGAGCGGGATTTAGCCGCGGCGCGCGATTCGTTACAATCCCGTTAAGGACGATTGTCGGCTTAACCATCATCCGACCGACCCTTCCAGGCTGATGCCGAGCAGCTTCTGCGCCTCAACGGCGAATTCCATGGGAAGCTGCTGGAGCACGTCCTTGGCGAAGCCGTTGACGATGAGGCCCACGGCGCTCTCGGCGTCGAGGCCGCGCTGCATGGCATAGAAGAGCTGGTCGTCGCTGATCTTGCTGGTCGTCGCCTCGTGCTCGACGATGGCCGAGGGGTTCTTCACTTCGATATAGGGCACGGTGTGGGCGCCGCAGCGGTCGCCCAGCAGCAGCGAATCGCACTGGGTGAAGTTGCGCGCGCCTTCGGCATTGGGGCCCATGCGCACCAGGCCGCGATAAGTGCCGTTGGAGCGGCCCGCGCTGATGCCCTTAGAGACGATGGTCGAGCGGGTATTTTTACCGTTATGGATCATTTTCGTGCCGGTGTCCGCCTGCTGGCGGTTGTTGGTCACGGCGACCGAAT